>MGTJ01000067.1 GCA_001799395.1 Desulfobacterales bacterium RIFOXYA12_FULL_46_15 | reverse complement strand
TCGGTTATCACAATATCAATTTCATTCACCCGTTCTTTTAAAAGTTCCCAGGCAATCAGCCCGTCTTCAGCTTCAATAACTTTAAATCCGTCGTCTACCATAAAGGTTTTAACCTGATTCCTGAAGAAAGCCGAATCTTCGGCAAATAAAATTATCTTTTCACCAGACTCGGCCATTTCAGCAGCTGCCTTTGCTTCCTCTTTAAACCAGCCTGGATTCAAGATTTTTACCATTTCGAAAATATCCACCAAAAGGGTGGTATGCTGGTTGATGATCATTGAGCCACTGACAGCCGGTTGTTTGAGCGTGCTTTCATCAATATCAAGGGTTACTTCCAGGGCATCAATGGGGGGGGTCACCATCAAACCCAGCTCTCTGTCTTTGATCTTGAAGACAATGACTTCCTGCTGGTCTTTCGGCATGAGGGGTTTGAAGTCTGCCACCTGGGATAATTCATAGAGCGGCAGGGCACCGCCTCTGTACTGCACTACCTTGCTGTTGCCGATCTTTTCTATGGTTGAGGACTCAATCCGTTCAATCCGTTCAACAATATTTAGGGGTGCGGCAAAAAATTCTGAATCTGAATTTTTAAATGTTAGGAGGGCAGCTTTGTCTTTTGCTGCCGCTGCTGCTGCTTCTTCTGCGGCCTTGGCCATCTGCCCGGCCTCAGAGGCAGCGGATAAATCAGCCATCTGGGCTATGTTTGAAATGTCGAGAATCAACGCAACCTTGCCGTCACCCATGATGGTGGCACCGGCATAGGCTGTACATTTTTTAAGGTGCCGTCCCACAGGTTTGACTACAATTTCTTCTGAATCGTGTAATTTGTCTACAATCAGACCGTATTTGAATGCACCGGCTGAAACAACGGCAATATTAATGGCGCTTGCAGCGTGATAGCGCCTGTCTTCTTTAGTCCTTTGCGGAAATTCGGCATCATTGGCCTGGGTATCTATGATAACCCCGTCTTCGGTGATGATATGTTGTTTGGATCTTCTGTCCGCAATATTCTGCCTTCTCTCGGGTAATTCTTCTGTGACCACAGGATCATTATAGGTTTTTTTAATACCGAGCATGTCAGCTAGGTTAAGCAATGGCAGGAGTTCTCCTCTGAGCCTTACAACCGCAGCATCTCCGACTTTTTCAATTTTTTCCTTGACCTGGGCTGCCGGAATCCTGAGCAGTTCGTTTAAATTCACCTGGGGAACGGCGTATCTTTCATTGCCGACGGACGTGATCTGGCTTGGAATAATGGCAAGGGTTAAGGGCAGTTTGACCTGGATATCAGTTCCTTGCCCGGGTACGGAATCGAGTTCGATAATACCACCAAGATTACTTATGTTCGTAACAACCACATCCATGCCGACCCCCCGGCCGGATACATCGGTGACCTCCTTGGCTGTTGAAAAACCAGGCAGAAAAATCAGTTCCATCTTCTGTTTGTCAGACATTTCATAAGCCTGCTGTTCAGAGATTAGATTTTTTTCAATTGCAACATCGGCTATTTTATTCGGATGAAGTCCTTTTCCATCATCAGAGATGACAATATTAACCTGTCCGGCTTCGTGGAAGGCTTTTAACACGATTTTTCCGGTTGGCTGTTTCCCCATCTGTTCTCTTTCCATGGGGGTTTCTATGCCGTGATCTACGGAGTTCCGGATAAGATGGGTCAAGGGGTCGTTAATGGATTCCAAAATGGTTTTATCCAGCTCAACGTCTTTTCCTTCGATTATCAGGTCTATGGATTTTCCTAGCTGATGGGACAGGTCCCTGACAACCCGTGTGAATTTATTCAGGATATTCGCAATGGGCTGCATTCTTGTCCTCATAATCGCTTCCTGGAGTTCAGAGGTAATCATGTCGATTCTCTGGCTTGATAATTCGGTTGCTTTATGATTGGAGGAATTGATGCCCTGAAGCAATTGATTACGGCTTAAAACAAGTTCACCTGCAAGATTCATCAGGGTGTCGAGAAGGCCGACATTAACTCTTAATGAGGATTGGGGCTTTGCAGTGATATTGCTATCTTTTTCTATGATTGACGAGTTGTCTTCCTCGTCCTCTTCGATTTTTTTAACATCTTTCACCACAGGCTTCAAGGCAGGTGTTGCAATTTGTTTTGGTTTAGGCTTTTCAAGTATTGTCTTTTTTGCCGGTTTCTGGGTTTCAACGGAGGCTGCGGCCGTCTTCTGAACTTTCATGGGCTTCATGACGGCTGGTTCACCGTCAGTATTTTTAGCCCTGGCCGTGACAATCATATCATCTGAAATGGCATGGATATATTGTCTTTTGATATCAAACAAGGTTTCTGTCATGTCATATTCAATAATGGATGCGAAAAGAACCTGAAACGGTATCCTGCTGGGACAATCATTCTCAGTAAGCGTCCCCACTGAATCGAAATCGATCCTGGAGTCGATAATAGTGCCTGTTTTTTGCAAACTGTTTAAAACTTCAATGGGATTTTTATCTTTTCTCTGGATATCATGGATCAAGTCATATTCAACAAGAAAAAGATTTTTCCCTTCAGACTTATATTGTTCGATTTCAAAAAGTGATACCTGTGGAAAAATCCTGCCGTCCTGAAGAACAATATCTACAATCTTGGTAACCATTTCTTTTTTTTCTTCAGGCATTGTTGCTTTTGTAATATTTTCCAGAGCACTGATATGGTGTGAGACATCAACATCATTACTGGTTTCAATATTTTTCAACAGATTTTCAAGTTGATCAAAGCCTTTTAATAGGACACTGATCCGTGTTGAATCAGGGATCAATTCCCTGTTCCGGATGAGGCCTAAGACATTTTCCAGGTGGTGGGCAAGGTCTTTTATGGTTGTCAACCCCATGAAACCTGCCCCGCCTTTAACCGAATGAGCTGCCCTGAAAACATTATTTACCAGATCCAGGTCTATGTTTTCACCCGCTTCCTCTATGGTCAAAAGATCACTTTCAATATCTCCTAAATGATCAAGTGATTCTTCGATATACATTTGTAGGGTTTCATCATCTTCAAACATATCAAATCTCCTGAAAGGGTTGTCACACCGAAATGGTAATAAATGATCCCAATATCTCTTATTGTAGCAATTTACAAAAGATATATTAAAAAGTCAAACCAAGAATGGTGTAATACAAAGGTAATCTTTCAGATTTTTCGCACTATATCATTGATCTGACAGGATGTTTCAAGCTTAACCAGAACTGTTGTGTTTGGATTTGCAATATTAATAAGATTGTTCTGCATATCATAAAGTTCTAGTGGTTTTGCAGGTTTTGGATTATTGTTGGGAGAGAGGATTTCAATAGTATCTTCAAGACTGAGCTTGTTTCGTATTTCAACAAGATATTTTTGATCAGGGACAATACCGACAATCTTTCCGATAAAACTATGGATTTCTCCTTTATGACGGTTGCTGTAGTTTTGAAGCCGTTCATCGGGTTTATCAAAGAAGAATCCTGTACAGTATTCCCTGTGAAACACCTGAAAAAGTTCATCAAGCCATTTTGGATCTGTTTTATAGGTTTCAGGCGAGTCAATATAACTGTCAATGGCATTTCTATATGTTTTAACGACCGATGCAAGATAGTTTATTCCCTTCATCCGGCCTTCAATTTTGAGGGAGGTGATACCCGCATGGATAAGGTCAGGGATATGCTCAATCATGCACAAATCCTTTGAATTGAAGATATAGGTTCCCCTGGTATCTTCAAAAACCGGATGGTATTGATCCGGTCTAAGTTCTTCCACAACGGCATATTTCCACCTGCAGGGGTGGCTGCAAAGCCCCCTGTTACTATCCCGGCCGCTTAAAAAACTGCTCAAAAGGCATCGTCCGGAATATGAGATGCACATGGCGCCATGAATAAACGTTTCTGTTTCCATGGGTGATTCTTTAGTTATTTCTCTGATTTCGTTTAAGGATAATTCCCTTGCCAGGTTTACCCGTTGAAGGCCGAGGCGATGCCAGAATCTTAACGCATTTATATTGGTGGTGTTGGCCTGGGTACTGAGGTGGATAGGAATGTGGGGTATGATTTCGCCGGCCAGAAGGATGATTCCTGGATCAGAGATAATAATGGCATCCGGTCCGATCTCTCCTATCCGGGACAAAAAGGATTTTATCTTTTCCTGTTCGTGATTGCGTGAATAGATATTACAGGCAAGATAAACTTTTACCTTATGCCGGCGGGCAAGCGCAATCGCCTTGAAAAGCTCTGGCTCTGAAAAATTGCCTGAAAAATTTCTCAGGCTGAAATCATCGCCGGCCAAATAGACGGCATCAGCCCCATAATGAACGGCAATCTCGAGTTTTTCAAAATTACCGGCCGGTGCCAGAAGTTCGGGCTTAAAATGGATATTTTCTGAATTGTTATGCATGGTCATGGTGCCCCCGGCAAGAATCGAACTTGCGCACAAGGATTAGGAATCCTATGCTCTATCCACTGAGCTACGGGGGCAAAAACTATTCGACAATTAAATTCTGCCCGGGAAAAATTTTACTTTTTTTACTCAAATGATTCAAGGCAAGAAGTTTATCTACGGATATTTTATGTTTTTTTGCAATGGAAACTGGGCTGTCACCATTTTTAACTTTATATTGGGCCACTGCTTCTTTGGGTTTGGGCTTTGAAATTAGTTTTCCGGATGGGATAGCCAGATTCTGGCCTACGGTTAAGTCGGTTCCGGTTAATTTATTTGCAGCAATGATGTTTTTTGTCGTGGTATTGAATTTTTCAGCAATCACCCATAGGTTATCCCCGCGTTGAACCGTATATTTCTGAATATTTTTCATATGTTCAGGTTTTACGGATCGGGCTGCTGTTTTAACAGGAACCTCCTTGTCTTCGGAGCCTGAAGGGATCTTCAATTTTTTTCCAGCACTAAGCTTCTGCACTTTCCCTAAATTATTGGCAGCCATTATGGCTTCAGGGGTTGTTTTATATTTTTCAGCAATACTGAATAGTGTTTCCTGTTTACGTACCCGATGCATTACATAAGAGGATGATGGGGCTGGAAGAGAATAGGTCGATTTTATGGAATCAATTTTTGACATGAACAGATCGGCTTTATCTTCCGGCACCTTTAATGCATAGGATTCGTCCGGCAACATTGCATATCGAAGTTCCGGGTTAAGATCCTGTAATACGGTCACATCAACCCCGATTTCATCCGCGATGTCACTGAGCCGGACCTGGTTTGTGATTTCACAGGTTCGGAAAGGAACAGGCTCAGGTAGCTGACCCAGAGTAATATTATATTTCTCAAGGTTATTGATAATATAAAGGGTTGCCAGAAATCTCGGTACGTATCTTGCCGTTTCCCGGGGAAGTTTTTGATAAAGATCCCAGAAATTGTCAAGATAGTTGATCTTCTGCTGCCGAATGATGCTGATAACCCTGCCTTCACCGCAATTATAGGCGGCAAGGGCAGTAGTCCAGTCACCGAACAGGCCATGGAGTTCTTTTAAATAACCGATGGCAGCAAGTGTTGCTTTTTCCGGGTCCATGCGCTCATCAATATAATGATTACGGTTTAGTCCGTATTTATAACCGGTAGAAGGAATAAATTGCCATAATCCAAGTGCCCGCGCAGTGGAAAGGGCTCTCAGCTTAAATCCGCTTTCGATGAGAGGGAGCCAGGAAATTTCTTCAGGCAGGCCTGCTTTTTTTAATTCGGAAATAATATAGGGCCTGTACCTGTAAGACCGTTCAAGAGCCTGGATAAAGAAGTTTCGTTCCGGTCCGGTCAGGCAGTTGATCTCATCCTGTACAAAACTGTTCATCGTGTGTGGAATTTCATTATACGGGCCGTTTGCAACGGTTTGACGGGAGGCATAGATTTCAAGGACTCGTTTGGAAATCAAAAACCGGACATCTTCTTTCTGCTGATAGAAATCAGGGTAGGTTTCCGTGTCTATTTCCATGATGGAGGCATAGGCTGTATCAAGATCGCTCAATGCATCGTCAATCTTGCCTTCTTCCCACATTTCCTGGGCGGAATTGCAAAGTTCCAAGGCTTCATCAATTTTTTGCTGAGCAAAAAGGTCTGAGCCCTCACTTTCTTGATCTAAAGGATCTTTAGAATCCGATGTTTCTGTTTTTTCAGGATTGTCAATATCGGAGTCGGTTGAAGAATTGTTATTATTAAATTCTTTTGAACCTATCCCGAGAGGTTCATGGTTGCTGTGTACAGCGGAAAATCCATGGGTGGATGAATCGGATTTGACGGACTGATCGGAAGTCGTGGCATGAAATGATTGCTGGCAACCTGCAAAGATCCAAAAAAATAGTAAGATGATAGCAAGTTTTGATTTCAACATTTCTCTCCTTGATCCTTATGTTTTAGTATTTTGAAGGTTTAATTAATAAATTCGCACAGCCTTGTCAAGGATATATGTTGCAGGTGTTTAGATTGTCCGTGATTATTCTTAAATAGTCCTTGAATGTAGGGTCGGATATTGCTATTAATGGAACGTCAAAACTATGTTTTTTAACGTTACTGTACAATCAGGAAAGGGGGGTGAAAATGACGGAATTAATTGATGTCAAAGCCAGGGAAATATTGGATTCACGTGGTAACCCAACCATTGAAGTCGACGTGGTTCTTGCCTGTGGTGCAAAGGGCAGGGCTGCGGTACCTTCCGGAGCTTCTACAGGAACACGGGAGGCTTTGGAGCTCCGTGACAAATCAGAAAACAGATACCTCGGAAAAGGGGTGTTAAATGCCGTTGCCAATGTCAATGAAGTGATTGCACCGGAAATCATCGGCTATGATGCAATGGACCAGGCAGGCCTTGACCGTACCATGATCGATATAGATGGTACGGAAAATAAATCCAGGCTCGGTGCCAATGCCATTCTGGGTGTGTCCATGGCAGCGGCCAGGGCTGCGGCTGAAGCCTGTGAAATCCCTTTATACAGGCATCTGGGCGGGATCAATGCAAGGGTCTTGCCGGTGCCCATGATGAATGTCATCAACGGCGGCGCCCATGCTGCTAATAATCTGGATATACAGGAATTCATGATCCTTCCCTTTGGTGCAGAATCCATTGCAGAAGCCATCCGCATGGGTGCGGAAACCTTTCACCATCTTGCCAGGATTTTAAAAGGTGAGGGACTCAGCACGGCCGTGGGAGATGAAGGCGGATTTGCCCCAAACCTGAAATCCAATGAAGAAGCCCTTGAATATATCCTGAATGCCATTGAGGCAGCAGGATACAGGCCGGGCAAGGATATCGGCATTGCTCTTGATGCTGCTGCTTCAGAGTTCTATAAGGATGGAAAATATATCTTCCAATCGGAAGGCAGAAGCCTTTCAGCCTCTGAACTGATCGATTATTATGAAAGACTGATCGATAAATATCCTCTCTATTCAATCGAGGACGGCCTTGCAGAAGGGGATTGGGATTCATGGGCAATCATGACCGAAAGGCTTGGCAATTCCATACAGATTGTCGGGGATGATATCTTTGTAACCAATCCTGATATCTTCAGGAGAGGGATTGAAAAGGGAATTGGTAATTCCATCCTTATCAAATTAAACCAGATCGGTACGGTCACCGAAACCCTGGATACGATCCAGATGGCCAAGGAATCAGGGTATACTACCGTTGTTTCCCACAGATCCGGGGAAACAGAGGATTCTTTTATTGCCGATCTTGCCGTTGGCATTAATGCTGGCCAGATTAAAACCGGCTCCATGTCCAGAAGTGACCGGATCGCCAAATATAACCAGCTCATCAGGATTGAAGAAAGGCTCGGAGACAGCGCTTCTTTCCCAAAAGATCTCTTTGTTTGATCGACAGGCAATGAATAATAAATAAATATGCGAGGAACAATGGCTCAGAATACAAAGTATATATTTGTTACCGGAGGTGTTCTGTCATCTTTAGGCAAGGGGCTGGCTTCCGCAGCCATCGGCATGCTTCTTGAGAGCCGGGGATTGTCGGTAACCATTCAGAAACTTGATCCCTATATCAATGTTGACCCGGGAACAATGAATCCGTTTCAGCACGGTGAAGTATTTGTAACCGATGACGGGGCCGAAACCGATCTTGATCTGGGTCATTATGAACGGTTCACCAATGCCAAACTCGGTAAGAACAACAATTTCACCACAGGGAAAATTTATTATCAGGTCATCACCAAAGAACGTAAGGGTGAATACCTGGGTGGAACCGTCCAGGTTATTCCCCATATAACGGATGAGATCAAACAGAGCATCTGTCTTGTGTCTGACCTGGCCGATGTGGTGATTGTTGAAATCGGCGGAACCATTGGTGATATTGAATCCTTACCTTTCCTGGAAGCCATTCGCCAGTTCAAGGCAGATGCAGGTGCGTCCAATGTGATTTATATCCATTTGACCCTTGTTCCTTATATCAAGACCGCTTGTGAAGTCAAAACAAAACCCACCCAGCACAGCGTCAAAGAACTGCGCAGCATAGGGATACAGCCGGATATCCTGCTCTGCCGGACGGAAAGCTATCTGTCTCAGGAAATCAAATCCAAAATAGCCCTTTTCTGCAATGTAGACCCGGACGCTGTTTTTACGGCAAAAGATGTGGATTGCATTTATGAGGTTCCGCTGGTTTACAACAAAGAAGGGCTTGGCGATAAAATTCTTAAGAAATTGAATATCTGGGCAAGGGCACCCAGGCTTGATGCCTGGCAGGAAATGGTCGAAAGAATCAAAAATCCGAGATTTTCCGTTAATATTGCCATTGTCGGGAAATATGTCGATCTTACCGAGAGCTATAAAAGCCTGAATGAAGCCCTTACCCATGGCGGAATCTCTAATGATGCCAGGGTTCATCTCCAGTATGTGGATTCAACCAACCTGACGGAAGAGAACATTGTTGAAACTCTTTCCAAAGCTGACGGAATCCTGGTTCCGGGCGGATTCGGTTCAAGGGGCATAGAAGGCAAAATCCTTGCTGCAAAATTTGCAAGAGAAAACAAAGTCCCCTATTTCGGAATTTGTCTCGGCATGCACATGGCCGTCATCGAGATTGCCAGAAACCTTTTGAATCTTGAAGAAGCCAATGGTGAAGAATTTGATCCCTATACCCCTTATCCTGTCATCTATCTGATGAAAGAATGGTATGACGAACACACCAAAAGGATTGAAAAACGGGACGAAACTTCTGACAAAGGTGGGACTATGCGTCTTGGAGCATATCCCTGTAAACTTGTTTCAGATACCCTTGCCATGGCAGCCTATAAGCAGGAAGAAATTTCGGAACGTCACCGCCATCGCTTTGAATTTAATAATATCTATAAGGATAAGCTTGTGGCTGCAGGCCTTGTGATCAGCGGAACATCTCCGGACCATGAGCTGGTGGAAATCGTGGAACTCAAAGACCATCCCTGGTATCTGGGTTGCCAGTTCCATCCTGAATTCAAGTCCAAACCCAGCAACCCCCACCCTCTGTTCAGGGAGTTTATTAAAGCATCCCTGAAAAATTCAAAAAAATAAATCATGAAGAGAAGCACAGAAATTTTTGTTTTTGTGCTTCTCTTTTTTTTCCTGTTTTGTCCTTTGCCAAAGGCAGATCAAACCGGTCAGGATGAAGATCAGCGTCTTTCTGGCCTGATAAAAAAAATCAAACCCTCCATTGTGGCTGTCGGTACCTATTATTTCAATGATGTTCCAAAGGCGGTTTATCTTGGAACCGGATTTGTCATTGATGGCGGAAAAAAAATAGTGACCAATTATCATGTTGTCCTGCCTATCATTGAAAAACAGAAAACCGCTTATCTTAGGATATTTCATGAAAGATTTCCCGATACCGGGATAAAAGCCGGGGTTGCAGCCGTGGATGAATTCCATGATCTTGCTGTTCTTGAGCATGAATCAGACCCGTTGCCATCACTGAAAATCGGGGATTCATCTTCTGTAAAAGAAGGGTATGGGGTTATTTTTATGGGGTATCCCATCGGATTTGTCCTCGGATTGAACCCGACAACTCATGGAGGAATAATCTCAAGCATTGCACCCCTGGTCAAACCCAGTCCCAGCGCAAGAATAATTAATGGCGGGCTGATCCGGCATCTTGGCGACCCCTATGATATTTTTCAGATTGATGCTGCCGCCTTCCCCGGGAACAGCGGAAGCCCGGTCATCCTCAAAAGCTCAGGTGAGGTTGTCGGGGTTATCAATATGGTATTTGTAAGAGGCAAAAAAGAACATGCGCTTTCCGAGCCTACCGGAATAACCTATGCCATTCCTTCAGATTTTATCAGGGCCTTGAGAAAAATGATCCAGTGAAAAGAACAAAGATATGGCAGGAATGAAAAGATAATCCCATAAAAACCGGAGGGATCAGATGGAATCACAGATCACTATTGAGTGTCAAACAATCAGGCTTGAGGGCATGCTGGATCATAATTCTTCACAAAAGGCGGTGATTATCTCTCACCCTCACCCGCTCCATGGCGGGGATATGGATAATCCGGTAGTCATGACGGTTGCCAGGGCTTTTTTTGAAAAAGGATTCACAACGTTAAGATTTAATTTCAGGGGGATGGGCAGCAGCACAGGTTCCTTTGACAACGGATATGGTGAACAGGAGGATGTACGGGCTGCAATATCCTTTCTTGCAGATAAAGGCTTTCAGAACATCAGCCTTGCAGGATATTCTTTTGGGTCAAGGATGAATGCTGCCGTGGTTTCAAAAGGATGCATGATAGAAGATCATATCATGGTGTCCCCTCCTATGGCATTCATGAGCTTTGACGATATTGAGCAAATGCCTTCCACGGGTCTGGTGGTGACCGGCAGGAATGACGAGATCGCTCCGCCCGGACTGATTGAGAAGCATATAAAAAGGTGGGGGATATCACCCCGCTTTGATATTATTGAAAATTGCAACCATTTTTATTCCGGCGGTCTTAAAAAACTTAGAATCCTGTTGGCAGACTATCTTTCCGGAAAAGAAAAATAGAGGCAATAACGATTACAGGGGGGGTATCATGAAAGCATCAGGGCATCAGGAATTTGATTATATCGTGATCGGCTCCGGCTTTGGCGGGAGTGTTTCCGCACTAAGACTTGCTGAAAAAGGATATCGCGTAGGGGTTCTTGAAAAGGGAAAAGAATGGAAGACCCCTGATTTTCCGAAAACAAACTGGAATATCCGTAAATATCTCTGGCTGCCGGCCATTGGCTGCTACGGGTACCAGATGCTGACCCTGTTCCGGCACGTCATGATTCTGCACGGCGGAGGGGTTGGCGGCGGAAGCCTGGTGTATGCCAATCAGCTCCTGGTGCCGCCGGATAAGGTTTTTGAAAGTCCTGACTGGTGTATAAAAAACGTCAAAGAGACTTTAACGCCCCATTATGAAACTGCAAAAAAAATGCTGGGGGCAAATGTCAGCCCCCATGTGGGCAGGGCTGATCTCCTTTTAAAGGAAGTCGGTCTTGAAATGACCGGGAAAGATACCTTTCATAAAAATGATGTGGGGATATTTTTCGGTGAGCCGGATAAAACGGTAAAAGACCCATATTTTAACGGAAAAGGCCCGGACAGGACCGGCTGCACCTTTTGCGGCGCCTGTATGATCGGGTGCCCTAAGGGCGCAAAAAATACCCTGGATAAAAATTATCTTTATCTTGCACGGAATCTTGGCGCAAAGATTATCCCGGAGACCTGCGTAACAGGGGTCAGGCCCGTTTTTGGCGGGTATGAAGTGATCACAAAAAATACCACAGGGCTTTTTAAAAAGAAAAAACAGTACACAGCCAAAGGCGTTGTTTTTTCCGGCGGGGTTCTGGGTACGGTCAATCTTCTGGAAAAATGCAGGGACAAGGGGCTGCTGCCCCGCATTTCCGATGAGTTGGGCAATTTTGTCAGAACCAATTCCGAAGCCCTGATCGGGGTGAAATCCAATGACAAAGAAACCAACTGGAACGATCAGATTGCTATTACCTCGGGAATCTATCCCGACGACACCACCCATATTGAAATCGTTCGATACAACAAAGGGTCTGATGTTCTCTTGAATCTTCTCACCATCATGTCCGGGGGAGGGGGAAAGATTCCGCGGGTGTTCAGATTTATCGGGAATATAATAAAGCACCCCCTTACATTTTCTCGATTGCTGTGGCCGCTTGATAAAGCATCTTCCGTATCTGTGCTGCTCGTCATGCAGACCGATAAGAACCATCTCAGGCTGAACTATAAAAAAAGATGGTGGCGATTTGGGGCCAAATCCGTCAATTCGGAAATTCCGGAAGGCTATGAACGCTCCCCAAGTTATATCCCGGTAGCCAATGAAACTGCAAAACGCCTGGCCGGAAAAATGAACGGAATCCCGTTAAGTTCATTTCCCGAGGTTGTGTTAAACATGTCCACCACCGCACATATCCTCGGCGGATGCTGCATGGGGGAGTCACCTGCCCGCGGCGTTGTTTCGGCCAGGGGGGAAGTGTTCAATTACCCGGGTCTTTATGTAGCGGACGGGTCGGTTGTCTCATCCAATCTCGGGGTGAACCCGAGCCTTACCATCACAGCCCTGTCGGAATATATCATGTCGCATATTCCTTCAAAATCCTCTGAAACGGCCATTTGAACATGGATCGTTTCCCCGTCCAGTAAACCGCCAGCCCAGGATAAAAAGCAAGGTAGCGCCAAAAAGATAAAACAGGGGTTGTAGAATGATATTGTCAAAATAGGGCATGACGTATTTGTCAAGGCTTTATTCGAATCCGTCGGTTTTAAGATGATTTATCCAAAATTAAAATAAGGCAAATATGAGATATGGGCTTACAAAATAAATTGAAATTATGGAGTTTGGTTTCGATAGTTATAGTAAATTAAACAAATTCCTTATAAAATTAAAATTATTACTTGACAAAGAAATGGGGATTTGGTTAGGTTTTGATAAAAATAGAATATGTTCATTTTGTATCTGTTTGTTAAATCTGATCCGACATCGTCTATTTTAAATGTTGTAACTAACAAAACTTAAATACATAAGGAGGAAACCATGCCGATCAAAGGGAAAACACTGACTCTGGACGGATACACATTAACCATTGAAGAACTGATGAAGGCAGGGAATGATCTGTCTATAAAAGTCAAGGTGGCGGATAAAAACTGGCCCAAAATTTGCGAGTGCAGAGCACTGGTTGAGAAATGGGCCAATGAAGAGCGCTGTATTTATGGTGTCAATACAAGCTGCGGCGGTCTGGTTGACTATCTCTTGCCCAGGGAAAGAGATAATGATTTTCAGAAAAATCTTGTTCGAAGTATTACCACCCAGGTTGGAAAACCATTTGAGGACTCAATGGTTAGAAAATTCATGATTGCAAGAGCCAATTCTCTCTGTCGTGGTTTTTCAGGAATCAAGGAAAAGAACTTGAAAATTTACCTGGATATGATCAATAAACACGTTTTTCCGGTTGTCCCGAGAAAAGGATCCCTTGGTACCAGCGGTGATTTAGGTCCCCTTGGCTGTATCGCAAGTGTTGCTTTTGGTGAATGGAAAGCCGTCTATAAAGGCAAGGTCATGCCGGGAAAAGAAGCAATGGCTGCTGCCGGTGTTGAGCTCATGCATTTGAATGCCAAAGAAGGTCTTTCCCTGATAAATGGAACCTCCGGA
>MGTJ01000066.1 GCA_001799395.1 Desulfobacterales bacterium RIFOXYA12_FULL_46_15 | reverse complement strand
GGGGATCATGATGGTGGCAGACCCTGTCAGCATCCCCGTGGCCACGACAACAGGATCGATATCCCTGAACCTCCGGCCGAAAATAGCGGCCAGGGAATAAAGAAAGGCAGCGCCCAGGACTGCGGCCTGACCTGCCGTCTTCATGCCGATACCGTGTAATGAATCAATTCCCATGAGAACCGCAACCCCGGTCCAGCCCAGCAGAACACCTGCCAGCCGGTTTTTGGTCAAAGGCTCATCCCGGGTTAGAAAATGGGCCAGGATAACGCTGAAAACCGGGGTTGTGGCATTCAGAATCGCCGCCAGACCGGAATCAATATGGGTCTGGCCCCAGGTGATAAGTGAAAAAGGAATGACATTGTTAAGCGCGCCGAGAACAAAAAGGGCTCCCCAGGTACGGATATTCCGGGGCAGTTGCCTGCCCGTGGACAGGGCAAATGCCATAAGCAGCAAAGCAGCCAGCCCCACCCGGCAGGCCACGACAGTCAAAGGTGTCATGGTGGCCACAGCTATTTTAACAAAGAAAAAAGATGCCCCCCAGATCAGAGCCAGAAAACCGATCAGACCCCATTCTTTAAACCCCATCACCTTATTCATATTTTTTTTGTTCCTTTTTTTAATAACATGATGTTGATGTACAATTTTATTTTCAGTATGCAGTACAATAAACCAGGCAATAAAAATAAACCACCCGAATCTTGCGGTTAAAACCTTGGGTCTTGCAATCTTATGAAAAAAGTACTCACCCTTAAAACAGGTTATGCAAAATTTCTTATGGCAAATATCCAGTGAAAAAATCAACAGATTGAATTTTTTAGCAATACCTGTTATGAAAAGGCTTTGATTTTTTTAAAGGAAATTTTTCATGCATTATGAAGGTATGATGATACGGCCGCCCAGTGAGGCAGACAGTATTTTGTTACAGATCACCCTGGGATGCTCCCATAATAAATGTACGTTTTGCGGCTCGTTCAGGGACAAGCGGTTTAATATCAAAACTGATGATATCATATTTGAAGACATTGAATTTGCCCGGCAATATTGCCGGCGTCAGAACCGGGTGTTTCTCTGTGACGGGGATGTCATGATCATTCCCCAGAAACGGCTGGTCAAAATCCTCAGGCGGATCAAGGAAAGGATTCCCTGGGTGGAAAGGGTCGGGCTTTACGCCAATACCAAGGGCATCGGCATGAAAACCGACGAAGAATTAAAGGAACTCTGCGATCTCGGCGTAAAGATCGCCTATATGGGTCTTGAAACCGGGGATGACCAAATTTTAAAAGAAATCCGGAAAGGTGCGGATTCAAAAAAGATGATCTTCATGGGAAAACGGATCAAAAAAGCCGGGATCAAACTTTCCATAACCGTTCTCATCGGGCTTGGCCAGAGGGAAAGATCTGCCGTCCATGCCCGGGAAACCGGCAGGGTCCTGTCTGCCATTGACCCGGATTATGTGGGTGCGTTAAGCCTCATGCTGGTGCCGGGAACAGAGCTTTGCGACCAGTACGGGAAAGGGGAATTTATCCTTATCGAGCCTGAAGAAATGCTGGAAGAGCTGGGTCTCATAATCGCCTCCACCCATCTGTCCAACGGGTATTTCCATGCCAACCATGCATCCAATTATCTTCCCATCCGGGCAAAACTGCCCGATGAAAAAGAAAAAACACTTGAACTCATATCACAGGCGCTCAAAGGAAAGGTGGCCTTGCGGCCGGAATTTTTGAGAGCCCTGTAATCCCAATTTATCATAACAGGAGAATAACCAATGGCAAACGCTGAAATGAATCCGGATCAATTAACCGTAACCACCATTCGAACCCTTTGCATGGATGCGGTTCAAAAAGCAAATTCAGGTCATCCGGGAGCGCCCATGGGTCTGGCACCCGCAGCATACACGCTTTTTAAATATTTTTTAAAACACAACCCTAGGAATCCGGCATGGATGGACCGGGACCGGTTTGTTCTTTCCGGCGGCCATGGGTCGGCCCTGCTTTACAGCCTGCTTTACCTGTTCGGGTACGGTCTTGATCTGGATGATTTGAAAAATTTCAGACAATGGGGGTCCAGGACCCCGGGGCATCCGGAATATGGGGAAACCCCGGGCGTTGAAACCACCACCGGCCCCTTGGGCCAGGGCATTGCCAATGCCGTGGGCATGGCCATGGCCGAACGTCATCTGGCTGCCCGGTTTAACAAGGAAGGCAACTCCCTCATCTATCATTACACCTTTGTCATGTGCGGCGACGGCGATCTCATGGAAGGGGTGGCCCTGGAATCCGTTTCCCTTGCCGGGCATCTCGGCCTTGGAAAGCTTATCCTCCTTTATGATGATAACGGTATCACCATTGAAGGAAAGACCGATATTGCATTTACGGAAAATGTGCGTGCCAAATTTGAAAGCCAGAACTGGCATGTGGTGACGGTTCAGGACGGCAATGATATGAATGAGATAAAAAAAGCCATCAAGGCAGGACAAGACGAGGTGAAACGTCCCAGCCTGATTCAGATCAAAACCCATATTGCCTATGGCAGCCCCCATAAACAGGACAGTTCCGATGCCCATGGATCCCCTCTGGGTGCGGAAGAAATAAAACTGACCAAAAAATTCTATGGCGTGCCCGAAGACAAGGATTTTTATGTGCCGGATGACGTGCTTGAAAACTGCCGGAAAGCCCTGGCCCTGGGAGAAAAACTGGAACAGGCCTGGCAGGAAATTTTTGATGCCTATAAGACCCGTTATCCCGAATATGCCGGACAATTTGTGGATGCGGTCAGCGGGTTTCTCACCAAAGGATGGGATTCAAAAATTCCTGTATTTAAACCCGAAGACGGGCCTGTGGCCACACGGTCCGCTTCAGGCAAGGTGCTGAATGCCATAGCAGACCATTTGCCAACCCTCATGGGCGGATCAGCCGATCTTGCCCCGTCCAACAACACCTATATCAAAAATGCAACGGATTTTCAGAAAGGGGCATGGGAAGGCCGCAACATAAGGTTCGGAGTCCGCGAGCATGCCATGGGCGCAATCCTGTCCGGCATGTACCTTCATTCAGGGGTCCGGCCCTTTGGCGGGACATTCCTAGTATTTGCCGATTATATGCGCCCGGCCATCCGGATGGCCTCCCTGATGAAACTGCCGCTGATTTATGTGTTCACCCATGACAGTGTTGCCGTGGGTGAAGACGGCCCCACCCATCAGCCTGTGGAACATCTGGCCGCTTTAAGGGCCATTCCGAACCTGACAGTTGTCAGACCGGCCGATGCCAATGAAACCGCCCTGGCCTGGAAAAAAGCCCTCATGACCCTGGATTCCCCCACGGCACTGATCCTGAGCCGCCAGAACCTGCCGACCCTGGATGTGTCAAAACGAGACGGCGAATTCAATCATGGGGCCTATACCGTAAAAATGGTTTCGGACCCGGATCTGATCCTCATTGCCACAGGCTCTGAAGTTCATATCTGTGTGGATGCGGCCAAGGTATTAGAAAAAGATCACCACATCAAAACCGCTGTGGTTTCCATGCCCTCCTGGGAACTGTTTGAAAAAGCACCGGCACCCTACCGGGAAAGAATTCTGCCCTCCCATGTGAAAGCAAGGATGGCGGTTGAAGCCGGTATTTCCATGGGCTGGGAAAAATATGTGGGTGAAAAGGGCCGGGTCATGGGTATCAACCGGTTCGGAGCCTCTGCACCGGGCGGAAAAGTATTAAAGGAATATGGATTCTCTTCGGAAAATATTGTCAAAAACGCTCTTGAGATGTTGAAGAAATAAGAATTTAAAAAAGATTCAGCCGGGTGTTTTTTGGCATTTGCCGGGCACCCGGCCTTTAAAACACAGGAGGCAGGCCATGCAGATCAGCGTTAAAACAAAAGATCAGACTGAGATGATCGACATTACATCAAAAGTTCAGGCTGCGGTCCGGGAATCCGGGATTCAGAATGGCCTTGTCCATGTTTTTTCCATGCATACCACGGCTGCCGTCACCATCAATGAAAATGCAGATCCGGAAGTTGGCACCGATATCTTAAACACCATCAACAAGGTGATCCCCTGGAATGATCATTTCAAACATATGGAAGGAAATTCTGCAGCCCATATCAAGGTCAGCCTCTTCGGACCCTCGGAAACCATACCGCTGGAAAACGGATCTCTTGTACTCGGAACCTGGCAGGGAATTTATTTCTGCGAATTTGACGGCCCCCGGAACCGCTGGGTTCATATTACCGTCATACCGGCTGAAAAAGGGTTTTAATGGGTAAGCCTAGTTTTCTGCCGACTCTTTTTTAAGCTCTTCCGGAGACATTGTCCAAAACGGTTTTCCATCGCTGGTCAACCTGACTTTGATGACTTTTTCGTCTTTTTTGATCTTGGCTGCCATGATCACTTCCTTTCCGTCAATTTCAACCGGACAGCCTCTTAGATTAATTTTATCCCCTTTTTTAAGTCCGATGGATGCCGTATCTTTATAGGCCAGGGGGCAGATATGGACCAGATAACGTTCCCCGCCCTTATCTTCAATCTCCATCCCAAGTCCCGGCGCCATTCCGGGGAGGGGTGTTATTTCCTTTATTTCACGGACAACTGCCTTGATTGTGTCAATTTCCTGAACATCATACAAACGATTGTACGGGTCATTAATTCCCCAACCTTTCATGTTTTTTTCCTGGGCCGGGCACAGGGCAAGGCTTGAAAAAAACAGCACAAAAATCAGGACAGGACATATCAGACATCGTTTTTTAATTTTTTTCATCGGCTTTCTCCTTGTTTATTCTATGAAAGAAATGGGCTGGCGGTCATGAGTTTGTTTTTTCATCATATTTTTTTTAATTCATATCATCACCCGGTTTTTTAACAAGGGGCACCTTGAACACCGGGACGCCTTCTTTTTGGAGGACCTTATCCTCTTCTGCCGTTGTAGTGCCCCTGATGCTCCGGTATTCTTCAGCTCCATAGTGCATTTTCAACGCCTCTTTTGTAAAATCGGTCCCCACATTTTCAAAATTTTTTTCCACATAATCCGCTATTTTCTCTACAAATTCCGTCATGGCTTCCTGGCTTGCCTGCATAGCCTTCTGGGAAGAGGAAGGGGATGATGATCTTCGAATGGATATGGCATGAAGTTTTTGAACAACATCAGTGGTTTCGCAAACCGGGCAGGTCAATATCCCCTTTTCCTGCTGTCTTCCCAGGTCTTCCTTGTCTTCGAACCAACCCTCGAAGATATGACCGTTCAGACATTCAAGATCAAATACAATCATATTATAAAATTCTATCCACGCCAGTGGCGATATTGTAACAATAGTCTCCCATTTTTTCATAATGGGAGACCAGGGAAATAAAGAAAACCCCCACATCCACCGAGCAATCGCCTGCACGAAGCCTCTCAATATGCTGGTGTCTCATATTTTCCCGCATCTGGTCGATCAAATCTTCAAAGGCCAGGGCTTTGGGATAAAATCCTTCGGTTTTTTCATGCATTTCGGCTGCAATCAGGCTCATGAATTTATCGACCTGGTCAGACATGGCCACCAGATCCTGTCTGGCATTTTCACTGAATTCAAATTTATTGTCATATATCCGTTCAAGGAGTTTGGACACACTTTCCATGGAATCACCGATTCTTTCGATATTATTGGTGATTCTCATCAGTTCGGAAATTTCAAGAGCTTCGGGTTCATTAATTTCACCCTGGTAGATGGTGGTGAGATATTTGATAACCACTTTCTGGGAATCATCCAGGTGCTGCTCTATGGCATCCCGTTCTCCCAGGATATCATCATCCCTCTTGACCAGGCATTTGGAGGTTTTTTTAAGGTTGGCCTGGGTAAAATCAAGCATTTTAATGATCTCACCCCTGACTTTGGCAAGGGCACCGATGGTGGAATCAATATATCCTGAATCAAACCTGGGCAGGCTGTATCTTTCCTTTGATTTTGAGAGTTTGGGGGAAACCAGGAGAGTCAATTGAATGAGCCGGGGAAGAAAAATCAAAAAGATAACCGCATTGATCACGTTAAAAAGTGAATGGCCGTTGGCGATATATCTTGAAACATTCACAAATTCACCATTCACCGTCTCAGTAACGGCGCCGGCCCCCATTTTCAGGGTAAGTGCCTCAACAATCTCAACAAACCAGGGGAAAATCAAAAGGATAATAAAAACACCGGCCACATTGAAAATGGTATGGGCATTGGCCGTGTTATGGGCCTCTGAATTATTGGACCCCAGGGTGGACAATTGCGCCGTTATGGTGGTGCCAATATTTTCACCCAGTACAAGGGCAAGGGCTGTCGAATAATTTAACAGGCCGGAAGTTGCAAGGGCCATGGTCAACCCGACGGTGGCGGAAGAAGACTGGATTGCCACCGTCAATGCCGTCCCCATAAACACACACAAAAGGACTCCGCCCAGGCTGTTGGTATTGAATGTTGTAAAAAATTGAATAAACCCGGGATCGGATTTGATGGGCGAGAGGCTGTCTTTCATGACCTCCATGCCATAGAACAAAAGACCAAAGCCCAGGATGATTTCACCGATATACCGGTAATTTCTTTTTTTTGAAAAATATTTCAGAATAACACCCAGGGCAATAGCCGGTAATGCCGCTTCCGACATATTAAAGGCAATGAGCTGGCCTGTAACGGTAGTCCCGACATTGGCACCGATGATGACCCCGACAGCCTGCTGAAAGGTCATGATGCCTGCACTTACAAAACCCACCAGCATGACAGTGGTTGCAGATGAGGATTGAATGATGGCCGTAACACCTGCACCCGTCAGAAATCCCATGAATCGGTTGGAGGATATGGCTTCGAGGATTCGCCGGATTCTCTGTCCGGCTGTGGCCTGAAGGCCGTCGGTCATCATTTTCATGCCAAGGATAAAAAGTCCGAGACCACCGAGGGTTTGGATAATGATAACTGATATGTTCACGTTTTTGTCCTTATGTATATTGACAATTATAAAACTGCTGCTGACATCCCTAACAAAATTCCAACAAAGCAAAAGGGTTATAACGTAGTTCTATAAATTTTTCAATTGTGAAATACGCTTCAACTCATGGTCTGAGTTTACACAGGGGAAGAGTGTATTATTAGTAAAAACAGGATGTTCGAGAAGGTCATACTTTGAATTTTGAACTGCTTTTTTCCACAATGAAGTGTGGGGAATCGGCGTATAATAGGCAAGGACAGGCAATATCCCTGTTTTTTTTACGAACTTTATAGATAATTCTAATTTTTCAATATTCTGTTCCGGCAACCCGCATAATAAATAGGCCCCGATCTGTTTTTTCTCAAACCCGGCAGTTTTAAGGTTCTCAACAGCTGTCAGGAATTCGTTTTCTGCAACTTTTTGATCATAGTTTCTTTGTGCATTAAACTCTGTTGTCTCAAGGCCCAGGCGGATGGTTTTGAACCCGGCCCTGAACATCAGGTCTGCCGCCTTTTGGGTGACGGCCCGGATATGAAGGGCATTGGGTGTATGAAAATTCAGATTCATACCGGATGCAATAATCTTTTCAAACAAAGGAAAGGCATGGTTCTCTGCATTGACCAGAAGTGCATCATCATAAAAGGCAAAATTTAGGATGCTATATTTTCCATGCCAATGGGTAATTTCTTGATATGCGGTTTCAGGCGACCGCTGCCGCAGGACCGGCTCAAGATAGGAGGAGGCACAGTATTCGCATGAAAAAGGGCAGCCCCTGGAAGTTAAAACCGGGGCATAGGTGAGCTTATGCTGAAGATCAAGGGCAGGAAAGGGCAAAGTATTGAGGTCTATGCTTGATTTCCGGAGTCTTTCATCCCTGAGACAAAACCCGGTAAACGTCTCTAAAATACCCTTTAACAAAGGTTCTCCCTGTCCCTTGACCACCAGGTCTGCTCCGCTGGTCCTAACGGCATGGTCATGGCAGAGACTTGCATAAATCCCGCCCAGAACGACTGGAACATCCGGATAAACCCCTTTGACGGTTTCAATGGTTTCTTTTACACCCGAAGCCCAGTAGGTCATAAGAGAGGTGACAAAAATCAAATCCGGCTTTTCAAGCCTTTTTAAATCAGACAAAAACCACTCTTGGAAGATGCCGTAACGGGAAAATTTCCGGCTGATATGCTTAAGGCCGGCAGGCATCTGGATCTGGGTTTTTCGAAACGGCCCCCTGCCGTCCCAGAGCAGTTTAGGGCTCCCAGGTTCATTGGGGTGGAACCGGTCCAGGCAGTCGATATAACTGATCTTTATCCCGTTTTCCCTCAGGATGGCGGCAATGGACAGAAGACCCAGGGGCTTTGCCCAGAAATCAAAGGCGGCAAAATCATGAATCCATGGGTTTATACACAGGATATGGGGTGAATCAGTCTTCAAAATAATTCATGGATGTTTTTTTTAACTCTTTTTTGCTGAACAGGATTTCATACTCATCCTCTTCTACGGTCTTGGAAATTTTTTTAACAAGTGCATGAACAGCTTCTTCGCTACCGGCATGAACCATGGTGTAAAGATTATATTTCCATCCCGGTGCCGGGTTTCTCCGGTAACAATGGGTGATTTCCTGAAAGCTTGCCATAATGGTCCCGGTCTGTTCCACCCGGTCTTCATCCACTTTCCAGGCCACCATGGCATTGGCTTTGAATCCGGATTTCTGGTGTTTTATGGTAGCACCGAACCTCCGGATCATCCCCCTGTCATTGAGGTCCTTTAACATGCGCAAAAATTCATCTTCCGTAATCCCTATCTTTTCTGCCATTTCAAGAAAAGGCTGTTTTACGACCGGGATATCGGTCTGCAGAAGGGCAATGATCTTTTTTTCAAGCTCTGTGAACATGGGCGCCGGTTTATTTTCTGTTGTCATATGGGTATCAGAAATCCTTTGAAATTTTTTTTAATGCAGCGTCAAGATCCTGTATCAAATCCTCTGCATCCTCAAGCCCGATGGAAAGCCGCAAAAGGCTGTCGGTCACCCCGATCCGGTCCCTTTCCGCCTTTGATATTTTTGCATGTGAGGTCCGGGCCGGCGGGCAGATGGTGGATTCAACACCGCCAAGGCTGACGGCCGGGCTGATGAGGGAAAGGCTTTCAATAAACCGGTCCGGATCATTGCCGCGGAGCTCAAAAGAAAGCATGGCGCCGAACCCTGTCATCTGTCGTTTGGCAATATCATGGCCTTCAAATGTCTCCAGCCCCGGATAATACACCCTGGCAACGGCGGGATGGCTTTCCAGGAAGCTTGCCACTGTCATGGCGTTTTGGGTCTGGGCTGTCACCCTCAGGCAAAGGGTTTTCATGCTTCTTTCCAGAAGAGCGCAGCTTCTGGGGTCAAGGCTTGGCCCCAGCACTTTGGCAAGGCTCAGTATCCGGGTCATTTTTTCTATAGAACAAGCCACCATGCCGCAGCATAGATCGGAATGGCCGCCCAGGTATTTGGTTCCGCTGTGGACCACGATATCGATACCGAGATCAATGGGGGTCTGGTTCACAGGGCTTGCAAAGGTATTGTCGATAATGGCAGTGATCTTTTTTTCTTTTGCAAACCGGGCGATCTTTTCAATGTCCACCACGGCCAGAAGCGGGTTGGTGGGGGATTCGATCACTATCACCGTTGTTTTTGGAGTAACTTTTTCAATCACATCTTCAGCACTGGTCTGCGTAAAGGTGCAGTCAATGCCGAAATGGGAAAACCATTCCGTGGCAAAATGATGGGTTCCGCCATAAAGGGCATCCAGCATGACCACATGATCGCCGCTCCCGGCATAGGCCAGGATGGAAGTGGACATGGCGCCCATGCCGGAACTGAACACAAGCGCGGTTTCGGCATGCTCCAGGGCAGCCAGCTTTTTTGCAACGGCATCCTGGTTGGGGGAATTGAAATAACGCGGATAAACAGCTTCGCCCCTGTCAATATAATTGCAGGCCGAAGAGGTATACACCGGGGTATTCACTCCGCCGGTGACACTGTCCTTTAATGTGCCTTCATGAACGGCAATCGTATTTATTTTCATTTGCCTCCTTATTGTTTTTTTCCGGAAATAAGGACAGGATGCTTTCCCTGGTTGCCCGGCAAATCCCTCTTTCCGTGATAAATCCCGTCACCAGCCGGGCCGGGGTAACATCAAAGGCATGGTTGGCAGCCGGGCTGTTTTGCGGCGGGACCAGGACCTTCTCTGACTTACCGTTTAAAAGTCCCTGGACATACCGGATTTCATCCGGGTTCCGCTCTTCAATGGGGATGTCCTTGATCCCGTCGCTGATCTCCCAGTCAAAGGTAGATGAAGGCAGAGCCACATAAAAAGGAATCCCATTGTCTTTTGCCGCCAGGGCCTTTAGATAGGTCCCGATCTTGTTGGCCACATCCCCTGAGCAGGTGGTTCTGTCGGTCCCCACAATGACCAGATCCACCTTTCCATGCTGCATGAGATGGCCCCCGGCATTGTCCGTGATTATCGCGTGGCTGACCCCGTGTTTTCCAAGTTCCCATGCTGTCAGGCGGGATCCCTGGTTCAGGGGCCTTGTTTCATCCACCCAGACATGAACGGGAATGCCTTGATCAAAGGCAGTATAAATGGGCGCCGTGGCTGTCCCGTATTCGATGCAGGCCAGCCACCCGGCATTGCAATGGGTCAGGATGTTGACAGGGGTTCCATTTTTTTTCCGGCTGACGGCTTCAATCAGGGGCAGGCCATATTCACCGATTTTGCGGCAGTTCACCGCTTCTTCCTCGATAATGGCCAGGGCCTCGTCCAGGGCAGCCCGAACCCTTTTTTCATAGGATTCATATTTCAAGACTGCCGACATCACCCGGTCCACCCCCCAGGCCAGGTTCACTGCAGTGGGTCTGGCATCTTTGAGACGCGAGCATTCAGCCGTGAGATAGCCGTTGTCCGCTCCTTTGCTGCTTTTCTGCACCAGGCTGATATAAACTCCCAGCGCACCGGCAGCACCAATGAGCGGAGCCCCCCTCACCACCATTTCTTTGATGGTGTAGATTGTTTCATCCACCGTTGTCAACGTATTGACCACAAGCTCATGCGGGAGAAGCCTCTGGTCTATGACCTGAACCATTTGCGAGGATTTATCAAACCAGATCGGCCTCATATCTTTTCCATCCACTTTCATTTTTTAAGATACCCCGATATACTGTCTAAAACCGGTTAAGAAAATTTTCTGCTTCATCAACAGACGCATTCATATCAAAAATGAGTTTTTCCACATCCTGTTCAATGGAGGCAACCTCCCCGCCCAAAACCCCAACGGTTTTTGCATTCAGGTTATGCTTCAGATACAGGACATTATCCCTGAGTTTGGCCAGAACCGGGTACATCCCTTTTGTGGAATTTTTCATAACCCCCTGGAGTTTCTGATACTGTTCCTTTGAGTCGGCATAAGATTGCCGGCTGCTGTTTTTCATATCAGGGTCCTGGATCTGGGCAATTTCAGCATCCCATTCCTTAAACAGATCGCCTGCCACCTCTTCCACAGTATTTATCCGTTTTTCAATCTGGTTGGCCCTGGATTCACAATCTTCATAATTATTCTTGAGCCGGTCGTAAAACTGTTCCAGATTCCCGCCCTGAAACCCGTAAAGCTCCCTGACGGTGGTCAGGGCATCCTGGAATTCTCTCTGGGCCTTGGTTTGGCTCTGCCGGACATCCTTGACATCCTCTTTCAGGATATGGCGTTTTTCTTTGCCGAATTGCTCCATGGTTTTATAATAGACGGTATTGCACCCTGATACAAAAAGGACAATCACACTCATAAGGAAAAGCCTTGCAACAGTTCCCGCATATGTTTGCTTCATAGCATTTATTTCTCCTGTTATGTTTGATCGTTTTAGTAAAACAGAAACACTCTTATATCAGATATTTAAAATTTAATTAATCATTTTCTTCATTGCCTTTGGTCTGGATTTTGTTTAAAAATTATGAAGCTGTTTCACTTAACCATTACAGGAGGAATCATGGACCCTGTTATCCAATCATCTGTTCCCGAATTTTTAAACATCCTTGGAATTATGGAAGAACCCATGGGGATGTTTTTTACAGACATTAAACCAGACAACGGTTTTTCACCCAAACCCATGGACCTGCCGACCCGGGAAAAGGAAAGAAAAAACGAAATCAACTGGCAGGAAGTGTTTGGACAGTTCTCCTGCGTCATCGGCAATATCTGGCTGGCCAGAAAAAAGAAGACCACAGCCTATTTTTCATCCTCGCAGTTTGGATGCCCTGGCGGGGCCTTCTGGCTTGGGTTTAACAAACCCCAATCCGAAACCATTATCCATTATGTGTCTTCAGGAATCCCCGGCCAAATGGAAGGAGAAAAGTATTGCGACTCAGCAGACAATTTAAGAAAAATTTTTGAATATGTGGACCCGGTGCCGGCAGCCAAAGAATTCTGTGTATTCAAACCCATCAGTCAGTTTGATGAAACACAAACCCCGGTCCTGGTGTCTTTTTTCACCCGGCCCGAATCCTTAAACGGTCTTCATCAACTGGCCGCCTTTGTCACCAATGACCCCGAGGTGGTGGCCTCCCCCTGGAGTGCGGCCTGCGGAAGCCTTGTGGTCTGGCCCCTACACTATCTTGAAAAAGGACATGAACGGGCCGTGGTAGGCGGATGGGACCCGTCGGCAAGAAAATTTTTTAAAACGGACGAGCTTTCGTTTACGGTTCCCTTCACCATGTTTACCCGGATGATAGACCGGTATAAAACCTCGTTTCTAACGACCAAAACCTGGGAAAATGTGCAGACAAAGATCAACAAAAGTAAAAAAGCCTGGAAGGAAATATAAGCTTGATTCATAAGGAGAGGTAATTATCTCATCCCCCGCAGATCAGGGGAAATACCACCAGGGAATCCCCTTCCCTGAGAAGGGAATCCCGGCCGGCCCGCCGGCCGTTAATCAGAGCGGTGCATTCATTATTCATCGGGATATTCAAATGTTTGAAACAATGCCAAAGACTTGCCCCTGGCGGCAGATTCAGATCAAACGAACCTGAACCGCTGCCAGGGGCATATTTCTTAAACTCACTGTACAATGTGACATGGATGCGCATGGGGTCTGTTACACACCCTATACGGCCAGGCCCAATTTTTTCAGAACCGCATCCCCGGGTATCCCATTATCGCTCCAGCCCCGGACCTCATAATACTCATCCAGCATGCTTTCCAGATGGCAGACCATGCCTTTGGCCGGGCCTGTGGGGGCCGGTGTTTGGGTAAGCCGGTCCGGCAGGCTGTCATCCTTCCTGCTGAACCCGGCCTCGGCCAGGAACAGCCGTTCGGCATTGATAATCCGTTCCCCGGCCAGCATCAGTTCTTCAAGCGTATAATTCATCCCTGTGGCCGCATTGAGATATTCCAGGACGCCGGTCGGGGCCACCCCCAGATCCTTGGCCGCCAGGTTCCGGACCGCAAAGAAAATGCACAGCCCGGCAGAATCAATGATGGCGGATAAATCCTGGAATGCCGCAGTCACTTTTGCTTTGCCTTCCCATATATGGGGATCCATGGGTTTGGGCACGGAAAATAATTCA
>MGTJ01000065.1:10502-14102 GCA_001799395.1 Desulfobacterales bacterium RIFOXYA12_FULL_46_15 | reverse complement strand
GCTCTTAGTTGACCATTTTCTGGAAAAGGCAGCAGCAAGACTGGGAAAAAAGAAGCCGTCTTATCCGGAGGAATTGAATACCCTTCTTACGTGCCACCCTTTTCCCGGGAACATCAGGGAATTGGAAACCATGCTCTATGATGCCGTCAGCAAACATCAGTCCGGGGTTCTGTCCCTTGAGGGCTTTAAATCAAGGATTTTCAGCAGCAGTTGCAGCCCACCGGCTGATGTCTTAAGACAAGAGGGAACCGGAGTATTTTCCCGGGTGACCATTCTGCCCACATTGGAAGAGTCTGGCCGGCAATTGATCCAGGAGGCATTAAAACGTGCCAACAATAACCAGTCCATCGCATCGCGATTGCTCGGAATCAGTCAGCCGGCCCTGAGCCGGAGGTTGAAATTCATTCGGCAAAAAGACAGGTAACGGTTTTTACACTCCATTTTCGACCCCCATGACATATGTTATGATCATAACATATGTTATAACGTCTATAACCGTTTAAAATTAAATGGTTTTCTCAGAATTCGCCGTGGTGTTATGACCAAATGCATATCCTTTCCCCGGAAGACCGGTAATAGCCTGTTTTTTTTAACCTATTGTTTTAAATAAAGATAATTTCCATATTCGGGATTGGCCCCCTTTTTGCTCTTATGAGTATAAGACGACGGTTATGGTTGATGTGAACTGTTTAAAACAAAGGAGCAAGACAATGAAAAAAAGAGCGTTTGTATGTATCATGTCCCTGATTCTGGTTATGGCTTTTGTTGCAGGAGGAGCTTTCCCTGTCTGGGCCAAGACGGTCTTCCGGCTTTCAAACCAGCTACCCCCATCCCACCATATCTCAAAAGGATTGGATATCTTTGCCGAAAAAGTCAGTGAGTACTCCAAGGGTGAGATGGAACTTAAGGTGTTCCATTCTGCCCAGCTGTTCAAGGATACCGAGGTCGTGGAAGCACTCCAAAATGAATTGATGGAAATGGGAATCATTCCGATCAACAAATGGTCCGGGATGATACCGGCTACAGACATTTTTGAAGTCCCGTTTATTTTTAACGAGCTTCCCTCGATCAAGAATTTTATCGAAGCCGGAGCTGACGAGATTCTCGATAAAGAGTTCAGGAAGAAACAGGTTAAAACGGTATTCTGGGTTGATTACGGATATGTCCAGTTTTTCAACAACAAGCATCCCCTTACAAAACCCCAGGATTTCGCCGGGCTGAAAATGCGCACGTTCAGCAGCGGAGATTCCGAGACGCTTCAGGCATTAGGCGCTTCACCCACAGTGATGAGTTCCTCGGAGATGTACATGGCAATGCAGCGGGGAACGGTTGACGGTGGGACAACCGGCATGCCTGCCGCGGTTTCCCGGAAACTCATGGAAGTCCAGAAATTCATGACCATGGCCAATTATGCTACACCCGAGTTCATTGTCCAGGCGAACCTGGACTGGTGGAAGAAACTGCCTGAGGGTGACAAGGAGGTTATCCTTAAGGCCGGAAAGATTGCAGAAGAATCAATCCGTCAGTCTGTTGCCGAATCCGAGGCAAAAGCAGAAAAGACCCTGGCAGAGAACGGTGTCCTGATTTACAGGCTGACGGCTGCCGACCGTCAGGCTTTTATCGCGGCAACCAACCCTGTTCAGCAGGTTTACCTTAACAACACCGGTGACATCGGCAACAAGCTTCTGACCCTGGCCAAGGAACTTCTGGCCAGGGAAGTCAAATAATCAGAAAGAAAGGAGTCATCATGATAGGTCAATTCCGAAAAGCGGTCGAAGGGTGCAACCTGATCCTGGGAATGATCAGCGGGCTGGGAGTGCTTGCCATGGGGTTTATCATCTTATATGAGGTGGTCTGCCGGTATCTCTTCAATTCACCGACTATCTGGGCCCAGGAAATTTCAATCTATTTGTACATGTGGACCATGCTCGCGGCATCATCCTACACCCTCCAGATGAAAAAGCATGTCAATGTCGACCTGGTGGTTGACAAACTGTCAGGCCAGGTAAAAACAGTCATGGAGATTGTGAGCAGTACCATAGGAGCTATCTTTTGTGCCATTGTCTCGGTACAGGCTTATGAAATGATCGCCGCTTCGGTGCATTTTGGGAAGGTGTCTGCAACACCGCTGCGGGTCCCGCTCTGGATACCCCAGTCGGCGCTGCTCATCGGGTTTGTTCTGCTCACCATCCAGTTCACCTTCACCATTGTTGAACGGGTTGCCGCCATGATCCCTCAAAAGAGGGGGGGAGATTCATTGCTATGATAAATTTTATCTTTGTAGCCCTGGCACTGCTCAGTATCCTGTTTGCCGGACTTCCGGTCGCCTTCTCCCTCGGGGCAACCTCTACCCTGCTGGTCGGCCTCTATGACCTGCCCATGAAGATCATTGCCAACAGCGTCTTCTCCTCCCTGGATAGTTTCATAGTGGTTTCAGTCCCTCTTTTCGTTCTGATGAGCCATGTCCTGCTGTCCGGTAAAATCGGTGATGATCTTTTTGATGTGATGAATGCATGGGTCCGGCATCTGCCAGGAGGGCTTGCCATTGCGACCATCCTGGCCTGTGCCTTTTTTTCGGCCATCAGCGGCTCCAGTGCGGCCACCGCAGCCACCATCGGCATGGTTGCCTATCCGGCCATGGTTGAGAGGGGATACGACAAGAAATTAATCCTGGGGCTACTTGCAGCCGGGGGAACCCTTGGTATCCTCATTCCACCAAGTATTCCCCTGATCATCTACGGTGCAGTCACTGAAGAATCCGTGGGCAAGCTGTTTGTAGCCGGTATTGTGCCGGGTCTTATGATGACGGGGTTTCTCATCGGTTATGCAGTATTCCGCTGCAAACAAGGCGGGTTCGCTCCCCAGGAGCCGGCTTCATGGAAGGAACGTTTTGAGCTGACCCTGCGCAATATCTGGGGCATTGCCCTCCCCTTCCTGATCATCGGGGGGATTTACACCGGCGTCTGTACACCGACTGAAGCCGCGGCCATAGGGCTGGTCTACAGCCTTGTTATCACACTGGTCATCTACCGGACGTTACAGTTGAGGGATATCCCCGGTATCTGCCTGAAAGCTGTGACCACCTCCTGCATGATCGCCATGATTATCGGCGGCGCTGTGCTTTTCGGCAGGGTGATGACCCTTCTGGAAATTCCGCAGAAACTGACAGAGTTCATCATCACCTGGAAGCTGTCTGCGTTCATGTTTGTCCTGGTCATGAACATCCTGATGCTGGTGCTGGGATGCATCCTTGAGACAGTCTCGATCATCCTTCTGACCATGCCCCTGGTAGCGCCGATTCTGGCAATGCTAAACATAGATCCGATCTGGTATGCCATCGTTTTAACAGTCAACATGGAGATAGCCCTGGTCACGCCGCCGGTCGGAATGAATCTGTACGTCATCAGCGGCCTGCGTGAGGATATCAACATGGGGCAGGTTATACGCGGTGTTTTCCCATTCATCATCCTGTTGTTCATGTTTCTGCTGTTGACGATGCTCGTGCCGTCGCTGAGTACATGGTTGCCGTCGCTGATGCAGTGACCGATGTGTTTCTCCATATGGGAGGGTGTACTATTTTGATAAACAAATTGATAATGA
>MGTJ01000065.1:0-10487 GCA_001799395.1 Desulfobacterales bacterium RIFOXYA12_FULL_46_15 | reverse complement strand
AAACGACACTATTTAGAAAATTAATCAATGATCCAAAGATTCTGATTCTACCGTGCTGCCATGACGGCTTGTCTGCAAAAGTGCTTGAAAGGGCTGGGTTCAAGGCGATCTGCGCTGCCGGTTATGGAACGTCCGGCAGTCTGCTGGGTAAACCCGATATCGGTCTGCTTTCCGGGATGGAACCGGTCCGGCAATATGAAAACCTGTGTTCGGCAGTGGACATCCCGGTGTTTGTCGATATGGATACAGGATATGGCGATGTAAATAACGTCATCCGTGTGGTAAAGGAATGTGAAAAAGCCGGGGCCGCAGGTCTGTTCATTGAAGACCAGACCTGGCCGAAACGGTGCGGGCACTTTGAAGGCAAAAATGTGGTCCCTGTTGAGGAATTCCTGATAAAATTAAGGGCAGCACTCTTTGCAAGGCAGGACCCTGATTTTGTCATCATGGCCAGGACGGATTCAGCCGGAGTCCACGGTATCGACGAAGCTATCCGGAGGGCTGTGATTTATGCCGAAGCCGGGTGTGATATGGTGTTTGTCGAGGCGGTCAGGACTGTGGAAGACATGCGGAAGGTAAATGAGGCTCTTGCAGCAGTCAATACCCCTAGTTTCGGCAATATGCTTGAAGGCGGAAAAACACCGCTGCTCACTGACAAGGAACTGCAGGAAATTGGATACAATATTGTAGTCTATCCATGTTCCACCTTGTTTATTGCAGTCAAGGCCCTTCAGGAAATGGCCGCTCATTTGAAGGTGTACGGTACCACCCAAGGGTTTATGGACAGGATGATCACACTTGACGAGTATGCTGATTTCATCGGTGTCCGTGATATCAGGAATTTTGAAAAACAATTTGTGTAGCATGCCCGTAAAATAACCATAGGACAAATTTATATGAAGGAATAATTAATGAAGAAAACAACGCAATTCAAACAACTGATCAATAACCCGGAAATACTGGTTCTGCCGTCGTGCCATGACGGTCTGTCGGCAAAGGTTCTTGAACAGGCTGATTTTAAGGCGGTTTGTGCTGCCGGTTTCGGAATATCGGCAAGTCTGCTGGGTAAACCCGATATCGGTCTGCTTTCCGGTATGGAAGCCGTCAGGCAATATGAAAATTTATGTTCCGCCGTAGATATTCCTGTATTTGTCGATATCGATACAGGGTATGGTGATGTGAATAATGTCATCCGCATGGTCAGGGAGTGCGAAAAAGCCGGGGCTGCCGGGCTTTTTATCGAAGATCAGACCTGGCCCAAGAGATGCGGTCATTTTGATGGAAAGCACGTTCTCCATCTTGAAGAATTTGTTCCGAAATTAAGGGCTGCGCTATGGGCCCGCAGGGACCCGGATTTTGTCATCATGGCGGGAACCGATGCGGTTGAGACACTGGGCCTGGATGAGGGGATACGGCGAGCCCTGCTTTATGCCGAACTGGGTTGTGATGTGGTTATGGTGGAAGCGGTGAAGACGGTTGAGGAAATGCAAAAAGTGAACCAGGCACTGGCCGAGGTCCATGCCCCCAGTTTCATCAACTTGGTTGAGGGTGGAAAGACTCCCCTGATCCCTGCAAAAGAGTTGCAGGAAATCGGGTACAGTGTTGTTGCGTATACTGCTTCAACGGTGTTTACAACGGTTAAAGCCCTCACGGATATGGCGGAGCACCTGATGAAACAAGGTACTACAAGGGATATATTACATAAAATGATCGGTTTTGAAGAGTATTTCGAGTTTATCGGTGCTAATGATATACGGATTCTGGAGAGAAGTTTTCTGGGACCGTTCTGACTTTATGGAGTTATCTTAAAAACCATAGGAAGAAATGATGTCGGATTTTAGTGAAATATCAAAACAATACGAAGCTGATTCAGTTGTTCAAAAATCGGCAAGTCAAATACTTTTTGAGCTCCTTGAGATTCAGCCCGAAGATGATGTGCTTGATTTAGGTTGTGGTACAGGACACATCTTAAAAATAATAAAAGAAAAAACCAAGGGTAGAGTTGTCGGTATCGATCCGTCTGAGGGGATGATTGAAAAAGCACGGGAAAAATTTTCACACCAGGGTATTACCTTTCGGGTCTGCTCTGCAGAACAACTTGATTATAAAAATGAATTTGACATAATTTTATGCAATTCGGCATTTCAGTGGTTTGCCGATCCTGCAAAGGTTGTTGCGGCTTGTTACAATTCCCTTAAAATGAATGGGAAAATGGCCATCCAGGCCCCGGCCCATGATAATTATTGTCCAAATTTTCTCCGGGCAATAAGAGAAGTCAGGGAAAATAAATCAACAAAAGATATTTTTGCAGGCTTCAGCTCACCCTGGTTCTTTCGAAACACAGCAAAAGAGTATGCCAAATTGTTTTCAGGAGCCGGTTTTAAGGTGAAAACTTCGAAGATAGATGAAGTTACAACCTGCCATTCAGATGAAGAAACATATAAAATTTTCGAGTCGGGAGCAGCAGCAGGATATTTGAATCAGGCTTATTACAGGACGAGACTTACAAAAGAGTATATAGATGGTTTCAGAAGTATTATAAGAAGTTCATTTAATCATCAGGTAGACGAAGAAAAACAAGTACGGTTGACATTTTATCGTATCTATTTGCTTGCCATAAAGCAGTGAAATTTATCCAAAAATGGTCAGGCCTGCACCGGTTACGGCCAGGGCAATGGCAAGGGTTTTATGGCCTGTAATTTTTTCCTTTAGGAAAATGGCTGCCAGGATAAAAATAAAGATGGTGGACATCTGGTTTAAGATGGCCGCTTGTGAAGCTGTTGTGTATTTCATCCCGGCGACCCAGCACAGAAGGGCAATATAATTACCTGAAACAGAGGCGGGAAGAGCGATGAGCCAGCTTTTTGAAAATTTGAGTTCCCGGATATAATCTTTGCGTTTCGGATGGCAGAATAAATAGATCAGGAGGGAAACGGTCCCGGCCGCCACCCTGACAAAATTGGCCCAGAGGACATCGGTCCTGTCTAGGAGTTCCTTGATGATCACGATCCCGATGGCCACCAGGACCATGGCAAGGCATCCGACCAGGATACCGGGCAAAGAGCTTTGTTTGATGGCTGACGGGTCCAAAACTTTTGCCTTGGACATGGAACCCACAAAAACGGCTGTGAATACGAGAAACCCGCCGATAATAGCCCCTGTGGTCAGGCTTTCCCCTAAAAGAAGAAATGAAAAAAAGATCACACTGGGAAGATACAGGCATTCCACAATGGCCACAAGTCCTGCACCCAGGCGGTTCAGGGCCATGAAAAAGAAAAGATCTGAAAGCGTGATCCCGAAAAAGCCGGACACGGCCAGAAGAACCCAGTCATTGAGGGGTTTGTCCGGGAAAAAGGGAATATTCATGATGACCATGGTCAGGGAGACCAGGATCAGGGCCACAAGGCTTTTATAAATATTAAGGGAAACAGGGGAAAACACCTCCCCGCTTTTTTTAAAGAGGATTACTGCGCTTGCCCAGAAAAAGGCGGCGCAAAGAGACAGTACGGCACCCAGCATGATTTTGATTACCTTATATCAATGTAAAAGAAGTCTTCCTTTCAGATGGGGAAGTCCTTTTTGTTGGTCGCGAAGTTCAAAATTGACCGCGCCCGGGCCGGTGTCTTCACCCTCTGACTGCTCCCAGCCGAGGGCGGTGACTGCCGGCATGAACACCGGCAGCTTGAACGATGCTTCAATGCCTGCCGGGCCCTTGTGAAGGTCAAATTCCCTGTCAAGGCTTGCCGTAACCCTGGCAAGACTCCACATACCGTGGGCAATGGCTTTTTTAAATCCGAAAAGTTTTGCAAAAATTGTATACAGGTGATGGGGGTTATAATCCCCTGAAACGGATGCATAACGGCGTCCTGTGCCCAAGGGGACAGGGATGGCTTCTCTTTTGGTCAGGAATATTTCATCTTGTTTTTTAGAAGAAGGAGTCTTTTTTGCGCTGCTTCTTGTGAAAAAGCTTGAAACCCCCTGCCACACAGTTTCCTCGCCGGATCTGACATCAAGGATAAAACGGGTTTCAACCCCGGTTTCTTTTTTTGCAAACCCCCCGAGGATGCAGGCAAGATCAAGAAATTCATTCGTCTTTACCGGTCTTTTCTGTTCAAAAGATTGGTAAGTCTGGATCAGCCCCATGGGATTCAAAGGAAAAAAGGGGGAAATGATGAATTTTCCCAGAAGACCGATAAACAGCGTCTGCAGATAGGTAATAGGAATCGTGTCCGGGTTGTTTTTATGGAAACCGCATACGGTTCTGTAATTGTCAACAAGGGCCTGATCCGGCAAAAAATTCTGCAAAACAATCCGGGTCCCGGAGACATGGGCATTATTCGCCAGGGTATTAGGACGGAACGGGGAAATCAGCAATGCTTTTAAAAAGATCAGCCACATCCGGGGCAGATTTTTTATTTCCACAGTTGTTTCAGGGCCCGTGGGCATTATCGAGGATATCAGATCGTGGTCCTTTTCCATAAGACGGATACTCTATCTTTGTTTTATGGCTAAGTCAATAATGCTTATTGCAGATTACCTTTGTTTTCTGATATAAAAGAATCCGTTTTGGTAAAGTTTCAGGACAGACAATGGGGTCTGTCCCGGGAAATAAACAAAGACGTTTATACCGGATTGAAAAATCCGGAACTTTAACAGGAGGCAGTAGAGAAAAATGAGTACCATACTGGACATTGTCAATGCAAGAGATCCCTATGAAAAAGAGTTTCACCAGGCTGTTACGGAAGTTGTGGAATCCGTCAAACCGGTTCTGGATAAAAATCCGGAATACCGTCATGCCGGGATCATGGAAAGAATCGTAGAACCCGAGCGGGTAATTCAGTTCAGGGTTCCATGGGTGGATGACCAGGGTGCCGTCCGTGTCAACAGGGGTTTCAGGATTCAGATGAACAGTGCCATCGGACCTTACAAGGGAGGGCTCAGGTTTCATCCCTCCGTCAACCTTTCCATTTTAAAATTTCTGGCCTTTGAACAGGTTTTTAAAAATGCACTCACCACGCTTCCCATAGGAGGAGGCAAAGGCGGGTCGGATTTTGATCCCAAGGGCAAATCCGATAATGAGGTCATGCGGTTCTGCCAGAGTTTCATGAGCGAGTTGTTTCGCTATATCGGCCCTTTTACCGATGTCCCGGCAGGCGATATTGGGGTGGGCGGAAGAGAGATCGGTTATCTTTTCGGCATGTACAAAAAATTGAAGAATGAATTTTCAGGTGTTCTGACAGGTAAAGCCCTGAACTGGGGCGGCAGCCTGATCCGGCCCGAAGCTACAGGCTATGGGGCCGTCTTTTTTGCCGATGAAATGCTGGCTACAAAAAAGCAGGCACTCAAGGGTAAGATCTGCCTTGTGTCCGGTTCCGGCAACGTGGCCCAGTACACCACCCAGAAGCTGAATCAACTGGGTGCAAAGGTGGTGACCCTTTCCGATTCTTCAGGTTATATTTATGATGAAAAAGGTATTGATGAGGCAAAACTCAATCACGTGCTGTATCTGAAAAATGTAAAACGGGCCAGGATTAAGGAATATGTGGATAAATACCCGGAAGCGGCTTATACTCCCATGGATACAGGAGCCGGTTACAACCATCTCTGGAACAACAAGGCCGACTGTGCATTTCCCTGCGCCACCCAGAATGAAATCAATGGACTGGATGCCCAGAATCTTGTGAAAAACGGGGTCTATCTGGTGTGTGAAGGGTCCAATATGCCGACCATGCCTGACGGTATTGATATCTTCCTGGATCATAAAATTCTTTATGCACCGGGTAAAGCAGCCAATGCCGGCGGTGTTGCCGTGTCAGGGCTTGAAATGTCCCAGAATTCCATGAGGATCAAATGGTCCAGGGAAGAAGTAGAAGCTAAACTCAAAGGAATCATGAAAAGTATTCATTCAGCCTGTATATCTGCTTCGGAAGAATATGGAACTCCTGGTAATTATGTGAACGGGGCCAATATAGCAGGCTTTGTGAAAGTCGCCGATGCCATGATGGATCACGGTATTGTATAGGGCTTAAATTTTTTTTTATATCATATCAAGGAGGAGGAAGCCTCACGCTCTCCTCCTTGATTTTGTGGTCGGCTCTTAAAATAGTATCTTCTATTTTCAATGCCGCAGCATTGCGAAGCTTCAAATACTTTGTTTCAGTTAGTTTTTTTAAGTTTTCTTAATAGCTTTACCCGGCTCTGGCCAAAAACCAGGTTTCTTTTTGTAGTCAGCTTGACAAAATTATTGACGGCTATAACTATTAAGGCTATAAGGCACAAAAAAGGTCTAACTTATGAAAATAACACCTGATTATGATATTCTTACGATAGTTGGTAGTTGGAATCCCGCAATCATTACTCATGATTGGGTGTCTAAATATATTATTTCAGATGAGAAATTAAATATTGAATACCCAATAAAAGATTTTTTTGCCTCTCACAGAATATCAACTGAAGATTTCAGATTGTATGTTTCACCTGGGCGTTTTAATTTTTCAATAATTAATCATTCAGACCCTGTTTATATAAAAATTGGAGGGATCGCATTAAAGCTTGCTGATTATTTGATTCATACACCAGTAGCATCATTCGGCCTGAATTTTATTTATGAATCTGATATTTCGGAAAAAATTGATTCTTATTTTCTTGTAGGTGATGATACAAAGATGACCGAATTGAATCTAAAAGCCGATCTATTAGAAATTAAACGAGGTTTTTCTCAAGACAAGTGTATGCTAAATTTTAATGTTATAAGGGCAGAGAAATATAAGTTCGATTTTAATTATCATTTTAATATTTCTTCCCTATTGGACTTTAAAGAGAAATTTGAAAAAAACTCATTAATAGAGTATAAAAAGAAATCGATTGAATTGTTATCAAACTTATATGACCTCGGAAGTTAAAACGATATGAAAGCGAATACTAGAACTGATATTCCTTTGACCTATCAAAAAGAAAACAATCTTATTTTCTTCAAACCGAATATTTCATCAGCCACTGACAGTACTTTGAATGTAACTTTGGAATATGAAAAAGAAGATCATCCTGCTTTTGCTTATGAGCCTGTAAAAAAAGTGACAGTGTTCGACGTAGCTGCATACGTTTTAAAAAGACTTGGCGAATTAACCACAATGAAATTGCATAAGATCGTGTACTATTGCCAAGCATGGTCATTGGTTTGGGATGAAAAATCTCTTTTTGATGAAGAAATAGAGGCATGGGCCAACGGTCCCGTTGTGAGAAGGCTTTTTTCCTATCATAAGGGCCAATATTCCATTTCAAATATAAGCCTTGGAAACCCTGATGCGTTAAATGAAAAACAAAAAGAAACAATAGATTCTGTAATAAATTATTATGGGGATAAATCAGCCCAATGGCTTATTGAACTGACTCATTTAGAAGACCCTTGGAAAAATGTTCGGATAGGTATGGAGCCAACAGAACGGGGAAATCGAATTATAACAAATGAATCAATGGCAGAATATTACAGTTCTCTCTAATGAAAACCCCTAAGGTTGCAAAAACTGTCGAAATCAATAAAAACCCCAGGTCAATAAAAAATCCAGATATTTATAAAGATATACCCATTTCATGGCAGCTAAATCGTATTGATGATGGGAGTAGGTGGGGTGTATCTGTATTTAGAGAAAAGATCAAATTAGTAAATAATGAGAAACTTTTTGATGGATTCCATGATATAAAAGATGAGATAGGCATTGCCTTGATTGATATGATGGGGAAAGAGTTTGACAGCATTGAATCATTCCTTGAAAAGTTATATCAAGAAGCGAATGTGCAGCTTTCAGCAGATGAATTAAAAATCATTCTTGGTGCTATCGAACAAAATATCTTTTGGAAAGACATATATCCCACTTTGATACATTTTGAGAAAAAGACATGGTTTGAGATTGAACAAGAAACTTTTTATGGGCGTGGTAAAAATAAAACAAAACATCACTCGATAAAAATATCAGAAATTATCTCTGAGGCAAGGGGTAGGCTTGAAGATCTGAAAATTGAAGACATCGATGAACTTTTTTCCATAAGACTTACTGGAAAAATAAGGATTTGGGGAATCAGAAAACAATCACATTTTCAAGTGCTATGGTTCGATTTGAAACATGAAATCTGTCCATCACTGAAATCCTGATTTGTGTGACCACGTTGTGACCATATTATTAAAAAATATTGAAAAACAGCAACCACCAAGAAAAAAAATAAATAACAAAAGCAATGATAATAAAGACTATCTGGGGCCATTAAAGAAAATAAATAACGATAAAAACAGGATGTTATCATATCGGCACGGTAGGAGTCAGCAGTTCAAATCCGCTCGTGTCTACCAGAAAATTTAAGGGTGTACGGAATCAACAGCAAGCCCTTTTTTTACATATCCGCCAGATAGGGTTCAATCAATTTAAGTTCATTGGGCCGGATGGGACGCCATGGGATTGAATACATTGTTGTTGCCTGGGGCAGTTTCCGATCAGGATGAATCCGTGTCACCTGGATGGTGTCATCCAGTTCGACCCAGAGGGTCTTTTCCATATCAAGATGATAGGTCCTGGATATTTTTTCTGCAAAATTATGGATATAATTCTTTAGCGATGTGTTCATGGTGGGGTTGATCCTTGCGTTTTTCAGGATCACGGCAAAGGGCATAAGATAGCTGATACCTTGGCTGTCTATACCAAGCCGGATAATTTTTACATGGTATGACCCCGGCCACCAGGAAACCGGTTTTTCACCATCCATGCTCTTTCCGTCCCATTCATAGATAAAATCGTGAAGAATCATAATGCCGTCCTTTTTTTCTGTGGTTTCATTACCGTGCGGCAGGCATGGGCAACATCTTCGGGAAAAGCGCCGCTGATCCATCTGAGCTGGGCTTCGGAAAAAGTGGCAGGTGCATAGGGGAGCCTGGGGATAAAAGAATAGAGGAGCCGCTGGTCTGTATCGGCTGAATCAAACCGCTTGGAAAATTCAATGGTGGTGACAAATTGTGCTCCCAATGCTTCAAGTGTTTTTACGGCTGTCAGCATGGCCTTGTCAAGGGATTGACGCATCTTTGTGTCTGCTTCAAGAATATTGCCGCAGTCTGTTTTGGGCATGAGCTGGAGTTCCCATTCAGACACCTGGGCCTTGGGGACAAACAAAAGGATGTGATCATCTTCAAAAAGGATAAGGGAGGAAGGGCCTTCCTGTTTTCCATCGGTTCTGGTGTTATTTATGATGCAATCGACATAGGTTTTAAAAAATGGCTTCCCGGTTGTCTGGCGGTATTGGGTGATGAAATCACGAATCAGATCGCCGCAGGCAAAAGATGGAATCTTTTCGCCCGATTCTGCCCTGACCTGTTTGGGAATCATGGCATTCTGGTGGTGTATCATCTGGTGGGAAGCATGGAGCCTGTGTCCGGACTGGGCATATCCAAAACCGAAATTCCACCCCCAGAGTGTGCTGTCAAAATTTAGAGAAGGAGCATCAGATTGCTTCAGGATTTCAAGTATTTTTTTTCTCAGGGTTTCAAGGGCTTCTTCGGCCAGGGTCTCTTTTTTTTCAGGAAAGGGGATTTCAAGCTCTGTCCCAAGGCGTATAAACGCTCTCTGGTAATAGAGGTGGCGGATACCCTTTATATCGTCTTCGGTCAGATCCCTTGCCCGGTATCGGATGGCATCGTTGGCCATGTTGGATGCAAAATGGCCCCAGGGAATATAGGAATTACGTCTCAGGTATTCAAAAACATGAGTGTTCCCGTCAGGTGAAAGGTATTCCCCTGTAATCTCATTGGTTCCCTGGACACCGGGTCTCAATACGATGACATTTTTATAACTATCCGGCAGATGGGGGTTGTTCACCAGCACTTCAAAAAGCTCGGAATCATGGATATCCGGGCTTATTTTACCGGATTGAGTTTTTTTATACCCTATTCCGGCAGGGGTTTCATGGCAGTCTGTGTCAAAAATAATCCGGCAGGATTTTTGTGCCAGCAGCACAAGCTCTTCAGGGTCTGTGGAGGCCTGGGCCAAGGCGATCAGGAGGGGATGGGGCAGGAGGTCCAGAAGTTTTATTTTTTCGTTGAAATCAAGGTCTTTACCTTCCCTGGAGGCTTTGAAATTATGAAGCAGAGAACAGGGCCCCGGGGCCTGGATGCTTATAGTTTCGGGCTGTGCCGCCTTTGCATCAGCCCAGGCGGAATTGATATAGGTGGTCCCTCTGAAAGCAAACGGATTATGAATCTCATAGATGATGTCGGCTCTGGGTTCATAAAGATCCTGATCCGGGAAGTTTGGCCGGTTATCCACCACCGTGCCGTCTTCGAGCACGCCAAGGGGTTGCAGGTAATCATTTTTTCTACGGTTTTTTACTTTAAAACAAGGCCTGTGAACCCCGACAATAAACCGGCCGTTTTTTCCGACGCAGGATCTTACATCCGTCATAGCTCCGGTGCTCCCGATGGGATAAGGCAGACAAAGATAAAAGGTTTT
>MGTJ01000064.1:14079-50573 GCA_001799395.1 Desulfobacterales bacterium RIFOXYA12_FULL_46_15 | reverse complement strand
TTTCCCTCAAGCAATTCAAACGGACTTGCAACAGGACATATCTGCTGTTTTCAGCCCTCTGGATCGCCTTGTAAAAAATCAATAGTGCCGGCCACGGCGTCTCAACGCCTTCCGCGCTAGTGACAGGTGATCCTGAAGCACCTTATTGCTCCGGGACGATCCATTGGTTCACGCGGTAGGCCTGGTCCTGGCTTTTGGCAATGACCTCGCCGGTCGCATCGTTATATATGACAATATCATATAATGAGGTCCGGTTACCGTTATACACCTCTTTGGCCTCGGCCACCAGACGGTCTCCGGCATAGCTTGGTTTTAAAAAAGCGATACTGACATTCAGGGCCACAGCCACCCTGCCGTGGGAATTGCAGGCTGCTGCAAAGGCAATATCGCTGACGGAAAAAACAATGGCCCCGTGGGTGGTGCCGTGAAAATTGGTCATGTTTTTTGTAACCGTCAGGGACACCCGGCTGTGCCCGGGTTTGATGATCTCCACCCTGGCGCCCAGGTGATTGGCAAAGGCATCTTTTTGAATATGTTCTTCTATCGTTTTTTCTCGGGTCTTTTCGTCCATTTTATACATCCTGATTTATATTCTGAACCGGTTTTTTTAAATATAATGAAAATACCATGCCGCACAATGATATGCCTCCTGCCACAAGAAAGGGAAGGGTAAAGGATTGACTCATATCAGCCAGGTATCCGCCCAGGGCCGGGCCAAGGGATTGTCCGATACCGAAAAAAAGCGTGATGAATCCAAGGCCTGCCGGGGCCAGTCTCGGCCCTACAAAATCCCCGGCCGTGGCCGCCATGATGGTGGGGATGCTCCAGGCCGTAAGCCCGAATAAAAAGGCAGAGATATAAAACCCGGTATCTGCCTTGGCCAGGGCAAACACAAGATAGGACAACCCCAGGACAAGATAGGCAAAAGCCGATCCCTTTCCCCTGCCGATGCGGTCGGATATGCTTCCCCAGATCACCCCGCAGAAAATACTGAGGCCCCCGGCAGTGGCCCACAAGCCCCCGGCCCAGGCCTGGGTATGACCCATTTCCTTGACCAGATAGGCGGCAAAGAAAACCACATAAATAATATAGGACATGCCGTAAAAAAAATATACCACTCCCAGAAACCAGAGGGCTTTCATTTTATACACCTTACCCCAGTCCAGAGAGGACACCTTGCCTTGAGCCTGTGCTGCCGGGGTTTCTTCTTTTTTCTCCTGGCCCACGGGCAGAAGGCCTTTATCTGCCGGCTGATTTCTTAAAAAGATGAATACAATCACGGCAACCATAAGGACCAGGGTGCCCAGGATATACCAGGAATACCGCCACCCGTCAGTTTGATAGGATTTTAAAATAAAGGGAACAATGACACCGGATAAAAACATGCCCAGCCCGATGCCGCCGGATACAATGCCTGTTGCAAATCCCCGTTTTTTGACTGCAAACCAGGCCGACCCGAGGGCCATGGCCGGGACATAGGCGGCCCCGTTCCCGAGACCGGTCATAAGCCGCATGGCAAAAGCAAATTTAAAAGACTCTGCAAGCCCTGTCAGGATCATGGTCATGCCCATGAGAACAAGGGCCAGGGCAATGACGGTCCGGGTGCCGAACCGGGCCGCCAGGAACCCGCCGATAATGGCCATGGACAGATAACCGATGAAATTTCCCGTGCCGAGAAGCCCGAGCTGGGTATAATCAAAGTGAAGCCCGTCCTTCATGGCAGGCAAAAGAAGGGTGTAGGCCATCCGCCCGAATCCGTGGGCAGCAACCGTTGTGATAAGCCCCATGAAAATAACGATCCATCCATAGTGAAATTTTCTTTCCATGCCTATCTCCTTTATGATGTCCGGTAAAACAGCAGGCTTTAGCAATCCTTAAATTTTAACATACTGTTTCACAAGATTTTTTGAATTGCAATGATTTATTGCCGGGTTTGGCGCCCACAAGAGATGTGGTTTCCGGAAAATTGATTCACCTTGAAAAAGCCTACAATAAATATTGTAACCACAACCTCGGTTGTAGATAAGTCTTTTATGCCTTTTTTTAAGGCCGGCTCTTTAAAATTTCATTTTTTTTTACAACCCTGGTTGTAAGCGTCAAATTCTTGCTGTTTTTGAATATAATTAAAAATCCCAATAAAAACGAATAGATAGCCTCTGATTGATCGCCAGGCACAATGATTGCTATTGTAATGAATGAACGGGATTTATTCATTGTATTTGGATCACCCATCAACCCTTTAAATGGAGCAGGTCACATGAATCAGATTAAAAACCTTGGCTGGCGCGTTACTTTCGCAGGATTGGGCATTAACCTGGCCCTGGGAATTCTCTACACCTGGAGTATCTTCAAAGAATCCATCAGCGCATCCATTAAGGCCGGGGACGGGCTTTTCAACTGGAGCCCGGCCGCCCTTAACGACCCCTATGCAGTCTGCTGCCTGGTCTTTGCCTTTACCATGATTTTTGCAGGCCGCCTCCAGGACCGGATCAGCCCGCGGATTACCGCTGTCATCGGCGCCATCCTCACCAGTGCCGGTCTTATCCTCATCTCTTTTTCCACCCTGTGGATTTCCTGGATCATGGGGTTTGGTATTCTTACCGGTATGGGTCTGGGGTTTGGGTATGCATCTGCCACGCCTCCGGCCATCAAATGGTTTCCCCCGGCCAAGACCGGGATGATCGCAGGTATCGTCGTGGCCGGTTTCGGCCTGGCCTCGGTTTATATAGCCCCCCTGGGCGTGTTTCTCATTAACGGATTCGGGCTCAGCCGGGCCATGCTTATCTTCGGTCTGGCCTTTCTGATCATTGTATCGGTCCTGGCCCGGTTCCTGGTCAATCCGCCCAGGGGATATGTCCATCCGGCCACCCCAAAGCCTACCACAAAGTCGGTCGCCGGGATCATCGACCATACCCCGGGTGAAATGATGAAAACCAATGCGTTTTATAAACTCTGGGTCATCTTTTGCATTGCTTCGGGTGCGGGTCTCATGATCATCAGCGGGGTGGCCGGGATGGCAAAACAGGGCATGGGTGATGCCGCCTGGCTGGTGGTAGCGCTCATGGCCGTGGGTAATGCCTCGGGCCGCGTGGCTGCAGGAATGCTCTCCGACCATATCGGCCGGGCCAATACCCTGTTTATCATCCTGATTTTCCAGGCGTTTGTCATCTTTTCCCTTTTGTTCATCACCCCGGGCCAGATCATTCTCCTGGTTGTCGCCGCCACCCTGATCGGGTTTAATTACGGCACCAACCTGTCTTTATTCCCTTCTGCCACCAAGGATTTTTTCGGATTGAAAAATTTCGGAGTCAATTACGGATTGGTTTTCTCTGCCTGGGGAGTGGGCGGGTTTATCTTTCCCAGGGTATCCCAGATGATCCTGGCCCAGACTCAAAGCCCGAAAATCGCCTATATCCTGGCATCGGTTCTTCTTTTGGGCAGCGCGATCCTGGCCCTCATGACCAAGGCACCGTCAGCAGAGGCGGAAAAAAATTCTTTTATGGGTGTTGCTTTGCCTGGAGAGAATTGATGCTTCAAAAATGCCGAACCTGAAATCACGGATAACCATAATTAAAAGAGGAGAGATCATGAGCGAATTTAAATTCCGAGCATCGGATGAGTACCGCAAAAATGCCTGGGTAAAAAACATGGACGAGTACAAGGATTTGTACAAAAAATCCATTGATGATCCGGAAACCTTCTGGGCCGGCATGGCGGAACAATTTTACTGGGAAAAAAAATGGGATAAAGTCAGAGATTATAATTATACCCTTTCCAAAGGCCCTGTATTCATAGAATGGTTCAAACACGGGAAAACCAATATAGCCTATAATTGCCTGGACCGCCATCTGGCAACCCGGGGGGACCGGACCGCCTTTATATGGGAAGGCAACAGCCCTGGAGAAGACTGTGAAATCTCCTATCAACAGCTCCATGAAAAAGTTTGTCAATTTGCCAATGCCCTGAAGGCCAGGGGAGTAGAAAAAGGAGACCGGGTGGCCGTCTACATGCCCATGATACCTGAACTGGCCGTCACTATGCTGGCCTGTGCCAGGATAGGGGCCATCCACTCCATCGTATTCGGCGGTTTTTCAGCAGAAGCCCTGTCCGACAGGATCTTAGACAGCCGCTGCAAGGTCCTGGTCACGGCCGACGGGGTGATGCGGGGCCCCAAGGCTGTTCCCTTGAAAGGAGCCGCGGATATGGCCCTTACCCTGTGTGAAAAACGGGGCCATACCGTGGATTCATGCATTGTGGTCAAACGGACCGGCTCTGACATCAAAATGCTGCCGGGCCGGGATGTTTTCTGGCATGAAGCGGTTGCAGAAGAATCTTCTGACTGCCCCGTGGAATGGATGGATGCCGAAGATCCGCTCTTTATCCTTTATACCTCAGGGTCCACCGGTAAACCCAAAGGGGTCCAGCACACGGTGGGCGGATATATGGTCTATACCGGGACTACATTCAAATACATCTTTGACTACCATGACCATGACGTTTTCTGGTGCACTGCCGACATCGGATGGGTCACGGGCCATTCCTATATTGTCTATGGTCCCCTGTCCCAGGGGGCTACCTCCCTCATGTTTGAAGGGGTGCCCACCTATCCGGACCCGGGACGGTTCTGGGCCACGGTGGAGAAATGGAAGGTCAACCAGTTCTACACCGCACCTACTGCCATACGGGCACTTATGGCCCAGGGCGAGGCCTGGGTGGAGAAATATGATCTTTCTTCATTAAGGCTTCTTGGGTCTGTGGGAGAACCCATCAATCCGGAAGCCTGGAAATGGTATCACAAACATGTGGGCAAAGAACGCTGCCCCATTGTGGATACCTGGTGGCAGACCGAAACCGGAGGGATCTTGATCTCGGCCCTGCCCTATGCCATTGACCAGAAGCCGGGCAGTGCCACCCTGCCGTTCTTTTCCGTCTGCCCGGTCCTGCTTGACGAACAGGGGAAACTGCTGGAAGGGGCTGCGGACGGCATCCTGGCCCTTAAAGAGCCCTGGCCCGGCCAGATGCGGACCTTGTACAACAGCCATGACCGCTTTGAAAAAGTCTATTTTCAGATGTTTGACGGGTATTATTTTGCCGGCGATGGGTGCCGGAGGGATGAAGACGGCTATTACTGGATTACTGGCAGGGTGGATGATGTCATCAATGTTTCCGGCCACCGCATGGGCACAGCAGAAGTGGAATCCGCCCTGGTCAGCCACAAACAGGTGGCGGAAGCGGCCGTCATCGGGTTTCCCCATGCCATCAAGGGGCAGGGCATCTATGCCTTTGTCACCCTCATGGCCGGGGCAGAGGTTTCAGACAAGCTCCTGTCAGACCTGAAAGTCCACGTCAGAAAGGAAATCGGGCCCATTGCCACCCCGGATATCATCCATTTTGCGCCAGCCCTCCCTAAAACCCGGTCGGGCAAGATCATGCGCCGGATTCTAAGGAAAATAGCCACAGACGAGTTTGATCAGCTGGGGGACATCTCCACCCTGGCTGATCCGGATGTGGTCGGCCATCTCATTGAGAACCACAAGATGCTGATCCCGGCATAGGGATGATAATTTCATATTCTGCCGGTGTATTCATCCGGCAGAATATTTTTTTAAGGGAACTCTATCATAAACGATCTGATTTTTTCTTTCATGGCGGCCTGCCTGTATCAGTGATATCATTGTACCCGATATTGTTGTGTCCGATTTTTTTGTTAAAAAACAATACATAAGTTTTGATTGTTTCGGCAAACAATATTATATATCAGCAATGAATGACAAGACTGTCCATAATTTTGAGGTTTACTGGGATAAACTTTCCCAGGACCAGAAAGCTGCACTTATTAAGAAATCCGTGGATCTGGGGCCTGATCCTGCCATACAGATCGTTCTCAAAGGGATTGATTCCCCTCATTTTGCCGTACGGACCCTGGCCCGCGAAACATTGAAAACTATCCAGGCCGGGATTTTTACCCGGCTGACGGATACAAAGGACAAGACTCAAAAACTCAATGCCATGAAAGATTCAGCCCGGGTCTGCAGCAGGCTTTTCTTTCGGATCAAACCGGGGATTTCCTTTGAAGAACAGCATTTCATATTAAAAACCCTTCTCGGGTTTGAAGGCAGCGGTGCCCTTTTTGCCTTTAAAGCCCTTTCCATGAGACGGATCACCCTTGCATCCATGGAAAAAATTATCCTGACCCTGCCGGATTCCCAACGTCTGAATTTCATTCAGGAATATCTTAAGGCCACCCCGGAACTAAGGCTGAAATTCGGTGCCGCTTTTAAACAAATGGTTCAGTCCGTCAAGCAAACGGATGCGGTTGTAAGATTCTATGCCGGGCTGTTTGATACGGAACAGGATGTGGATCCTTTTTTATACAACCTTCATCCTGATTTAAGAGATCCTGAGAAAATCATAACCGGGTTTGTCCGGTCCGACTCTCCCGGAATCAGGACAATAGGATTGAAAGCCCTTGCCATGACGGTACAAAAAATCCATCCCGGTCTTCTGATGGAAATACTTTTGATGAAAACCCATCCCGAGGTCAGACAGACCGTCTATAAAATAATAGAAAACTCTGCCCTGGGAACCTATCCTGAAATTTTCCGCCCCATCCTGATGCTTCTTGAAAAAAGCGATGAAGAAGAAGCCTTTTATGCATTCAAGGCCCTGATTGTTTCCGGCAAGCTGCCTTTGACCGAAGTCCTCGGTATTGTCCGGGAAAAACATCCTCACCTGATGGGGCCTATCTACAAAGAAATTTCAAATCTATCCAAGATTTCATTTTTCTTTATCCAGGATATGGCCCTGAACCGATCCGCTTATACAGGATCGAATATTGAAATCAATCTGGCGGCTGCCTTCGGGATGATCAAAAAAAGACCTGAACGGGTTGTCAGGATGCTCAAAAATCATATCAGTCCATCCAATGGTGAGATGAAAAAGGAGGCCGGGCTTTTTATAAAAAAGATAAAGCAGCTCCTGGCAATGGAAGGCCTCGGGTTTGAAGAGATATTCCATGCTGCTGCCAGGGAGATGGAAAAAATTGAACCGGCTCAGCCTGAGGGGATTTTCAAATCTTTTTTTTCATCTTCAGGTTTGGTAAAAAAAATTGAAGCCCTGAAAAAAAATAAAACAAAAGAGGCTATTGATTTTGACGGTGAAACCATCACCCATGCTGACCTGTCATCCCTGGCCTGTCACACGCAGTCCGTCTGTTTCAGTAATTGTATCATCAAGGATTCCAATTTTTCCAATGCATCTTTTGCCAGCGTTTCTTTTAAAAACAGCACATTATACCAGGTAGATTTTCAAAATGCCGTTTTCAGCCATGTCTCCTTTGACAATGCCGTTTTTATCGATGTCAATGCAAAAGCTGCCGTTTTCAAGGATTGCAGTTTCCATGGAATTTCCATCCATAATTGCAAATTTGATGAGGCTGTGATGAACAGTTCTTTTTTCATTGCTTCAACCCTGTCCAAAAGTTCATTTGAAAAAACGGATTTGTCCTGTTCCTCCTTTGCCTATGCCGCTATACGGGGGATATCCTTTGTCTTCTCAAACCTGGACCAGACTGATTTTACAGGGGTTCAGGCCCAGTTTTGCCGCTTTCCCGCCCATATCAGACCGGCATTGTTAAAAGAAGATATTGATTTAAATGCCAGGAAATATCAATTAAAGCCGGAGGACATGCCTAAATGGGATACAGGCCTGCTTTCAAAACTCAATATGATGATCTTTGGTGAATTCATCCATTATGGTGAAATAAAATTTATCCGGCAGAACAGGTACAGCCTGATTACGGCTTTTGACATATTTAAATCCAAACAGGCTGACCTTTTTCAGATCATACCCTTTCTTCTTCATGAAAATACGGCTTTACCAGGGATGAAAAAAGATTTTGAAGAACAAACCCCTTGCGGTATTTTTGATTATCATCCCGATCCTGAAACCCTTGATATCATTTCAAAGTATATCCGGGGGAAAAAATACGCTCCGGCACAATTTAAAAATCCGGCCATCGAAGGGCTGTTCACCATGGGAAGCATCGGGTCTGTTGCCCAGTCCGATGACTCTGATATTGATTACTGGGTGTGCATCAATGAAGCGCGTTTCTCAGAAGGGGAAATTGCCCTTCTGGAGAAAAAGCTTCGCATGGTTGAACAGTATGCCTGGGAGGAATTCCATATCCAGGTGACTTTTTTCCTGGTGGATATTTTAAAAGCCAGGGACAATGATTTTGGAGATTCCACCATGGAAAGTTCAGGATCGGCCCAGGCCATGCTGTTAAAGGAAGAATTTTATCGGGCCATGATTCATGTGGCGGGAAAACTGCCGCTCTGGTCCGTTCTTCCCACGGCATTCAGCAAAAATTATTATAATGACATCCTGAATATGGTTTCCGCTATGCCTGATTTTTTCCGGTATATCGATCTTGGCGATATACATGCTGTTCCAACGGGTGAATTTTTCGGTGCATCCATCTGGCAGATGTTTAAAAGCCTGAAAAGCCCCTTTAAATCAATTTTAAAAATGGCCCTCCTGGAAAAATATGTCTGCGAATACGGGGAAAAACCCTTATTATGCAACCTCTATAAAGACGAATGGATGAATTCCGGCGTCAATCTCAAACTCACACAGAATGATGCCTATTATATCCTTGTGGATAATCTTCTGGCTTATTTTGAAGGATCAGGGGATAAAGAATCGGTCTCGCTTCTTCTGACTTGTTTTTTCCTGAAACTCGGCATTTCAAAACCAGGAGACATGGACAACACGGTTTTTGGGCTCAGGAAAATACTTTTAGAAAACTGCCTGGCAAAATGGGGCTGGTCCAGGGAAAAAATGTTCAGGGCCGGCGATTATAAATCATGGCCATATAAAGATATTGTAGGGCTTTCAAACCTTATTGAAGCCTATATGATAAAAAAATACAAATTTCTGAGCAAGGCCTTTGAAACTCTGCCTGATGCTGAATCCCTGATTTCAGCCGAAGACAGAACGGTTCTAGGCAGAAAAGTCTATTCTGAATTATCCAGGCAGCCGGACAAAATTGCAAAACTGCTTCTTGTTTCCAAAAGCGATATCCGATTCAGCGGTCTTCACGTAAAATACCAACGGACAAATGAGGGAAAGGCTGTATGGGATCTGATCAATAAAAACAGCCAGGTCGCCGACCGGGTGGAAACCCTGGTCTCGGCTAAAACCATTGAGGAAATCGGGGCATGGCTCATGGTGAATCAAATTTATAATAATACCTCCATAGTCAATCTGATCCCCAACCCGACACCGGTCACCACTGATGATATCCGCAAATTATTCAAGACCCTGTACGACTATTTCGGGCCCCTGATCCACAAACCAGTGGGCTTTGCGCATCTGTTAAAAAAGGATACCCTTGCCGGAGTTTTGATATCCGTCAATTTTTATGCCCCCCGGCAGCAGCGTGAAATAACCCATTATACCCTGATCTACATGAACACCTGGGGTGAAATGTTTTTAAAATCCGTCAGCCTGGAAAAAGATGTGACGGAATTAGAGGATTTGAAAAAATCCGTTCAGGCGCAATTTTATCCGGCTGCGCTGCCTGAAAATACCGTCTGCTGCTTCAGGGGTCTGACAAAAAAATTCTAAATGATTCCTATCTTTTTCAGGTCGAAATACAGTTCCAGCTCATTAAAAACCTTGCCTTCTCTCCATTTCCCTTTATATTCAAGTGTGGGCACCACCCAGTCATCCCCTCCGTTTGCGTCAATGACTTTTTGAACAATTTCTTGAGGCTGTTCTTCTATTTCAATATAGTTGAACAAGATCTTGTTCTTTTTTAAATAGTCTACTGTTTTCGTACAGTGCGGGCACCATTTTGCAGCATAAAGTGTGAGCATAATCTTTCTCTTTATTTATCCGTGTTTATCCATCATATACAGATATCCTGCCGGTATCAATAGTTACAAAGAATTATCATATATTGGAAAAATGACTGCTTGACAGTTTCAGCCATATCTCTATAATTTATTGATCAAATGAAGAATTCTTCGTCAAACCCGGTTTTATGCAAAGCAGCATGTTTTTACTATATTTAAGGGGGGAAAATGAACCCATCCGGTAGTCCAAAAAGCTTTATCCTGATTGTTGATGATGAATCGGAAAATATTGAATTCCTGGAAAAATTGCTGGATCAGTTCGGGTTCAACCTTGTTACTGCATCCAGGGGTGAAGATGCTATCACAATTCTGGAAGGCTCCCTTCCGGATATCATCCTGCTGGATGTTTTAATGCCTGATATGGATGGATTTGAAGTCTGCCGGCGGATAAAAGAAAATACCAGGACGAGAGATATCCCGGTCCTGTTCATGACGGATCTGACAGACCCGGTCAATAAGGTCACAGGGCTCGAAATCGGAGGGGCTGACTATATCACCAAACCCTTTCAGAAAGAAGAAGTACTGGCCCGCCTGAAAACCCATTTTGTGATGCGCCAGTTGCAGCTTCAGCTTCAGCAGACCCGGCAGGGTCTGGATGATGAAGTTTCCTTTCGTACCCGGGAGCTGACAAAATCCAATGAACAGTTGAAAAAAGAACTAGTTGAACAGAAACGCATGGAAAAAATCCTAAAACAGGCCTGGAAAATGGAGGCCATCAGTACATTGTCCCGCGGGATTGCCCATGATTTCAATAATATCCTTTCCATCATCATTGGCTATTGCGATCTGGCAGCCATGGAAAAATTGCCGGAAACATCAGTTATCGGCAACAGCCTTGATAAAATACACACTGCAGCGTTCCGGGCTAAAGATCTTGTTCAGCATCTTTTAACTTTCTGCCGTGAGACAGACCAGGATAAAACATATATCCATATAACCCCGGTTCTGAACTCTGTTATAAATTTTCTGAAACCTGGTTTTCCGTCTACGATTGAATTGAAAATGGATATTAAGGAAGAAACAGGAACAATCCTTGCCGATACGGTAAAAATTAAGCAGCTTCTTCTCAACCTCTGCCGGAATGCCGTCCAGGCCATGTCCACAACCGGAGGAAGGCTGACCATCGGCCTGGGTTCCGTCTTTTTAGATTCGGAACAGGCTTCCAACTATCCCAATACGGCATCAGGTCATTATGCCCGAATCCTCATACAGGACACCGGACCCGGTATGGACCCCGAAATCCTTGAGCGGATTTTTGATCCGTATTTTACAACCAAAGAACCTGGGGAGGGTACCGGGTTAGGTCTTGCGATTGCGTCTGGGATAGCCCTCGGCCACGGGGGTGTCATCCAGGTGGAAAGTCAACCCGGAAAAGGGTCTTCCTTTGAAGTGCTCCTTCCTTTAAGGATTACCGAACAAAGCGGGTCGGATATGGAAAAGGACCAGGAACTGCTTAAGGGAACCGGCCATGTGATGTTTGTTGAAGATGAAGAATTCCTGGTTGAGTTTGGAAAAATCGCTCTAAGCAGGGCCGGGTACACGGTGGAGGGATATACCGGCAGCATGGATGCCCTGGAAGCTTTTAAAAAGGATCCGCAGAAATACGATCTTGTCATTACCGATCATATCATGCCGAAATTACAGGGCCTGAACCTGGCCGGGAAAATGCTGGAAATCAGAAATGATATCCCTGTGCTCCTGTGCACCGGCACCAAGAGCGAAAAGATAGTTGAGCAAGCCAAATCTACGGGTATTATTGAAATTCTTCAAAAACCCATTCCCATGAAGACATTGATAAAAACCGTCACTCGAATTCTGGAGAAACCCTGATGACTGATTTTTTTTCTGCAGACCCAGGGATACCCCGTATTCTGATTGTCGATGATGAACCCATGATCAGGGACCTGCTTGAACAAGCGCTGGGAAAAACCGGCCATGACTGTTCTTTTGCAGAAAACGGGAAAACCGCACTGAAAGAACTTGCCCTTGCCTCCTTTGATGTAGTGGTGACGGATATTGACATGCCCGGCATGGACGGGATAGAGCTTTCCAAAATCATTAAAATTGATTTTTCAGCCGATATCATTGTCATGACCGGTCAGATCCGGAGTTACCAGTATGATGAAATCATCACCCTGGGGGCCAGCGACTTTGTTGAAAAACCTTTTTCTCCCAGGGAAATGGTTTTAAGGGTGGATCGTGTAATAAGGGAAAGACGGCTCCGGCAGATTGCGGCAAAAGCCCATGAAGAACTCAGGGAATCTTATATTGATTCCATCCATCGGCTGGTCATGGCTGCAGAATATAAGGATGAGGATACCGGGGACCATATTGTTAGGATCGGCAAATACTGCTCTCTCATGGCTGATAAATTGGATCTGCCCCGGGAATTCATTGATACCATCTATTATGCTGCACCCATGCATGATATAGGGAAAATAGGCATTCCTGACATCATTTTATTAAAACCGGGCATGCTTACCCATATTGAATTTGAAACCATCAAGACCCATACACAGATCGGGGCCAGGCTCTTATCCCGGTCAAAATCAAAAATTCTGCAGATGGCCCATGAAATAGCACTCACCCATCATGAAAAATTCAATGGGAAAGGATATCCTTATCAGCTCGGGGGAACCGGTATCCCAATTTCCGGGCGGATCGTTGCCATTGCAGACACCTTTGATGCCCTTACCTCAAAACGGCCCTACAAAGAACCTTACCCTCCGGATCTTGTGCTCGATATCCTGAAAAAGGAGAGGGGAGAACAATTTGATCCGGATATCCTTGATATGTTTGTTGACAATTTTGATACCTTTCTTGATATCAGGGGAAATATCGGCATATTTGAAGGTAAATCCTTACAGGATTTTATTCTCAGTGAGCGGGACAAAAGCGGGATTTAAGTTTTGCAGCCTTTATGCCTGATCCAGGGTCAGAGGACCGGGCCGGTATTTCTCAGGGCCTTTGAGAATCCTTTTGCCCACCCTTTTGGCCAGCTCGTTCAGCATCCCGCCGAAAAGAAGATTATGAAAAGGAAGCAACATGTACCAGTAAATGATCCCATAAAGTCCTGTGGGGCGAAATCTTGTCCCCAGCCTGATTTCGGTCCCCCTGCTGCAAGGGATCAGTTCAATATCCAAAAGCGCTTCGCCCGGAAGTTTCATCTCTGCCACAAGGATCAATTGATGAGGGGGTTTTATATCCAGGACCCGCCAGAAATCAAGCGCATCCCCAACAGACAGATGCTCCGGATGACGCCGTCCCCGCCTTAAACCCACTCCTCCTGCCATCTGGTCCATCCATCCCCTTAAACGCCATAAAAAATCACCATAATACCATCCATTTGCTCCCCCGATCCGGCTGATAAAAGGCCAGATAACATCGGGTTCACATGCAAGCATGATTTTATATCCGCCCTGGAGCAACGTCCCGCCTGAATATACGGCATCCCCGGCATACATCCACTCAGGCGGATTCAATTCTCCGGCATCAGACCACCGCGTTTCCATAATTTTGAGGGAGTCTTTCCGGGTGGCGAGTTCTATGGCCTTGAAGCAGGGGATAAGGTCCTGGGGAATAATCTGTCTGATTTTATCTTCTTTTGTAATGATCTCAACCCCCAGCCCCTCCAGGAGTGGTTGGGAAATGCCGGGGGACAGGGGAAGCAACGCCTTTGCAACAGTATGGGCGATTTTTGTTCCCAGATCAAAGGACGGGCTTGGAAAAGGAATGAACAAAGGCTTTTTAAGCCCTGCCCATTGAGCATAGAGTTCAAACAGCTTCCGGTAGGTCAGAATTTCAGGCCCGCCAATGTCATAGGTCTGCCCCATGGTCTCTTTTTTTTCAAGACATTTTTCAAGATAGGTTAACACGTTCCGGATACAAACAGGCTGAATCTTTGTATCAATCACGCTTTTGGGAACAATAAAAAAAGGAATCCGTTCAGCCGTATACCTGAGCATTTCAAAAGATGCACTGCCGGACCCGATAATATGGGCGGATCGAAACACAGTGACCGGCACCGGTCCGGACTTGAGTATGGATTCCACTTCAAGCCTGCTTTTCAGATGTGGACTGGCATTGGGTTCACTGCCGCCCAGGCCCCCAAGATAAATAATCCGGTCGAGCCTGTGTTTCCCGGCCGCACATATAAAATTTTGGGCCGCCCTGCGGTCTGCTTCGGAAAAATTTTTATATGCAGGAGACATGGAGTGAACCAGGTAATAGGCTATATTACAGTCCTTTAAAGCGTCTTCAAGGCTTTTGAGATTTAAGACATCTGCCTCGACACCCTCCAGGCAGGGGTGGTTTTTCCATGGCCTGCCCTGGATTTTCTCCAGGGATCTGGCCATGGCCCGAACCTGGTATCCGGCATTTAATAAACGCAGAACAAGCCTGCCGCCGATATAACCCGTGGCACCTGTAACCAGGATCAATGGATTTTTCCTTCCCCTTTTTTGTTCCGGTTTATTCGGTTTTCTTTTGTTTTGCCTTTGCCACCTGACGCTGGGAAGCATTCAGGATGGTTTTCCGAAGCCGGATGGATTTGGGAGTGACTTCCACCATTTCATCATCCCGGATAAAATGAATGGCTTTTTCAAGGGTCATGGCTTTGACCGGCGAGCAGATCACATGTTCATCCTTGCCCGATGCCCGCATATTGGTCAGTTTCTTTTCCTTGCAGGCATTGACGTCTATGTCCTGGTGGCGGTTGTGCTCGCCGATGATCATCCCTTCGTAAACAGGGGTTCCGGGTTCTATAAACAACTGGCCCCTGGGTTCAAGGTTAAACAATGCGTAAGGAACAGCCTTTCCCTGGCGGTCGGAAACAATGGAGCCTGTATACCGGACCGGAAAATCTCCCCGGTATTCTTCATACCCGGAAAGATAGGAATTCATGATTCCCGTTCCCCTGGTATCGGTCATAAATTCATCTCTGTACCCGATGAGAGATCTGGACGGGATAGAGAATTCAATTCTTACGCGGCCTTTTCCGTTATTGACCAGATTGACCATCTTGCCTTTCCGGATGGATAGCTTTTCCGTCACCACACCCATGAAATCTTCATCACAATCCACAAACAGATGTTCAATGGGCTCCAGTGTCTTGTCATCCTTGTATTTAAATATGACCTTGGGCCGCCCGGCGCAAAGCTCAAACCCTTCCCTTCGCATGGTTTCAATGAGAATGGCCAACTGGAATTCCCCTCTTCCCTTGACCTTGAAGCTTTCGTCTTTTTCACTTTCTTCCACTTCAATGGCCACGTTCATGAGGGTTTCCTTGAGCAGCCGCTCCCTGATTTTCCTTGACTGGACAAGTTTCCCCTCATGGCCTGCAAAAGGAGAATTGGATATGGAAAACTGCATGGACACGGTGGGCTCATCCACGGTGATCCGTTTGAGCGGAACCGGAGCCTGTTTTGTGCAGATGGTGTCCCCGATTTTTACATCCTCGATCCCGGATAACACAATAATATCACCCACCTCGGCATTTTCAACAGGTGTGAGGGCAGGCCCGTTATAGGATTGAATCCGTGTTACTTTCAAGGGCAGAAGGGCATTGTTCTTATCAATGCACACAAGGTTTTCATTGGATTTGGCCGTTCCATTGAAAATCTTGCCAATGGCCAGCCGCCCGAGATAATCCGAATACCCCAGATCAGACACCAGCATCTGAAAAGGCGCATCCGGGTCATAGGATGGAGCCGGCAGATCTTCCAGGATCACATCAAATAATTCATTGAGGTTATCGGCCTCAGCATCCAGGTCTTTTTTTACAATCCCGTCACGGCCGACGGCATAGAGGTATTTAAAATCCAGTTGTTCCTCGGTTGCATCCAGATCAATAAAGAGGTCATAGACCATGTCTAAAACCTCCTGGGGTCTTGCATCCTTCCGGTCTATTTTATTGATGATGACAATAACGGGCAGATTGGCCTCAAAGGTTTTTTTAAGGACAAACCGGGTCTGGGGCAGGGGGCCTTCCGATGCATCCACCAGGAGAATGGCGCTGTCTGCCATGGAGAGCGCCCTTTCCACCTCACCGCCGAAATCGGCATGGCCCGGGGTATCGATAATATTGATTTTAACCCCTTTCCATGACACGGAACAGTTCTTGGCGGCAATGGTGATGCCCCGTTCTCTTTCAAGGTCCATACTGTCCATCAGGCGTTCGCTGACCTGCTGGCCTTCCCTGAAAAGTCCGCTCTGTTTGAACATTGCATCCACAAGGGTGGTTTTGCCATGGTCTACATGGGCAATAATGGCAACGTTCCTTAAATTTTTATTGTACTGTATATTTTTTTTCATGATTCTCCTGTTGGTATGATTTGTAAGTTCAGGAACATAACCATGAAAAGACAAAGGTCAAATTTTACTTTGACACCCGTGTCGTGCCGTCGGGTCCCCTGAGTATCCTGACCCTGTCGTTGGGATAAATCGCAACATCAGCTTCCTGAACCACCACAATGGTCTCTCCGCCGTCTTTTTTAACGACAATCTCAAGTCCTTTTTTTGAAGTGAGTCCTTCTTCTGCCGCAGCACCTGCCGCAGCACCTGCAAGAGCTCCGGCGACAGTGGCAAGGGTCCGGCCTGATCCTTTGCCTATGGTGCTGCCGAGAACACCACCGGCAACACCTCCCGCAGCAACTCCGACAGGAGTTTTAGTGCCTTCTATCATTACTTCCTTGACAGATTCCACGGTTCCTGTTTCAACAGTATGCACCTGTCTTGCCTGATCCCTGGAATACACTTCGCTGGATCTGCTGGAAGCACATCCTGTGATATATAATGCAACAACTGCAAAAAGAAAAAGGGCGGTAATTTTATAGCCCGGCGTTTTCATATTCTTATCCTTTCATATCCATTATTTTTTTGGTTTATAGGCAATACAGTCCATTTCGACGGATGCACCCAGGGCAAGCGCTTTAACTGCTACCGTTATCCTTGCCGGAGGGTCAAACTGGATGGCATCGAGATAAGCTGAGTTCATATCATGGAAATTATTCATATCCGTCAGATAGACATTGATCTTTACAATATCCTCAAGCCTTGCATGGCATTCACTCAAAATGGTTGAAATATGAAACAGGATCTGCTCCGTCTCTTTTGATACACCTCCTTCAACAATTTCAAGTTTGTCGTGCTTTATTCCAAGGGTCCCGGAAACATAGATGAAATCCCCTGCTACGGCTGCATGGCTGAAGGCAGGAAGCCGTGAAAGATTTGCACAATTTATTTTTTGAACATTCATAAAACCCTTCCTTTCCATTTCCCCGGATTTATTTAAACATAATTCTACAGCACCTTTATGCAAGCTTCAAGCTTTCAATTGTTTATATTTGTTATCATGTGCAAAACATTTTTTTTAAAAAATAAAGCTTGATACCCTTTGTCGCAAGTGATATTTATTGACCATAGGTTTCATCCGTATAAATCATATTACGACATTCAGATAAGAAAATTTCCATCAGAAAGAGGTTGTTTTTTAATGACCAATCCTCTTTAACGAGTCTGGACAGTAGTCCGGATTTTATAAAATACCCCTTTGCCGGATGGTCCTAATTTTTTTTAAAATTTTTATCCATACCCTAAAAATCGCAACGACTGATCGGCAGATCGTCAAAAAAACTTATAAGAGAGGAGGGAAAATGGTGATGATCAAATGGATACCCCAATCGCTGGTTTTTTTTATCATCTGTGGTTTCCTGACCATTTGTAAAGCAGACAGCTTTTACCAGGAAAATGGATGGTATTATTTTGAAAGAAAAGATTATGCCATGAGTGCGAAATATTATGAGGAAGCTCTGAATGAAAATCCGGATGATAACAATTCGCTTTTACTGGTGGGGTGGGCCTATTTTAAACTGGAACGGTATGAAGAGGCTTTGATGGCTTTTGAAATGCTTGAAAAACGGGATAAAAATTCTTTTGATACCCTTGAGGGCATTGGCTGGTCCACATTTAAGCTGATGGATTTTAAAAAATCTTTAGAAATTTTTGAATCCATGCATAAAAAAGATAAAAATCATACCGGCACCATTGAAGGTCTTGCATATAATCATTTTAAACTGGGAAATCTGGATGAGGCAAAAAAATATCTGAACACAGCATTGAAAAAAACCCCGAAATCTGTGGACAGCAATATCATTATGGGCTATGTGGCTTTTGCCGAAAAAGACTATCCCCTTTCGATCCAGTATTTTAAAAAAGCGCTGGACTTATCGGAAAAACCTGATCCTGACACACTTACGGCAATCGGGAATGTTTATCTTTCAGATAAAGATTATAATACTGCCGATCTCTGGTTTTACAAAGGACTGATGGCGGATTCAAAACACCCGGGTGCTACGGCAGGAAAAATCAATCTGGTCTATATCAAAAGCTCTGTAATGTCTGAAATCAGCCAGTATTTTACCGAAGGCAATTATGATCAGGCTGTGGAAGCCTGCAACAAAGTGGAACAGAATTATCCCAATTGGGCGGAAGTTCAGGCAGCCAAAGGGTGGGCCCAATTTAAAAAAGAGAATTATACAGAGGCTAAAGCAGCTTTTGAGAAAGGCCTGGAACTTAACCGGTTTTCCTATGACAGCTATGACGGTCTTGGGTGGAGTCTCTTGAAGCTGGGTGAAAGAAAAGAAGCGACCCGGGCATTTGAAAAATCCCTTGAACTTTACCCCGGGTATTTCAGCTCGGAAGCAGGGCTAAAAGAACTTAAGGATTCTGTCCAATGATAATGAAGGAGAAATTATGCAGACCATCCGATATTTATTAAAATCCATTGTCATATTGATGATGATCCATTTTTTTTCAGGATCTGCCCTGGGTCAGGATATAGAGGCAGCCGGGAAACTTTATGAGGCTGAACAATACAATGAGGCCTATATTGAATTTGAAAATGTTTATGTCAAAGATCCAAATGATCTGGCAGCGCTCTGTGGAATGGCCTGGTGTAAATTCAAAACAGAAAAGCTTGAAAAAGCCCAGGCCATGTTCAAGAGTATCCTTAGAAAACAGCCTTACCACCCGGGCGCAACCCAGGGCCTTGCCGAGGTCAATGGAAAAATATACGGGGCTTTCAATGCTGCCTGGGCCCTGCATTATGCAGGAGATTACGACGGCGCCGTTGCCGGATTTCAATCCATCCTGGATGACAACAGCCGGCTGATGCCTGAAAAAGAACTCTGGCGGGTGTTCCTGAGTATGGGGCAAACCTGTTACAAAAAAAATGCCCCTGAGCAGGCAAACCTGTATTTTAAAAAATCCCTGGATCTTCTCAATAACTCTGATGCCCATAAGGGAACCGGTCTTATCCTGTTCGACCAAAAAGAATACGGCAAAGCTGTTGAAGCTTTTGTTTTATCATTGGCATTATATCCGGGTCAATATGATGTGGCATCCTTGATTGCCTGGTGTCAATTCAGAAATAAGGATACGGAAGCTGCCATAACCGGGTTTGAAAAGCAGATCGCCATAAACCCCTATATTGCAGATGCCCATTACGGGTTAGGCCTGGCCCTGAATCAAAAAGGAGAGAAAAAACCGGCTATGGAGCAATTCTATTCAGTCATATCGCTTCTGCCCGGATATCTTTTAACAGATGAATTTTATAGTATTGTCAAGAGTAATAAAGAATATGAACCCTTATACGTGGATTTGGGATGGGCCCTTTATTTTTCCGGCCTGTTCAAGGAAAGCCTGTTTATATTTGAGAAAGGGCTGGCATCCGACCCGGACAATGCCGTCCTTCTGAGGGGAGCCGGTTACGCCTCTTATTTTCTTGGGGATTATGACAAAGCTATTTTATACTGTAAAACCTCTTTGTCCAAGGATGATCAGTTGATTGAGGTCCTTGAGGCCAATTATTCCGTAACCGGACTGATGTATAAATTCTATAGTGATGCCAGAAGCACAATGGCATGGGCGCATTTCCAAAAAAAAGAATATGACAAGGCAATGACCCATTTTAATGAGACGATCCGTCTCCATCCCCAATGGCCGGATCCAAATAACGGGCTTGGATGGATCTATTATTCACAGAAGAAATATAATGAGGCTGAAAAAGCCTTTAATGCTGCCCTGGCTTTAGACCCGGCCTATAATGATGCATATAACGGACTGACGGCCGTGAGTAAGGCAAGGACCGGCAGATCCGGGGATGGGTGGAAATACTATTACCTGTCACAATTTGACAAAGCCCTTGAAGAGTTTAAACGGATTTCTGCACAAAAAAACATAACATTGGATGAAAAACAGTCTGCTGAAAGGGGGCTTGGGTGGAGCAACCTGAAACTCGGCAATCATAAGGTATCTGAAAAGCATTTCAATGTATTGATCAAGCAGACTCCCAAAGACTATGATGCAGTCCTGGGGCTTGGATATGCGCAATATGAAAAAAAAGATTATTCCAACGCCTTAAGCAGTTTGAAAATTGCTACAGAAGGATTTCCCCTGGATGTGAACGCAGCCATTGCCTATGGATGGAGTTTTTATCATACAGGGAAATTCAATGAAAGCCTTGCGGAATTCAAAAGGGCTGCAAGCCTTTATCCAAACCTGGCTGAACCCTACAGGGGAATAGGATATTCGCTGGTTAAGCTTGGCAAAGTGGATGAAGGCAAACTCAATATCATTGCCGCCATCAATATTTTCCCCAAGGTAGTGGATAATGATGTTTTCACCGAACTGGTCAAAGCGGAGCCGAGTCTTAAGGAATTGTACATCACCCTTGCCTGGTCCTATTATAATTTCGCTTTATACCAGGACGCGCTGAGACATGCAGAACTCATCGATGTTGAATATCCGGATCTGGATATGCTTCTCGGGTTTATTTATTTTGGCAATAAGCAATATAACGATTCCGTTAAATTCCTGGAGAAATTTCTTTCAGGGGCGCCTGGAACTGAAAAAGGATATGGGAAATACAGTGACTCGTTTTACAATCTGGGATGGTCGTATTATTATCTTGATAACTATTCCAAAGCCCTTGAAACCTTTGAGAAATTTTCCAGGCTGCACCGCGATGACGATATCTTTGCCGCCCCTTATGACGGGATGGGGTGGAATTACATGAAAATGGGAAACAAATCTGAAGCCGAAGCATTTTTTAAAGAGTCCTTAAAACGTGCCCCGGGATTTCCCAGCTCGCTGGCCGGTTTAAAAGAGCTGAAACAATAAAAGGGGGAGCATATGAATAAACAGCTTACAGATATTACCGTCAGTGATACCGGTTTTGTGTTTAATCCTTCCACAGGCCAGACTTTTTTGCTGAACAAAACCGGGCTTTTTCTTGTAAAACTGCTTCAGTCTGGAGTTTCCGTCAAAAAATTTCCAGCCTGCCTTGAAAAGGAATATCATATTCAACAAAAAGAGGCCAGGGAAGATATCAGGGAATTTCTATCATTAATGAGGGATATGGGGTTTAAGGTGGAGGATATATGAACCTTCCTGACTTTTGTGTCGGTGTAACCGGGCTGAATATGACTGATAGTCCTGCTCCTGGCGTTGCCGTGATGAGATGCATCAAAGAAGGGTTTAAAAACCGTTTCACCGGGATCGGGTTTGGATATGATTCAATGGATGCAGGGCTCTACGAGAGACAATTTTTCAAACATGTTTATCTTCTGCCCTATCCATCGGAAGGACCGGAAAATCTCCTGGAGAGGATTTTAACCATTCATAAGAAGACCCCGATGGATGTCATCATACCGACACTGGATGCTGAGCTGTTTAATTTTATTTCCATCAGAAAAGACCTTCAGAAAGAAGGAATCATGACTTTCTATCCCACAAAAGAGCAATATGAGATGTGTGCCAAAATCAAACTCCATGTCCTGGGTGAAAAAGCAGATATCCTGATACCGAAAACCTCGGTTGAAAAAGAGCTTAAAAAACTCAGTGCCGGTATTGAGAATATCGGATTCCCTTTGATGGTAAAAGGAATTTATTATGATGCATACCTCGCATACTCCTATGATGAAGTCTACAGGTTTACAAGAAAGATAGTATCAAGATGGGGAATGCCTGTGATCCTCCAGAAATATATCAGGGGAGTCGAGCTTGATGTTGCCGCACTCGGGGATGGAGAAGGGGGGTGTATCGGCTATGTTCCCATGAGAAAGCTCATTATTACCGACAAAGGAAAGGGCTGGGCTGCCGTAACGATAAATGACCAGAAAATAAGTGCACTGGTCAGCCGTTTTTTTTCAGCCACCAAGTGGCAAGGCCCTGCTGAACTTGAACTCATAAAAGAAGAAGGCTCTGATAATTATTACCTCATTGAAATAAACAACCGGTTCCCTGCCTGGATTTATTTAAGCAAGGCTGCCGGGATCAACCTGCCCTATCTTACAGTTCTGATGGCCAGGGGTGAGACGGTAGAAAAAAATCAGCCGTATAAAATCGGTGTTGTTTATAACAGGGGAACCTGTGATCTTGTTTTTGATATGAAGCAACTTGAAATAATGAATATGGAAGGAGAGCTGCATTATGAGTAAAGAAGGTTATGAGAAGCCAAGTATTGTAAGGCATACCATAGGCACTATGAATGAATTCGGCAGGCCTTCCGGGCAAAAACGGTGCGAAGAAATCGACGGCATTTCAGTTGAACAATTGATTAAAGATTATGGTTCCCCCCTTGTGGTCTTTTCAGAAGCCACAATCCGAAAAAAACACGCTCAACTGCAAAGGGCTTTTGAACTCAGATATCCAAAAGTTCAGATCGCATGGTCTTATAAAACTAATTATCAGAAAGCGATCTGTGCGGTCATGCATGATGAAGGGTCCTGGGCGGAAGTTGTCTCGGAACATGAATATGAAATGGCCGGAAATTTAGGAATCACAGGGGAAAAAATAATATACAATGGTCCTGACAAGCCTGAATCATCATTAATCAAAGCAGTACGGGAAGGTGCCATTATTAATATTGACAACCTTGATGAAGTTTACCTGCTGGAAAAAATTGCAGAGGCCTTTAACAGGACAATTGATGTGGGGATACGAATTAATATGGACACCGGCATGTATCCGGCATGGGACCGGTTCGGGTTTAACCTTGAAAACGGCCAGGCCAGTGAAGTTGCCGAACGGATCATGAGTGGCGGGAAGCTGAAGCTGACAGGGTTTCATTTTCATATCGGAACTTTTATCCTAGAACCCAGGTTTTACGGGCAGGCGGTTCTGAACATATGCGGTTTTGCCCTTAAAATGAAAGAAAAACATCAACTCAGCATAAAATATATCGATATCGGCGGCGGGTTTGCATCTAAAAACAGACTGAAATCGACCTATCTTCCAACAACCGATCTGGCTCCGGATTTTGATGCTTTTGCCGAGGCCATATGCAGTATTCTTCTGGGTTCTTTTCCAAAAGACAATCTGCCCATATTATTTTTGGAAACCGGCCGTGCAGTCATTGATGAAGCAGGATATCTCATTACAACCGTAGAAGCGACAAAGAGGCTTCCTTCAGGACTTCGTGCGCTTGTTCTTGATGCCGGTGTCAACATCATGGTAACCAGTTTCTGGTATGATCTGGAGATGCTGCCGGTTAAGGAAAAAAGTAATTTCATGGAAGATCATGTTGTGTTTGGCCCCCTATGCATGCAGATCGATGTGATAAGAGATATCGTCAAACTACCCATATTGAGCAAAGGAGACAATCTTGTCATTCGTCCCTTTGGTGCTTACAACACCACCCAGTGGATGCAGTTCATTAAAATGCGCCCGGCCATTGTCATGATCGGAATGTTAAGAGAAGTGGATGTCATCAGAGAGGCAGAGGATGTGACTTATCTTCACCAGAAGGATCGGCTGCCTGAACGGTTTTTACGTCAGATCAAAGCGGAAAAACCCAAGGTTCTTTCCCCGCAGTTGAAAGTATTGAAGATCTGAAGAAAAGGGCTGGGGGATGAATGATCTTTGAAAGGGAACGATCATTTTTTCTTGATACCATTTTGCACAGCTATTCCCAAATCCTGTTCTCAGAAAACAAAGGATTTGGCGCTGCGCTTTTGTTGTCTTCCTTTATCCATCCATATTCAGGCGTTAACGGACTTCTTGGGGCCTTATGCATCAATTTTTTTGCCTATATCCTAGGGTATGGCAGAACCCGGATAAGAGCCGGAGTTTTCGGGTTCAACGGCATCCTGTTCGGAATGGCCCTATCCCTTTACAATCGTGCATCAGAGATACAGAATATCTTGTTTGTTATTTTATTTTCAATTTTATTATTGGTCATAACCGTATGGATGAGAGGATTCTTCCAGAAAAAATCCCTGCCGTTTTTGAGTATTCCGTTTGTAGTCATGACCTGGATCATCATTCTCCTGAACAGGGGGACCGGAACAACCGAGATGCTTCAACTGGTTGTGAAACCTGAAGGATATCCTTTTAAATTCCTGGTGATAACTTATCTGAACAATCTGGGGCATATCATTTTCAGCCCCAATATCATTTCAGGTCTCATCATTGCCGCAGCCCTGTTCTTATATTCCCGGGTCATGTTTTTCATTTCCGTTTTATCTTTTGCTGCCATTGTTTTTTTTTCATATATCCTTCCCCAGTACCTGCCTTTTGTCATTAATGACGGATTTAATCCCATCCTTACTTCGATTGCCATTGGCGGCGTTTTTTTTGCTCCCGGCATTTTAAGCCTGATTATGGCGATTATTGCGTCACTTTTTACGGTGGTTATCGATGATATCCTGATACGTTATCTCTCTCTTTACAATCTTTCCTCCCTGACTTTATCGTTCAATATCGTCACATGGCTTTTCATTTATGCCATGCAGCATAATTATATGCGGGCCGGACTTTTCAGGATCTATTTCCCTGAATCCCCGGAAGCCAATTATAAAAAATTCCTGGATGGACAGAATAAATTCGGCATAACAGATCAAAATTTTATTCTTCCCTTTATAGGATGGTGGTTTGTCAGCCAGGGGGTAGGGGGAAAGCATACTCACAAAGGAATCTATAAATGGGGGCTGGATTTTATTGTAACCGACAAAAGCCTTTGCCCCTATCAAGACGATGGGACCCGGCTCGAAGATCATTTCTGTTTTAACAAGCCTGTGATATCCCCTGGAAACGGGATAGTATGTGCAATCGAATCTTCAATCCCGGATAATCCGGTCACATCGACAAACCTGGACAATTCATGGGGAAACTATGTCATCCTCAAGCACAATCAAGCCTTGTTCTCAATTCTTTGCCACCTCGGGCAAAAAAAAATCACAACCCATCCCTATTCTATCATCAAGACAGGGGACCCTATTGGAAATGCGGGCAGTTCAGGATTGGCTCCTTACCCTCATCTGCACATCCAGTTCCAGACGAGTGAATTTGTAGGGGCACCGACCGTTGCAATGCATTTTTCCGATTATCTGGTTAGAAAAAAAGACCAGGATGAATACATCCCTTTCGGTATTCCAGGCGAGCAACAAGTGGTTTCAAACATCCCCATCGATAACGGCCTGAAAGATATGATCGGATTTGAACTCGGGAAAACAACAAAATATGAACTGATAACGGATTCAAAAACACAGCAGGAATACTGGACCTGCGATATGGAATCAAAAGGAATACTGTTTATTGAGTCTTCGCTTAACAGGGACAGGCTGTTGTTTTTAAGGAATGAAAGATCCGTCTCTTTTATCGGTTACATCGGGAAAAAGACCAGCGGCCTTTACCTGATGAGCCTGGCCATTGATAAAATACCCTTTTATACGAGTGAAAGACTGGTTTGGCATAAAAGCATTCCTTATTCTGATGTCCTATTCGGTTTTCAATCATTTTTCTGGGAGCCCATACTTCCTTTCCTAAAGAATAATTTTATCCGTTCAACGCATATTTTCAGATCAGAGAATAATAAACTTGAATTATCTTCCAAAATTTATAGAAACAGCCGGGTTCTCATTGCTCAACGGCGGATGGATTTTGATAAAGGGCTTGAAACACTTTTTTTTACATCAGGCCCTAATAAAATCCATTTAAATCGAATTTGAAAAATAGTCTCGGATATCATTTTTCATAGAGAATTTCCATAAAACAATCCTTTCTTGATTTTTCAGGTTACCCCATATAATGTGCTATATAATTTAATCAATTTGTCACCTTGTTAATATATGGTTTTGTATTATTGTTTGCAAAATATGATCGATATGAAACCTTTAGCAAAAGGAGTAAGATAATGGCCATCACAGTCGCAATCCTTATTGTTGCAATCATCGGCTTTCTATTTTTCATAAAAAAACAGAAGCCGGTTTCAGAAGGAATTGCTGCACCAGACCCTGTCTCCCAGCCAGGGCCCTCTCCTGATCAGGAATACGGAGCCATCCTGGATTCTTTGCTCAAACTGAACATCATCATGAGAAAGGACAAAGATTTTCCTGACGAAATGACAGGGGAAATTGAAACCATCATCGATGATCTCATGGTGGTTACCCCGGCAATGATGGAGCAATACCCGGGTGAAACCCTGACCTATGAAATCAAAAAAATAGGAAAAACCCATCTTTTCAAAACAGTCAAGGAATACCTGGATCTGTCGCCGGAAAGCCGGAAAGCCCAGTTCGACATATTCAAGAAAACCATTGAATCCCTGCGTGAGGTTTCCAACCGCTCCAGGGATATTGTAGAAAAAAACGAAACCGCCGAATTCAAGACCATGGCAAATTTCCTTGCAGGCAAATTTTCATGAAAAGGAGAATAGTATGAACGATATGGCTCGTGACATTCAAAGCGTGGCCTTGCAGGCAAAGGCTCCCGTCCTTGCCGAGGTGACGGAAGTTTCCGGCCAGGGCGCCCTGACCCCGGTCCAGACCCTTTCCAATCTTGTCCCGGTTCAACCGAGGCACCTGGCAATTCAGGATATCCAGGCTATTGAAGCCAAAGCCGGTGAATTTCTCGAAAAAATAAAACAAGATCCATCCAACTGGCAGCTTGGTAATTTTGTATTCAGCCTGGGCCAGGACATCATGGAACAAACCCAGGCTCAGGTAAGCCTGTATGACCGGAAAATGGGCCAGGTTCTGAAAAGCGTGGCTGTTGATACGTCTTCTCCTGTGGGGAAAAATATCCTGGCCATCAAGACTGAACTCGATAAAGTAAACCCCACCATGGTGGCACAAACCGAGACCCCTTTTCAGACAAAAATGCTGGGTCTTTTTACAAGAACGGTAAACCGTCTGCCTAAGGGGGACGAGGTCCTGAGAATCATTGCCGAAAGACGGGAAACCGTGAATTCCACCATTGACGGCATCCGCAATCATTTGCGGCAGGAAGCCGACCAGGTGGCCTTTGATGCTGCAGAACTCTCGGTCATCTGCGATTCCCTAAAGGAAATCCAGCCCAAACTCCAGGAACAGATTTATCTCGGGCAGGTCATCTGGCAAAAACTCATGGACCATTTGAACACTGTTGAAGATCCGAGGATCAAGGAAGCCCTGACCACCTTGACCAGCGATCTTGCCATGGCCGTAGTGGATCTTCAGACCATTGACAATTCAAACCTCCAGACCCGGTTCGGCGGGGAAATGATGGTAAGAAATTCCCATCTGGTAAAACGTCTGGTCCAGAGAACGGATATGATCCTTTCCACAGCCGTTAAAAATGCCCTGGCTGTCCGGGTGGCGGCTGAGCAGCAGATGGAAACCTTAAAGCACCTGGACATGGTCCAGCAGGCTGCCGCAGAAACCATGAAAGATACGGCAAGGGTCATCGGTAATGCCGCCATCAAGGGCGCCCGGATGAGCCAGAGCATGACCGTAAATATCCAGGCCCTGGAAGAAGCCTGCAATACTTATGAACAGGCCTTTGAAACCTTTGCCCTGATTTCACGGGAAACCATCAGCATTGCATCCCAGAGTTCCACTGCCCTCGGTAAAATGAATGACCGTTTCAGGGCCAGAACCGATGCCCTGACGGCAAGACGTCAGGACCAATAATTTAAGGATTGAACCTTTAAAACAGGATATTTAAGATTGGAGGACCGCCATGCTTGATACGGCAACACAAAAATCATTCCAGGAAAGATTTTCAGCCGCCCGGACACTGAAGAAGCAGGCTCTTGTCCCAGACCCTGACAAATCGGCCCTTACCATTAAAAATGCCGGCAAAGGGTCATTTTTTGAATACCTGGGTAAAACCTATATGGCAAAAGACCTGTGCCGGTATGAAGAAACCTCGGATGATTTTAAAAAGAAAAAAGGATATTTTATTACCGAGCTGACCTGTCTCTGTCTTGAAACCGGTGAAACCGTTTATTTTGAATGGGAATTTGATGACAGCCTTGAGGTCTCCATGACCCTTAACCGGTTTTCATTCCGGAATTTAAAGGATGATGAGGGCGGGCCCATTGATGGAGATGACCTGGATGAGATAGCCGACACCAAGGATACGGTTGTGGTGAACGGGGAATCTTTTTTTTATGAGGATGACTGGGCTTCCATCTATTCCAGGGAAGGCAGGGAAGAAAAAGTCTATATGTATGAATTTGAAAATGAATCCGGGACCCTTTTTTTGACCATTGAAGAGTGGTCAGGCGACGGCAGGGAGGAATATCAGATTTATACGTCGGCTCCGGTTGACCCCAAAACTATCACTCTCATCAGTAAAGGAGAGGTTTAGGGATGGCGAAAAAAAAATGCCGCCTTGAAGAAGTCCTTGTATGGTTGACCCTGTTCGGGTTTCTGGCCTTTTTGACCGGGTGCGGCGACGGTCTTCCAAAAGAGCTGAAAAAAGATGCACAATCCCTTCCCGGAGCTATAAAGACCGGGCTTTCGCTGGTGGATAAGCATAGGGAAAAATATGAAGGCCAAACCGGTTCTTCTGATTTTAAATCCATAGAGCGGTTTAGCGTCAGGGAAAACTGGCCGGGAAAATTCCTGCAGGCAAAGGACGAGTTGAACCGGGCAAAGGAAGTCTATGACAAAGAGCTTTCTCCCCTGATCAAAAAAAATACACCCGAACTTGTACCCGATGTCCAAAAGCAGGTGGAGCGGATCAAACAGATCATAAAGGATGCCGAAGAGTTATACCGGTACCCGTCTTCCCGGTTTTTGATGATCCTTGAGACCAAAAAAAATGCCGGGAGTGTCCATTCCAAGGCAAAAACCAATGCTTCAGCCATCCTGGAGATTGCAGGCAGGATCAAAGAAGGCCCTGTTGCAAAAGGGCTTCTGGATTTTTCGGATTCGGCTGAAAAAATCAATGCCCGGTTTCTTCCCTTATCAACACTGGGCGAGGAATCCCCGGGTCATCTGGACCGTGTAAAGGCTGAATATGAGCATCATGCATCCGGAATCGAAGCCGACTATGCTGTATTGACCGACAGTGCAAAAGCCATTTCAGACGGACTTGAGCAGGCAAAACGACTTGAGGCGGCCCTTTCAAAAGATCTGGCCGGACTTTATTCAAGTTATACAAAAATCCTGAAAGATATGAAGGAAGATTATGTGGTCACCATCAAGCGCGAATCCTGGGATGAAAACGCCGAGTATGACAACCCGGTTACAGTGGCATTTCAGAGGGAAATAAGCCCCGAGCTTTACGAGATATTGACACAGGAAAACCTGGATGAAATTGCCGTCATCACTGCAGGTTTCACGGGTTCAAGCATGAAAAGCAATATCGGTGATGCCTGGAAAGAACTTTCCATCAACCCTGCAGACCAGTGGCCCCGGGGGCACAATGCCGCCTCCTTTTATGTGGAAGACACAAAAGAAACCTATTTCCATAAATATATCCTGGAAGAAAACGGTGAAACCAAAGAAACCGGATGGGAACAGGTGGATGAAAGTTTTTATGAGGCCAATCTGGAATTCCTGGGCATGGCCATCCTGGCAAAACCCTATGGTGTATTTGAACAGGACCGCCTGATTCAGGCTGCACCGCCCGGCATGGCCTATGTAGGCAATCAGAAATACGGGGAATGGAAGGAAGATAACCATGGAGACCGGTTTTGGTCATGGTATGGAAAATATGCCTTTTTCTCTCATCTTTTTTCCTCCATGCCCTTTTTCTACAATTATAATTCCTGGAATGGCTGGCATAACAACTACCGTTACCAGAAGCCTTATTTTGGCGATACAAAAAACGGATTAACCCAATATGGAACCCATGGGGCCTATGTCAAACAATCCCCCGGATTTCAAAGCACGGCATATGCACAGAGCGGCGGTTTCAAAAACCGGACTGCTTCGGTCCGGGGTGCGGGTGAAGGTTTGCGCGGCGGCGGCCCCGGCAGCAGAGGCAAATAGAATGATTCCAAAGAGGAGAAACTAAATATGGCGAAAATGATTGCAGATCTTGGTCAGGGATTGATGTATGTCGTCCTGGGTGTCTTTTTTATCTGGCTTGTCAAAAAAGTGGATGACTGGAGAACCCGGGAATTTGATGATGATATAGAGATTGATAACGGTAATGTGGCGGTCGGGTTAAGACGGGCAGGGCTTTACCTTGGGATTGCCGTTGCGCTTTGTGGTGCCATGGGAGGGACTTCAAACGGATTTTTTTCCGATCTTTTCCAGTTGATGATTGACGGTCTGATTATTACCGGGTTCATGTTTTCATCCCGGTTTGTCAATGATTATATCATGCTGGGCAATATCAGCAATGACCAGGAATGTGTAAAAGTCATCATCACACCGGATGGGAAAAAGATTAAGGGAAATTCTGCCGTGGGCATGGTGGAAGCCGGGATGTCAGTGGCCACGGGATTTATCCTGAACGGGGCCATATCAGGAACAGGCGGCACCTTTATTGAAGGTATTGCCAGCGCGGTTCTCTTTTTTATCCTGGGCCAGATAGCCCTTCTTCTCTTTGGCTTTCTTTATCAACTGACCACTCCCTTTAATGTGAGAAACGAGATACAAAACAATAACCTGGCTGCCGGGATAGGACTTGGGGGGACCCTCATGGCTTTCGGCATTATCCTCATGGCAAGCCTTTCCGGACCCTTCACAGGATGGGCCCATGACACCCTGAGTTTCTGCCTGTATACAGTTTACGGGATCATCTTGCTCCTGGTCTTCAAAACCGTCGTGGGCAAACTTCTTTTGCCCACGACGAGCATTACCATAGAAATCAAGGAAGACCGGAATATAGCAGCCATGATCGTGGTGGAATGTGCCATGACCGCCGTTGCCATTATTATCGCCTTTTCCATGTAATCCATGATTCTGACCGGAAAACCGATCAATTTTGCATCCTTCCTCCTTTGCGCCTGCATGTTTGCCAGCGGTGCCTGCGGCATTATCCTGGAATATATCCAGGCCAGCCTTGCCTCCATGATCCTTGGCAATTCCTTTGAACAGTGGGCCATGGTCATCGGACTCATGCTCTTCTGGATGGGGTTCGGCAGCCTCATCCAGTCAAGGATTTCAAAATCCTTTCTGATTTATGCCTTTATCGGGGTTGAGACGGGCCTGGCCCTTGCCGGAGGCTTTTCCCCCACACTGACCTATCTGGCTTACAGCTATACCGCCCACTATATCCTGGTCCTGTATTTTTTTGTTAGTTTCATCGGGATCATGATCGGGCTTGAAATTCCTGTCATTATCCGGATAAACAATGATTTCAGCAGGGAATTGTCCACCAATCTCGGAAGCATCCTGAGCGCGGATTATATCGGCAGCCTCATAGGTTCCATGCTTTATGTCTTTGTTCTCTTAAGATTTACATCCATTACAGAGGCAGCCTTTCTGACCGCCGGAGCCAATTTTTCCCTGGCCGTGGTCACTTTTTTCTATTTTTCAAAAAAAAATCTCATCAAAAAAGGCCTGGTCCTGCCGGTTATCATGGTACTGACTTTCAGCTCTATCTGTTTCGGATATCTGAACAACAAACAATGGAATATCAAGCTTGAGCAGCCACTGTATGATGATCCGGTGATCTTTAGCAAAACCACTCAATACCAGCATATTACCCTCACCCATGACAAACCCCTGGATGAGGTCCGGCTTTTTCTGAACGGCAATCTTCAGTTTTGCAGCACGGATGAACAGCGCTACCATGAACCCATGGTTCACCCGGTCATGAATCTTGCCCCCCAAAGAGAAAGGGTTCTTATCCTGGGAGGCGGTGACGGCTGTGCTTTGAGGGAGGTATTAAAATACAAGGATGTCAGGGAAATCCTCCTGGTGGATCTTGATCCTGAAATGACCGATCTGGCAGCCACTCATCCCGTGCTGACAAAGATCAACCAGGATGCCTTTAAGGATGCCCGTGTCGTCACCCTGAAAGGCAACGGCATTTCTCCGGGCATCCGTAAAAGGGTCTATACGGAGGCAAACCGCAGGACCACCCCTTCAGAGCCCGGCGCTACCCTGAAACTGGCCGACGTCAGGGTCATGAACGTGGATGCGGATAAATTCCTGGGTGATGTCCTGGGATTCTTTGATATTATCCTCGTCGATCTGCCCGACCCATCCTCGCCGGAGCTTACCAAACTCTATGCAACGGAATTTTACAAAAAAATAAGGCTCCGCCTTTCCCAGCATGGGTTCATGGTAGTCCAGGCCACCTCTCCTTATCTGGCAAGGGAAAGCTATCTATGTATCGGAAGAACCATTGAAAGTGCGGGCCTTTCCATCCTTCCCTTTCATGAAAACGTGCCCAGCTTCGGCGACTGGGGATGGTTCATGGCCTTTCACCCCAACCTGAAAAAAGAAAAAATCCAGGAAAGGATCAAGCATCTCGCTATGGATGTACCCACAAGGTTTATCACCCCTGAGTCCTTCAGAAGCGAACTTGTTTTCGGTAAAGGAGAGCTTGAGACAACCGACAAAAGGATCAACAGCCTTCTTGACCCGGTCCTTCTCAGCATTTACAACCATGAATCCTGGCTTCTGGAGTAACGGCCACCGCTGTGACAAGATCATCATCAGGCCACTTTTTGAATTTCTTTTGATTCGCACCTAATTTTATCTGGCCCATCAACGGTTCCGGATAAACTTTACATGACGGGTTCTGTGTCGGCCTATCCTTAACCAACCCAGTTCTCAATTTTCAATGAGGCTATTCTTCTGAATTCATCCTCATTATTTGTAATCAAAATCAAATCATTACTCATCGCATGGGCTGCAATAAGAAGATCAAGAGGACCAATTATGCTTCCTTGGCTTTCAAGCTGTGCACGAATTTCACCATAAATCTTTGATGCATTTTCATCATATGGAAGAATATCAAAAGGAATAAGGAACTCTTCCAGACGCCTGGCATTTTGTTTTCGGAATTTGCTTTTTGAAACGCCATAGTAGAGTTCAGAAACAGTAATGCTTGATATACCAATTTGACCAATTTCTGTATTTTTAAATTTTTGAATAACCTCAATGGGTTTTTCATTCATAATATAAATACATATATTCGTATCAATCAAAAAGTTCATCTAAGCCAGCTCTTTCCTGTTGAGAATCAGGTTGATTCCGATCAGTCATTAAGGGATTATCATATTTTTTAAGATTTTTTTCCCAAACACCCCAAATCGTTTTATCTTTGGGGATTAAGAGAATCCCTTGTGAAATTTTTTTTATATAAACCTCTTTCCCTTCAAATCGGTAGGCCTTTGGTAATCGTAATGCCTGACTTCGACCATTAATAAACAATTTTGCAGTATCCATTTTTCCTCCCTGTATAATGAGATATACCATAGAGTAGATACCAAATTGATCTTTTGTCAAGCCATCAATGATTATTTGATCCCGGACTAATAAAAACAGCAAATAAAATTGATCGATAGTCGGGATTTCCTTTAATGCCTCAAACAGCCATCTTTCAGAAGCACTGTTCTCAATGCAGAATGCAATGTACGCGATCCTGTTGCTGGCCAAGCAAAGGTTTTTTTTCTCCTATGTGTGTTGTGCTGCGATCTTGAGAGGCATAACCATTTCATGCCATGACATGCCGCCATGATGAGATATTGACGGTTTGACATATTTGAAGCCAAAATGCTCATATAACTTAATATGTATTTCTTTACACATCAGCTGAATTGACACTTTATTGAGACGTTTCATTCGCAGCACGTAGTTAACCAGTAAAATGGAAGAAAGTCCCAAACCTTGATAGTTGGGATGAACAACGACAGACATGATCACGTTGTGTTTACCATCAGGGTGGTGTCCGATCAGTTCTTTGAATTTTTCATCAGACATTTGCACATTATCAGCACAACCCGAATTAATAAAACCGGCTACCTCGTTATTGATTTCAATAATCATAAAACCCATAGGATAGTTTTCGATACGCGTTTTTATTTTTTCTCTGGTAGCGGCTTCGTCACCCTCGTATGAAATAGTCTCGATCTCAAAACAACGATCGAGATCTGCAAGACGAGGGGAGCGAATAATGTAATTTGATAGTTGCATAGGAATACACTCCTTCTTAATGGATTATCAGACGGCGCAGAAATTGAATAATTTAGTAATCTATCGTTCCGCCCTATCAGAGCAATAAGTGTAAAAAGTACATGATATTTTTATATATATAGGTTGCACTTTTTCCCGCTTATTCCTATATTAAACCTTAAAAAATGTAATCTTTGTACACTTATTGCCATATTAAAGTCTGAAAAATGAAAAATAACACCAAATTTTGTCCTAACCCTGTAGCAAAATTGATGGACCAGGTAAAAGAAATTTTAAGGTATTATCACGATGCGTTTAGTACAGAAACAACCTATTGTCAATGGATATTGAGGTATATTCATTATTTTGGATTTCGGTCAAAATAAAATTTATATCAGAGGCGGGCCATGCCGATGTGAAGACCTTGAAAATTTATACCCATGCGATGAGAAAAGATATTGATACGGAAAATGGAAATCTATCAGCTTGAAGCTTTTATCGCAGTTTCCGAAACAGGAAATCTCACCCGTGCCGCACAGATGATGAATATCAGCCAGTCTGCCTTGAGTTCACAGATCAAGGCCCTGGAAAGGGAACTGGGGGTTGGGCTTTTCATCCGGCAACCCAGGGGAATGCAGTTGAGCAGGGTGGGGGAAAAGATGATTTCTGAGGCCAGGGCCGTTGTCCAGGCGTCTCTGCAAATGAAGCAGAAAGCCATGGATCTGCATACCAGGATTTCCGGGAGTTTGAATATCGGCATTAACACAGACCCTAAATTTCTCCAGGTGTCAGATATCAGCAAGAGAATGACGGAGCAGATGCCGGGGGTCAGTTTAAGCTATATTGAAAGCCGGACCTTTGAAACCTCTCAAATGCTCAGGCAAGAAAAAATAGATGTGGGCTTTCATTACGGCCGGATACAGGAAGATTCCATTTTTTCCCTGACCTTGTCAATGGTGGATATCTGCGTGGTCATTCCCATCGGCATGGCAAAGCATATGGAACATGAACGGATTGAAACCATTGCAACTCTTCCCTGGGTCTGGACCAGGCATGGCTGCCCTTTTCACCTGGAATTCCAGAACCGCCTCAGGGGAAAAAATCTGAAACTGAACCCGGTCACGGAAGCTGTGGAGGAAAATATCGTCAAAGAGCTTGTAAAATCAGGAACAGGACTTGCCCTCATGAGAAAGGACGAGGCCCTGGAGCTTGTCCGGGAGGGAGCCGCCATTATCTGGAATGGGTTTGAAATGAAAATACTGCTGGGGATTGCCTGTCTTGAAAAACGGCAATCTGAAAAAATCATTTCAGGTTTTTTAAATGCCCTCAAAGAAAAATATAAAATCAGTTAAAATGTCTTGACAACTTTACATATTCTTTATAGAATCTGCCTCAGATTTTAATTATTATGTCAAGGATACAAAAATGCTCAATCCCCAGTCGCCGCTTCCCTTATACCATCAACTGGCCGATATCCTGACAGAACAGATCCGGTCCGGTGTATATTCACCAGGCAATGCCGTCCCCTCTGAAACAGCCATTGCAAAACAATACGGCATCGGCCGCCCTACGGTACGGCAGGCCATGGACAATCTTGTCCGCAAAGGCCTTCTGGAAAGAAAAAGGGGTTCCGGCACCTTTGTCCGGCAAAAAGAGCATGAAGTGGATCTGTTTACCCTGGCCGGAACCTCCCAGGCCTTTCTGACCAAAGGGATCAAATACGTATCAACACTGGTTGAAAATATATCGGTTCAAAACATTCTCCACGATGAAACCAATCCCTTTGACAGTCAACCGGCATTTTTTTTCTCCCGGCTGACCCGGGTTGAAACCCATCCCATCCTGCTGGAAGACTTTTATCTTCATCCAAAATTGTTTTTTGGCCTGGATCAAATGGATCTTGAAAACAGGTCCCTTTCAGAGATTGTGTCGGGCCATTATTTTTTTCAGCCTGAATCGGCCCGGCAGACCTTCAGGCTCTCAACCCTGCCTGATACAAAAGCCGGGCTCCTGGACCTCAAAATTACAGACCCCATCCTTATGGTGGAAAGAACCCTTCATTTTCCGGGCGTGGACAAAGCCATATTTTCAAGATTGTATTGCAGGACAGACCATTTTGTATTTTCACAGACCATCCGTCTTTTTTAAGATTATAAATTTATTTTTTATGAATGGAGTCACACCATGAAAAACAGAGGCTATTACGGCAGTTACGGCGGGGCTTTTC
>MGTJ01000064.1:3909-14064 GCA_001799395.1 Desulfobacterales bacterium RIFOXYA12_FULL_46_15 | reverse complement strand
TCGCCACCTTTGATGCGCTGGAAACCGCATTTGAAGACATCAAGGCCGACCCATCCTTCTGGGATGAATATTCAGCCTTGATGTCCTCCTATTCCTGCCGTCCCACCCCCTTGACCTTTGCCGTCAACCTGACCCGGGAATTTAACGGGGCAAAGATTTATATCAAAAGGGAAGACTTAAACCATACCGGGGCTCACAAAGCCAACAATGTCATGGGCCAGGGCCTGATGGTGAAAAAGATGGGGAAAAAACGGGTTATCGCAGAAACAGGTGCTGGTCAGCATGGTGTGGCCTGTGCTACCATGGCGGCCAGATTCGGGTTTGACTGCACCATCTACATGGGAGAAGTGGATGTGTTGAGGCAGCGGCCCAATGTGTTCTGGATGGAGCAACTGGGCGCCACCGTGGTTCCGGTCACAGACGGAACACGGATTTTAAAGGATGCCATCAATGAAGCCTTCCGGGACTGGGTGACGAACATGGACACCACCCATTATGTGCTTGGCACTGCCTGCGGCCCTCACCCGTTTCCGGAAATGGTATCCTATTTCCAGTCCATTATCGGAAAAGAAGCCCGGCAGCAGATCCTTAAGGTTGAAGGAAGGCTCCCCAGCCGGGTCTATGCCTGCGTGGGCGGAGGCTCCAATGCCCTGGGCCTGTTTTCAGGGTTTTTGAATGATCCTGTGGGCCTTGTCGGCGTGGAAGCAGGGGGCTTAGGGCTCAATTCAGGCAGGCATGCCTCGCGGCTGTGCTCAAAGGACGCGAGACCAGGCATTGCCCAGGGCTATAAGACATATTTTCTCCAGGATGCTGACGGCCAGATGAAAGAAACCCATTCCATTTCAGCCGGGCTTGATTATGTCGGAGTCTCCCCAATCCTGTCCCATATGCATGAAACCGGAAGGGCAAGGTTTGAAAGCGCCACGGATGATGAAGTGATTGCTGCCCTGAAACTGACCATGAAAAAAGAAGGTATCATTCCTGCCCTGGAATCGGCCCATGCCTTTGCCCGGGCATTTAAAGAAGCCCCCGGCCTTTCAAAGGAGGATATCATTATCATTAACCAGTCCGGCAGGGGGGATAAGGATATTTTTACCGTGGCCGAAGCGTTCAACGACCCCAAATGGAAAGACTTTATCATCGGAAAGGCAGCAACCTATCATGCTTGAAACCTATATTAAAGAACGGCGCAGGACCAAAGACATCCTCCTCATGACCCATATTGTCTTGGGATACCCCTCCTTTGAGGCCTGTTTTGATATTGTAAAACAGATGGTGGAGGCTGGTGTGGATCTGATGGAATTGCAGATCCCGTTTTCCGAACCTATGGCAGACGGCCCGGTCATATTGAAAGCCAATCAGAAAGCCCTTCAAAACGGCACAACCGTACAAAAATGCCTTGAATTTGCAGAGACTGTATCAAAATCCTTTCCCATCCCATTTTTATTTATGACCTATGCCAATATCCCGTACCAATACGGCATGGAAAAATTTGCCGCTAAAATGGCAGCCTTGAATATGCGGGGGGCCATCATACCCGACCTTCCGCCGGAAGAAGGGGAAGTCTATCTCAAGGCCATGAAACAAAACAACCTGGACCCGATTTTCATCTTTTCTCCTGAAACCTCTGATGAGCGGCTTTCATATCTGTCTGCCCTTGCCTCCGGGTTTGTCTATTGCACAGCCAGAAAAGGTGTGACCGGGAAAAAGACCCGCTTTTCAGAAGACCTTGGCACCTATCTTTCAAGATGTAGAAAAGATAGTTCCCTGCCACTGGCCGTGGGTTTCGGCGTCAGGGAAAAATCAGATGTTGAATTTTTAAAAGGCAAGGCTGATATTGCCGTCATCGGCTCCGAAACCATCCGGGTGGTGGAAGGAAACGGGGCATCAGCAGCCGGACAGTTTATCCGCAGTATTCTTTAAGGCAGGCCAGGGAAAATAAATGCAGCAACAAGCAATAAACCGGACAGGCGTGATCACAGAGATTCTAAAAGGGATCGTGGACCGGGTAACCTTTCATAACCCTGACACTGGCTGGTCCATTCTCCGGGTCACCCCTTTTAACAATCCCCATGAGCTGGAAACCGTCATCGTGCATCAGACCAAGGTCTTTGCCGGTGCCACCATGGAGTTCGAAGGGTCGTGGACCATCCATCCCAAACATGGCCGCCAGTTTCAGGCCACCCTGGCAAAGGAAAAAAAACCCGCAACCACGGCAGCGCTGGAAAAATACCTGGGGTCCGGCCTTATAAAAGGTGTGGGGCCAAAAACCGCAAAAAAAATCGTAACCTATTTTGATAAACAAACCCTTGATATCTTCGAACAAAATATTGAAAGACTGACCGAAGTCCCGGGCATTGCCCAGAAAAAACTGGAAATGATCAGTGATGCCTGGACGATGCACAAGTCCATCCGGGAAGTCATGATGTTCCTCCAGTCCCATGGTATCAGCACCCTGTTTGCCGTCCGGATTTACAAGGCATACGGGGATGATGCCATCCGTCTTGTTACCGCTGATCCTTACCGGCTGGCCAATGATTTTTACGGGATCGGTTTTTTTTCAGCCGACAAGGTGGCTTTAAGCATGGGACTGGCAGAGGACAGCCCCCAGCGGATCATGGCAGGGATTAAACATGTGCTGGCCGCAGCCAGAGACTTTGGGCACTGCTATCTTGGCGCATCTCAAATCAATTCCCAGGTCAACGGCCTCTTAACCCTGGATCTGTCGGACAAACTGCCTGAACTGTTAAAGCATATGGAAAATGAAAGGCTTTTAATGGTTCGCAGACTCGCCCTTGCGGCCGGAACCCGTGAGCTATGCTATTATTCAAAATCCTTGTATTTTGATGAGCTCTATGTTGCAAAAAGGATTTCTGATATGGGTGATCCCCCGAAAATTGAAAAGATCAGGGTGGATCGCTGGATATCCCTTTACTGCAAAGCAAAAAATATCTCCCTGAGTGATGAACAGTCCGAGGCTGTTAAAGGGATTGTCTCTGAAAAATTTTCAGTCCTTACCGGCGGCCCCGGGTGCGGTAAAACCACCACCACCCTGGTCATTGTCAAATTAATCGAGGCCATAGGATTAAGCGTTCTTTTAGCGGCCCCGACAGGAAGGGCGGCCCAGCGGATGACTGACATTATTGGAAAAGAATCCAAAACCATCCACAGGCTTCTCGGGTGGCAGGGCGGCAGATTTAAAAAGGATGAAGAAACGCCTTTAAAAACCGATTTTTTGATTGTGGATGAATGCTCCATGCTGGATATCAATCTTACGGCATCTTTGCTCAAGGCAGTTCCAAAGACCGCCCAGGTCCTCTTTATAGGAGATTTTGATCAATTACCGTCGGTCGGCGCAGGCAATGTTTTAAAAGATATCATTGCATCTGAAAGGGTTCCCTGCTTTACGCTGACCCGGATATTCAGACAGGCCCGGGAATCTTTGATCATTCAATATGCCCATGAGATAAACAAGGGCGAGATGCCCTGGATCGTATCCCCGTTTAAAACGCCGGAAGCCTGGCAGGATAAGACCGATTGCCTGTTCCTGGACTCGGATGAAGCCGGCAGGGAACAGATCAATTTTATTTCAAGGGTGAAACGGTATTACGAATTAACGCTTCCCCAACTGGAACAGAACCTGTCCGGCACCTGCAATGAGTCTGATTTTTTTGAATTCAGGGCACATGAACCGGTTATTCCCTATGAAACCGAAATAACCATACCGAAAAAATTTGCCCATGTGGATCTGGAAAAGGTGTGTAAAGCTGAAACCAGGATTGAAGAATTAATGGCGGTTGTGAAAAAGGTTCATCCCTGGTCTTCCCTTCATTATGGGTTATCGGCCCTGGATGTCGTCAGGCAGCTCTACCAGGAATGGATTCCCAGATACTATGGGAATTGTGAAATACAGATTCTTTCTCCCATGACCCGGGGAAGCCTTGGAACGGTCAGCCTGAACAAGATGATCCAGGATGCTTCAAATCCGTTTACCGAAGGAAAAAGGCAATTAAAAGTCGGGGAAAGAATGTTCAGGATCGGGGACCGGGTGATTCATCGCCGCAACAATTATGACCTGGGGGTTTTTAACGGGGATATCGGCATCATCACGGATATTGACAATATCGATCTGGCCTGCTCGGTTTCATTTTATCCGGACAATCGGCTGGTGCACTACAAACAAACCGATATCATGGAACTTGACCTGGCCTATGCCATCACCATCCATAAATCCCAGGGCAGCGAGTTTGAAGCCGTCATCATACCGGTTTTGACCCAGCATTTTAAAATGCTGTTCCGGAATCTGATATATACCGGGATCACCCGTGCAAAAAAACTGGCCGTCTTTGTCGGGACAAGAAAAGCCCTGGCCCTGGCAGTCAAAAACCAGGACATCAGCAAAAGGCAGACTGCCCTGCAGCAATTATTGATGTCTAAATCGATTTCGAATTTCATTCAAGACAATTCATTGGACTAATTTTATAGCAAGGCTTTGTTTATTGTTCAACAGAAACGAATTTTTCATAAGGAGAACGCATGAAAATATTAATTGTCGGCGGGAAAGGTACAATCGGTTCAAAAGTCAGCGCACATTTTTCTAAAAAACACGAGGTAATCATAGCAGGGAGGAACTCAGGGGACGTTAACCTTGAGATGACAGACAGCGGGTCTATCAAAGATATGTTAGTGAAAGCGGCTTATCCGGAGCTTAAGGATAATATCCGTATCAATGTGGTCTCTTCCGGACTGGTGAAAGCTGCTGTTGTATCTGGTCTCTGACCATTTCCCGGTATTCCAGAAAATGTTCGATTTGCCCGATCACACTCAGATAACTTCCCAATCCCCGGGGGTTGTGGATTAAAATACCGAAAAAGGATTTCCAAAAGGTTACACGGCAGGAATAAATAATCCCCAGGCGCCTGAAAATAGTCCAAAGCGCCCTGATTTCCTTTTTCCCGGTTTTAGTATGCCCTTTTTCTTTTTTGGGAAAAGTTACCTCTCCCAGTATCCTGTAGCATCGGTATACCCGTTTGATAAATGTTTTGGGATCATACAGGTCCCAAAATCCATCCATGAATTCCTTGGCAATTTCATCAACCGGCCGTGACGGAATAAAATTGATCAATGTTGTATAATTGATATCCCCGGATTTTTCCAGCATCCGGTTTTCTTTTTCCAGCCGTTTGCTTAAAGCCGTTCCCGGCAGGGCCTGAAGCATACTGAAGGCGGCAATGGGAATGGCGGACTCTTCCACAAAAGAGACAATCCGGTTTCCGGCGCCCTTGGTTTCCCCGTCAAATCCGATGATGAAACCCGCCATGACGCGTATACCCGAATCCATGATTTTCCTTACCGAAACTGCAAGGGGGGTTCGGGTATTCTGAATTTTTCCGGTCATTTCCAGGCTGTCCTGGTCCGGTGTCTCAATCCCCACAAAAACCGACCCGAAATTACAGGCCACCATCAATGCCATCAATTCCCGGTCCAATGCCAGATCAATGGACGTCTCGGTATTAAATGAAAATGGATACCCCCGCTTTTCAAGCCAGGGTTTAAGCTGGGTAAGCATTTCTTTTACACGGTGCTTGTTGCCGATAAAATTATCATCTACCAGAAAAACCATCTCCCGCCAACCCAGCTCATACAGGAATTCCAATTCGGCCAGGACCTGCTCCGGTAATTTTGTCCTGACTTTCCGGCCGTACAGGACAATAATGTCACAGAACTCGCAGTTAAACGGGCACCCCCGTGAAAATTGAACCGGCATGACCGAGTAGGCATCTATTTCAAGCAGGTCATACCGGGGAACCGGGGTGGTGGACATATCCGGTTTATTTCCCCCTGAAGTGAAACGACCGGATCCGGCACCATTCTCAATGGCCCGGATCAACATCGGCAGGGTGATTTCTCCTTCATCCTGAACAATAAAATCAGCCCCTGCCGCCTCAAACAGCTCAGGACAGGAAGAGACATACGGGCCACCCACAACCACCTTTTTCCCCCTGCTTTTAGCTTCCTTGATCCGGGCCATGAAGTCTTTGCGCTGCACGATCATGCCGGACATCATCACCATGTCGGCCCAGTCCCATTCGGCTTCCGTGGCCGGGCGCAGGTTCAGGTCCACAAGTTTTATGTCCCATTTTTCAGGCAGCATGGCAGCAATGGTGATCAGTCCCAAAGGGGGCATGAATGCTTTTTTCCCTATCAGGGCAATGGCTTTTTCAAAGGACCAGAAACTTTTGGGAAATATGGGATATAACAATAAAATTTTCATTTTAAGATTGAAGACACCTCTATATTCTTTTAAAGATCTGAGAGGAAACCTTTAGAAACTTGATCATTCCTTTCAGGCGCTTTTTGAACCCGGTACCGTACCAAAAAACAGCCACCCCTTTTATGGCCTCATATGTGGATTGATTGTTAGGTGCCCACCACAAATCTCTTTTGACCCATGGCATTATGTCCCTGATTATAACCTGGGGCTGAGTCATCTCAGTAAACCCCAGGGCCCCGTGGGTACGACCTATGGAAGATTCTTTAAAACCGCCCCAGGGTGTCTCCGGCATAGCATGACTCATCATATGATCGTTTATATTTACTGTCCCTGCTTCCAATCTCCGGGCTATTTTTTCAGCTTGATTTTGATTCCTTGACCATACGGAGGCGGTCAAACCAAAATTGGATTCATTGGCCAGATGAATTGCCTCCTCCATGTCTTTAACTTTCATCACCGCAATAACAGGTCCGAAAATCTCTTCCCGCATTACTCGCATATCATGATTTGCATTGGTTAGTACAGTGGCTGGCATGAAATTTTTAGATTTCGTATCATTGGGTATTTTAGACTGGGCGTAAACAACGGCGCCTTTGGTCAATGCGTCCTCTATAAGTCCCTGGATAACCTTTGCCTGTTTTTCCGTGGTCATTGCACCCATGTCAATGTTAAGATCCATGCCGTAACCTACTCTTAAGGACTCAACTTTTTTTTTCAGTACGGCCAAAAACGGCTCATAAACCGCTTCATGAACGTAAACCCGTTCAACCCCTGCACACGACTGTCCGGCATTGGTGTATCCGCCCCAGATGGCACCCATGGCAGCTCTGTAGGGATCAGCATCCTCACAGACCAGCATCGGGTCGTTTCCACCTAATTCCAACATAACCGGAGTCAGAGTCTCGGCTGCTTTACGCATCAAATACTTTCCGGATGGCACTGAACCAGTATAAAACAGCTTATTGATCCCACTTTCCAATAATACATCACCCGCTGAACTGCCAGGAAAATTAATATAAGTAAAAACACCCGGCGGTATCCCCACTGTTTCGATACATTTCTTTAACGCCAATCCAACCATCTGGGTCTGGGTAGCACCTTTAAATATAACTGCATTTCCGGCGAGAAGGGCAGTGACTATTTCAGTAAAGGGAATGGCGAAGGGGACGTTCCAGGGGGCTATTATTGCTACCACTCCCCAGGGAACTCTGATGATTTTACTGCGTTTATTGGCCAACGTCAGATGGCCTGTAGGAAGATTACGTTCCTTTAGATAACTCTTTGCATGCCGGCAATAAAAAGATATCGCGACCAGACTTGGAAATATTTCTGCAATAAGAGCATCAGTACGAGTTTTACCGTTATCCCTTGTGATGGTCTCTACAAGCTCATCAAAATTATTAATCATGTAATTCCGGATTTTAAGGATGAACCGGATCCTTTGCTTCAGGTGAAGAGCAGCCCAGCTTTTTTGGGCAATCCGTGCCATTTCAATAGCAGCTTTAATCTCTGTTTCCGTGTTAATCTGGGAATAACCCAGCAGCTCACCGGTGGCCGGGCACCGGCATTCTGTGAATTTAGCCGGGCTCACTGATAAATTAGAATTGTTTGTCAGCATATTTGCGTCTCCATCTTTGGTTGGTGTTTCTCACACAGTTATACCGTATCATAACTTCCTTTGGAAATTGATATGTAGTTGTTCAAACACTTCCTGACTCTTATCCAGTGCATCAGGAGGCAGCCATTTTCTCATGGGACTATCTTCGGTAAATGAACTGATGATTCCAATGTTAAAACATTTTTTATGCCAAATAGGATTGTTTGGAAGCAAGCGGATCTGCTTTACTCCGTGGTCATGAAGAAAATGAGCTATTGATACGAGGTTCTCTGCCGTATCCGTGATACCGGGGATAAGGGGTGTCCTGGGAATAATTTTAAATTCACCCGGCAGAGAAAACTCATGAAGCTTGACAAAGTTTTCCAGGATCACTGTGTTGTCAACACCGCAATATCGTTTATGCATCTTCGGGTCAACGAATTTGATGTCCATGTATATCATGTCAGTATAGGGAAGGACGGTTTTTATAAACTCATCCAGGTTAAAATAACCGCATGTTTCAATAAGTGTATGAATACCGAAACTTTTAAGTTTCATAATCAGTCCCGCGATAAAATTCATATGCAGTGCAGGCTCTCCTCCCGAGAATGTCACTCCTCCTCCCGATGTATCGAAAAACGGTTTATCTCTGAGTATCTTTTCTATTATTTCCTCCTGTGTAATCTCGCGGCCTATCCTGACAAGTGCGCCGGCTGGGCACTCTTGAACGCATGCAAAACAGCTCGTGCAGGCATCCCTGTTGACGAAAAACGGATTGTCCCGTGACAGGGCGCCAGCATTGCAATTATCAATGCACGTGCCGCATCCGATACATTTTTCAGGATCAAAAGAAATCTCGGCCTTTGATTTCTTGCTCTCAGGATTATGGCACCACATGCAGTCGAGAGGGCACCCCTTGAAAAAGACTACTGAACGGATACCGGGACCATCGTCCAGAGAATTTCCTTTGATATCGATGACCAATGGAGCTTTCATGCGTCGCTAGATCCTGTATTCTGCGCGGCGTATGACTTCGAGCTGCAGGTCCCGCTGGATTTTGGTGAAATATGCAACATATCCTGAAATTCTCACCATCAGGTCCTGATAATATTCCGGGTTGGCGAGGGCGTCTTTCAGAATATCGGTCGTTATCACGTTAAACTGCGTTTGCATGCCGCCCATCGAAAAATATGTTTTTGCATAGTGTGCCATGGTATCGACAATCTGCTCGTGAGTGTCCGAAGATCCGGGAACAAGCTTTACATTGAAGGCTATATTGTTGTCCAGGTTCCTGGGGTCCAGCCGCGCCACATCGCGCAGGTTGTCCAGCAGGTTGACCGAAGCGCTCGGATGCGGCGTAAGCCCAGGGGTAAACGGCTCGCCGGCGAGCCTCCCGGAGGGGAGCGCTCCGGTAACTCGGCCATATACTGCATGGTTCGCCATGGACCACCATCCGCTGGTGTAAATTCCGCCTCGATAATTCCCTTGACTGTTGTAGTAATTGTGCACGAATCCGGTAACCCGGTTGGCCATCTCTACGGCCTCATCACTGCCTGAACCAAACCGCGGGACCCTCGATTTCACAATCGCGTGCAATTTCCGATTAGAGGTAAAATTATCATCTATTGCCTCTTTTAATTCTTTAAAAGAAACGGATTGTCCATCGAAAACAAGCTTTTTAATTGACATGAGAGAATCTACAACATCCGCAAGTCCGATCACGGAAACGCCGGTTGAGTTGTATTGCGCACCACCCCTGGTGACGCCTCTGCCTTTTTGAATGCAGTTATCAATCAGAACCGATAGAAGTGGTGCCGGCTGATGTTTCTGATACACTTCACCGAGCTGATTGTTTCCGATAACGGACAGATTAAGCAGAAACCTGCATTGTTCAGCAAAGGCATCCCAGAACTGTTCAAAGGTACTGAAATCTTGGTTTTCTATCCTGCCTGTTTTTGGCCCAATATCCCAATTCATGAGAGGGTGTTTTCCGTTGTTCATTGCCATTTCGAGCGGTGCAACGAGGTTGATTTCAAGGCTTGAGGTTGCACTTGAATGTTTTCCTGGTATAGATGGTTCCACACATCCGTTTGCCACCCAGTCCCTAACATCTTCAAGCCGCCAGCCATGATTTTCCAGTGCAGTGATAACTGCATCATCGCCATGAATGCACGGCGTCGCTCCGGTGATATAGTTCACGTCGCACGCGCGCTTCAGAAAATCGAGACTGTTCTTTTCGGGATTATACCGGACATGCATGTTGGGATCGTTCAATCCCAGGACC
>MGTJ01000064.1:0-3807 GCA_001799395.1 Desulfobacterales bacterium RIFOXYA12_FULL_46_15 | reverse complement strand
TTCTGCCAGTTTCCGATATCGGGTATGAGAAGCTGGTGGCTGGCTTCCTTCATGAACAGGCATCCCAAAAGATCGATGACATGTTTTATGTACTCCTCCCTTGCCTTACGCGTTGTGAGCTTGTCGATATCGGATATGAAATAAGGCTGCAGCAGTTGGTCGAGCCTGCCAAACATCGGGCCGTCGTCGGAGTTCTCCATATCGAGACACAGATGCATGATAGCAAGCGATTGAACCGCCTCGTCCATGGTCGCGGCCGGGTTTTCCGGCACGTTCAGGAGTGTTTTATTAATACGCTCAAGCTCGGTTTTTCTTTGAGGATTTTGTTCCGCCATGGCCTCTTCAGCCGCCAGACGGGCGAGGTTATGTGCGTAAATAGCAGCCGCCTCAAGGCTTATCATCATCGCATTCAAAGTATTTTTCTTTTCATCATCAGCGTCATGATCGCTCTTCAATTCATCCTTGATCATCTTTATCAATCCGCCGGTGCCGTGTTTCAAAATTTTATCATGCCCCGGCGTGATTTCCGACATCGATACGGTCTTCCAGTAATAAATGGAGAAAAACCTGTCATGGACGCGGACCGGCAGCGCATTGCCGGTCTCTTTTCGCCATAATTCATGAATGTTCTTTCTCGCCCAGAACGGGAACACGTGTTTGTGCAGAATCTGGATGGTTTCTTCGCTGATGTCATATGGCATGAGCTCGCGGTTTGAGAAGGATCTGAGCTCTCCCCAACTGTAGCACCCTACGGAAAACGGATGGCAGATGCAGCCGGATACCGGGTCAGTGGTGAACGTGCCGGCGAGCAGATCATCGGCCCGGATGATCGGCTTTCTTTTCTCGAGAATATATTTAAGGCTTTCCGCCTTGCGGAGATTCGGGTCCCAGGGTTTGCCGTTTTTATCCGATTCATATCCGTGCTCAAGATGAAAGTCGGTTATAAGCTTCCCGTATTCATGGCAGACAACCGCCTCTTTTCTCCTGTTAAAATACTCTGAGCGGAAGCGTTCAAGCCGTGGAAAATCCTCAAGCCCGTAATCGGCTAGATGAGGATCCTCAAGATACCGCACACCCGGATCAACCCTTCTTCCCCGGATGCGCTTAATTTTCCGGGCGGACCGCTCCTTCCTGCAATACGATGCGTCATTGACGTCTTTTGCCACGATTTTATTGGCTTCTCTGTGCTCGTTGATCTGCTTGTCCACCGATTTCTGCTGGTCCTTGCCGATCACCAGGTTCACGTAGTAATTGAATAAACCGACAAGCATGATATTCCCTTCAGTCCTTACCCTGCCTGTAAGGATCATCTTGTAAGCCTCGTCAGGGCTCGCACCCATCTGCTCAATGAGATCGTCAGGCGTGGAAAAAATCAGGGTGCAATCGGTATTTTCCGGAATTTCATAAAGCACATGCACTCTGCCGGCTTTAAAAATAATGCCTCCTTTAGCAGAACCGTCATCTGATTTCATTCCCACTGTTACATCTATCCATCCCTGAGTACCCATCATCTCGCTCTGCAGACGGGGATTTGTATTAAATTTTGTCGCGATGTATCCAAGAAATCCGTTCAGGAGCATTTGCTGTTGCCGCAGCATTTTCCCAGTGATGAACCGGATCGAACTGGCTGCAAGGTCGATATATCCGCGCATTCGATCACCTGTAGTGAATTCTCTTTTCATGTGCACCCTCCTCGGCAGTTAATTGTAGATATTTTTTTCAACTGGATTAGTATCTCCAATTTGACTAAGCAATTTTTGCGCCAACAGGAGGACTACTGGCCCGGATCCCGTTGACGGATACCGCCTCAATGCCGGTCGGCCGCATGTTGCCACAGTCTCTGGGTTTGTTGCCCCTGGTTTTTGCCGGATCAAACACGACAATGTCCGCGGCCTTCTTTTTTGCAAAATTTTAGAAAAATGAAAATTGCGTTGAAACAGTGTTGCGACAGTTTTGCAACACATTCTGAGATTATGTTAAGTGATATGGTCTACCAGTATTACCTTCGGTGATGTTTGTCAGTCGAGCAGATACATCTTGATTTTTCGCCATAATGTGCTTCTTGAAACTCCCAGTTCCTGCGCGGCCCGGCTTCGGTTGCCCCTGGTGCTAGTTAATGTACTATCAATTCGGGTTCTTTCTTCCAGTTCCCAGGGTTTTAAATGGGAAAGCGCCGGATAGTTAGTCGGTTGATCGACTAAATCCTCAGAACGAGGCAAGGTTTTCAACCCATTATAGCAAGCAATGGTGGCCGGAAAATCTGTAGATTCGAGATGGGTTCCACGACTCATTGCCAAAGCATGTTCAATGGAGTTTTCCAATTCCCTGATGTTTCCGGGCCACGGATAATCAATCAGTATTAGCTGAATGGCGTGATTCAATTTTGGAGCTGGCTGGTCTTTTTTGTTCCAGTGTTTCTTAAGAAAATACTTGGCCAGCGGTAAAATGTCTTCTTTGCGTTCCCTCAGCGGAGGAATAAAAATTTGTATAACGGCAAACCGGTAATACAGATCATCACGAAACAGCCTCTGTTTGACCAGATGCTCCAAGCTTTTATTGGTCGCTGTTAAAACCCGGACATCAATCGGATAAGTCCGGTTCCCGCCAACCGGACGGATTTCTCTCTCCTGTAGAACACGCAGAAGCTTAACCTGCAACGATAGATTGAGATCCCCGATCTCATCTAAAAAAATAGTTCCTCCGCTGGCCTCTCGGAAAAGACCCAGACGAGAAGTGACAGCATCTGTAAAGGCTCCTTTTTCGTGCCCAAACAGTTCCGATTCCAACAGTGCTTCCGGAATGGCACCACAATTCACGGCAATGAAAGACTTATTCTTTCGATTGCTCTGGTTATGTATCTCTCGCGCAACAAGTTCTTTGCCTACGCCTGTCTCCCCAGTAATTAAAACCGAGGAATCAACTTCAGCGCACCGTAGTATTAAATCGAAAATCTTTTGCATAGCAGGGCTAATCCCGATCATCTTTTTATCCAGACCAAGCCGTTTTATTTCACGTCTTAATTGAACAAGTTCGCTTTCTTTTTCCTCCAATTTTATCTGATCGGTTATCTCTTCCAAAATTTCGGCATACGCGTAAACCTGGCCATGGGCATCACGTATGGGCTCGACCTGACCCAGGAATTGGCGCAGTTCTCCTCTTGTAACAAAACTGAAGGTTTGACTTTGTCCAATCTGCAGCGGCATTAAGGGAGACTGGCGGTCTCCCCTGATTTCTTTGCCTTTAGGGTTACTCAGCAAAATTGTACCGTGGGGATCGAAAATTGTTACACAATCCCCTATGCCGAAAAGAATAGCTTCCAGCATGTTCTTTTCAGCTTTTAAAGCTTCCCGGCCAGAAGCTAAAGCCTGGTTTGCCTTTTCCAATTGTTCCTGCATGTTTTTTTGTTCGCTGATATCGGTTAGGAGTACATAGCTGTTGACCGGAAATCCGGTTCCGTCAACGTCTAAAGAGACACTGATAAGATACGGTGTCTTTGATCCGTGTTTGTTTGGCAGTTCAAACTCGAATTGGTAGTTAAGTTTATTTTGTTCAAGCTGCTCATCATCCAGTTTTCTGAGCCGTTCGAAATCCTCGAATTTCATGAATTGGCTGGCATGGACTCCCATAGCTTCTTCCCGTCGATAACCGAACCATTCAAGGCATTTCTCATTAACATCGATTATTCCCATATCCATATCCATATGGATAAAGCCAATGTTTAACACATCAAGAAACTTTTTTACCCTTTCGTCAAGTGTAGAAAAATGGTCTGAAGTTAATTGTTTATCCATAAATATTCTCCACCGA
>MGTJ01000063.1:6891-13737 GCA_001799395.1 Desulfobacterales bacterium RIFOXYA12_FULL_46_15 | reverse complement strand
ACCGGCACCGGGACCCTGAATGCATGGGTCACCTATAAGGACGGAAAACCGGTGGAGGAAAAAAGGGATGAGAACGAAGACGGCAAGGCTGATACTATTACCGAATATGAAAACTCCAAGCCTGTGCTGCAGAAAAAGGACACCACCTTTTCCGGCGCCTTGCCAAAATTATTTACACCTCCAAGGACAGAAAATCCAGAAAAGTATTTAATGCTTTGGACTGGTTGGCAAGGTTGACGACACATATTCCTGGAACATATGAGCACACGGTTAGATATTATGGCCACTTCTCCAACAAGTCCAGGGGAATGAGAAAGAAGGCTGACACTGATGATACAATTCCGACAATCATGCCAACTGAAATCTCTTCTAAAGAGGCAAAACAAAACTGGGCCAGGTTAATTCAAAAAATTTATGAAGTTGATCCCCTTGTTTGCCCAAAATGTCAGGGTCAAATGAAGATCATCTCTATCATTGATGATTTTGAGATAATAGATAAGATCTTGAAACATCTGAATCTCTGGGGTATCCGCAACCATGATCCTCCTGAAAAAGGACCTGTGTATATTCCTGAATTAACATATATTGAAGATTCAGATTATGGTAATTCAGGCTCCCGGATTCCGGTATTTGATGAATGGTATTGATTTTTTTGAATTTGGCTTGAGGGATTACGGTGGGCTACGCTCAAAATAAGCTCAAATTTGAAGTTTTGTAAACTTTCCCGGCAAAGATTAATATAGTTTCTCTTTTCTTTTCAAAAGCTTGATCTTTTTTTCTTGTCTAAAATTTGTTACCTTGATACAGGTACAACATGTTGTACCTGTATCAGGGTGGAGATAATATTTCAAATTTTGGAGGGTTTTTATGGTTTGGTTAACAAAAAGCAAGTTCTTATCCCTTCCCTTTCCCTAACTGACCGCACTCCCTGCAATATCTGCCATGAACATACGTCGGTCTGCCGCAATGGATGCAAGATCTGAACTGCACGAATCCGCAAAAGGGGCAGGCTTGTGAGCCGGCAGGCAAATATTTCCCGCAACGCTGGCACGCCCCTTTGGATATTCTGCGCTCAATCAGTTTTTCATTGGAAAAAAGCTTTTTCTGAAAGATATAGATCAGGAAAAGTGCGGCCGCAATGGCTAAGGCAATAATGAGGTAATGCCAGATCGCAACGAGATTAAATGATTCCAGAAAATTAATGATCTTCTTTAATAGTATTTTAGGGATGATGTCGTAGACAGTTTCGATAATTTTGAAAAATATCGGGATAAATGCGATTCCCAAAAGATGAGAAGAGACAAGGGTTTGAACTCCCCTGTTTTTCCTGATGCTCATTTTGTTCCAGGCGTAAAAAACAGCAAAGAGCGGCAGCAGGAAAATCATCTGCATGCCCAGTTGTTTCAGCGGATACCAGAAGTTCAGCCTGCGCAGGTCTGTCAGCAGTTTCTGCCGGTCTTGTTCTTGAAGGTTTTGCAGCTTTTCCCAGAGCGCCTTTATTTTCGGATCATCATTGATCGTTTGTTCCAATGACGCGATCCGGTTTTGCAGAACATTGAGGGCGTTCGCTTTGTGTTGAAAATCCGTTTTTACCGCATCAGCTTTTGTTTTTGCTTCATCATGCTCAGCCATTGTTTCCAGCAGGGATGTGTCGTAAACTCCTTTCAGATCGTTAATTGCTTTCTGCAGCTCTTTTATTTCACGTTCTGATTTGTTGCGTTCTTCAAAGATGCTGATCAAAGCTTTGTCATGTTTGATTTGATATAGAAGATCAATATAGGGAACACAAACCGGATGCCATTTTTTCCTTTTCTCTTCAATCCTGTAATAGCTGCTGCTGAAGGGAATAATGATTTGTGAAAGGCGGTCGGTCCGGTTAGTGGAGTTCCACTGGTGACTGATAACCATCTCCCGGCAGGAATCTGGAATAAACTCGTCAGGAGAGGAGATCTGATTTGTGTGTTCGTCAAGGCCGTTGAAGATGGTCATCAGGATAAAAATGTCCAGAAAGAGAATGATAACAAGCGCTGCCTTGCCTAATTGCTGGTCATCAAGACTCGTAAGACGGGCCTTGATGTTAACGAATCTATCCTTTAATTTCATGCTTACGCTCATGAACCCTCCGTTAAAAGCGGATTAATATCAGGATACTTAATCAGTTTCTTCACAAATACATATGCCCTCCGGCTTTGGTACTCAACATCAGGATTCTGACTCTTGAGTTTCACAATCTCTCCCAAATTCATACTATTTTATTCCGGCCGAACGCGCCGGTAATTTGCCGGGCGTATCGTTTTGTCCGGGACTGCTTTCTCAGAGCTCCAGTTTAAATATTTCATGCGATGAACATATGCCGGTGTCTACCTTTTGTCAACTCACATGAAACAAAACAGAGGCAAGACAAAAAAAGCATCCGGTCTATATCCTGCCCTTGGAAACAAGGTCGGCAAACTGTTCGAAAGACCGGTCCCATGTTTGTTCCACCTCTCTTGGAAAACAGCATCCGGGAAGCTCCCTGTTCCGGAGGTGATAGGCGATACATTCGCAGCATACCCCTTTTCTTGAACATGGATCATAGGTGCAGTTACAGTGATTAAGATTCTTTGATTTGTTACAGTCCATATCTGTATCTCCTTTGGTAATAAATCCCGGCATTGCATAAGCCGTGGCGGGCTGATTTTTACCAGACTTTTACCCGAGTCGCCAGGTGGGGTTTATCAACCGCCTACAGTTAATGACCTTTTATACAGCATAAGCGCCCATCAGGCTACTGTTACTTATAGGATCAGCCCCGGAACCGGCACAATGAATTTAACGTTTTCTCCAACTTCAAATATTCTAATCGCCTGATCTGTTTTTGCGATCAGGTCATCCTGAACCTCTGAAATCTTATTTCTGATATTATTGGCTGCGGTGACAATACTGGCATTTAAAGAAAAAGCTTTCATGGTTCTATATCTCCTGCTTTTTTTTAAATGCCGGGTAACCTGTGATTTTTTTTCACTTCTTAGCCGCATCACAGCACACACATGCCAGGTATGAGAAGCGCTGTCGTGGATATGAAATATGCCTTTTCTATTTCTCAGCCAGAAGCCCGTTACCATCCCATCCCCTTGCCTTGTAATACTCATTTAGGAGTTGTTTCATGGCTTCTTCAGTTATAACCTTATTGGTTTCAGGAAGCGCTTCTTTGTGGAACCGCCTGGGAAGCAAGTCATCTTCAGGGGCAAGTCCCTCCCTCAAATTGAACCGCCTGGTATCGTTTGAAATTCCTGCAGCAATTTTCCGCATGGATTCTTTGTCCAGGTCAAGCCCGGTGATTCCTTTTATAATTTGGGATAACTCTTCCCATTGATACAGGTCCCTGTAAAAACGGCAGAAGATTAAAGTGTCAAAAATGATCAGCCTGTCTTCCCATTCAATAAACATCTCAGCTTTTCCATCAATTGTATCAGGATCAATCATTTTTGACAGTTCAGGTTTATAAAAAGTGGATCGAAGATGGCAGGCCCCGCGCGGAGAGGTTCCATAGGCCAGACCCATACCCTTTAAAATCCTTGGGTCGTATCCGGCAGGTTCCAGTCCTTTTACATGAATGGCCTGATCTGCCATCCCCCATTCTTTGGAAGCATTTACAATGCCCTTTGATAGAATATCACCAATTCCTTTTCTGGCCGATATATCCTTTAGAAGACCAGCTATCTGATCTGCCCGGCCGTATTCGATTTTGTAATCCACTTTGGCCTGACGCACCGCTTCAATGGTAAACGCCGCTCAATCCCAGGATTGCTATCCATGTATTTTTTCCTTATGATACTTCCTACAGCCGCCCAGAATTTGATATCATGATCATGCTTTATTGTGTCCAGTTGCTTATCAATATGTGTATGGACGGTGAGCGCTTCGATAAATAGCTGGTTGTCCCTGTGCAGGCGAATGATCTTGGTAACGATCCTCTTCAGGACCTCTCTCAGGTCGGATTCTTTGCTGTTTCTCAATGTCTTGATGATATCACGATACATTTTTTTCCGGTGCCGGATTCCCAATTCAAGGAGAATGGCATTCTTATTTGGAAAGTAATGATAGAGGGAGCCGATGGATACACCGGCCAGTTCGGCAATTTTGTTTGTTGTCGTAACTTCATAACCTTGTTCGGCGAAGAGCCTCATGGCGGCGTCTAAAATCCATTCCACCATCTGCCGGCTTCGCTCTTGGAGAGGAATATGTCCTTTTTTAACATTCGGTTTACGCTTCATGGATAGTTCTGTAACACATTATTAATTGCATATGCTTGCCATAATCGGCAATAATGCAATATCGCTTCAATTATTCACACTGTTTCGATATTCAGTACTTTTAACAGTTTACCGATGCCATTGTCAATTTTTTTGATCTGCTTCGGTTTCAGCATTGAAATCATCAATCCTTACCGCCTTAAAAGTTACAATCGCTATGGTTCTTCGGGTCTATTCATCGGAATTACTGGAAAGAATATTAAAAAGGAATCCTCCATCGGACCGACACCGGGCAAATTGTTTTCCCCTTCGACGCCGTGAAAGTCGAATTCCTGTTGCATGCAACCTGACTCAGCAGGCAGGATCCGCCAGCTCCAGCCGTGGTCCGTACCGATGTCGACTGGGGCCGGGTTCGGCCTCGGCCTGCCTGGGGACCATCACGGCCTATCCCTTGCGGCGGAGAATATCCGCCTTAACCCCATAAACGGCAAAAACCATGTCCGCTGTATTCTGACCCTGCCCTGAACCTTGTTGAGGAACAGCTTTGCCGACTTAAGCCGTCCCTGTTGAATATCTGGAGATAAATAGGGAAAATATTTTCTGCAAATGCATTAACTTAAAACCACTATATTTGATTTCTCTATCGCCGGATAAAATTAAATCAGAATTAACAATTTGATTTATCCCCCCTTATCAAATACTAATCCTGAGACTTGAGTGGGACCGTCCCAATCAAAGCTGAAAAAGAGGACCGCATAACTCCTCTTTATTATGGTTTATTTTTCCCAGGATTTTTTAGAATGACTATAGTCTGTCAGTCAGATGATAAATTGTTTGCAGGTGTTGATGTTGGATCTTTAACAGCAAAATCAGTAATTATTGACCGTTCAGGCATTGTGGCTATTGAAATTATTAATACCGGTGCTGATCCTGGAAAAGCAGGCGCGGCTGTTTTTACCAAAGCGTTAAATCAAACAAAACATTCACGGAAAGATATCCATTATATCGTGGCAACAGGCTATGGAAGGGTTTCTCTTGCTTTCGCCGATAAGACAGTTACTGAAATTTCATGTCATGCCAAGGGAGTCCGTTATTTAAATTCTAATGTTGAATCTTTAATCGATATCGGCGGTCAGGACAGCAAAGTGATTAAACTGAACAATGATGGCAGTGTACTCGACTTTGTAATGAATGATCGATGTGCTGCAGGAACTGGAAGATTTCTGGAAATCATGGCTCAGGCTCTTGAAACGGATATTGAGCATTTTAGCTTGATTTCGGCTCATGCCAAATCCCCATGTACGATAAACAGTACCTGTATTGTTTTTGCCGAATCGGAAGTGATCTCTTTATTGGCAACAGGCAATACAAAAGATAATATTGCCGCAGGCTTGCATCACAGCATTGCCAGACGCGTCGGGAATATGGCCAAGCGCTTGAACGTGAGCAAAAATACGGCTTTCGTCGGCGGGGTGGCAAAAAATCAAGGGGTACGAAACGCCCTTGAAAAATTTTTAGGATTTCAGTTCGTTTCCATTCAGGTGGACTCTCAAATCACAGGTGCTTTGGGAGCGGCAGTGCTTGCAAAGGAATATTACCAACGTTAATGAAAACAATCAGGATCAATAAAATGGAATTAAATGTTACTAAAAAAATCGATGAGGTAAAAACCGATTTCGCCCTTAAACTGGAAATGGCCAAAGATGAAGGAAAATCAGTAGTCGGTTGCCTTTGCTCATATTTTCCGAGTGAACTGGTATGGGCTGCCGGTGCAATTACGGTAGGCTTGTGCGGAACCACGGAAGGTCCGATTGAAGCAGCGGAACAGGTGCTTCCGGCCGACCAATGCCCTATGGTAAAGGCGACTTATGGCCGTGCTATTAATAATTCCTGTCCGATTTTCCCCCTGGCAGATTGCATTGTGGGCGAAACCACCTGTGACGGCCGAAAAAAAATGTATGAATTATTGGCCAGGGAAAAACCAATGCATGTTATGGATCTTCCTCAAAAACCTGATGACCCGGACGCCCTCAGGCATTGGATTGGGGAAGTTCACAAGCTGAAATCATTTCTTGAAGCCCAGTTGAATGCAAAGATCACGGATGATGCACTAATTGAAGCAAGTCGTCTTGGAAACAAAATTCGTGGCGTATTAAAAGAAATCCATCAGTGTAGAAAAGAACACCCGGTACCTATTATGGGGTTGGATCTTGTTGCACTATCCACCAGCATGTCATACTCAATTGATCGTGAAGAATACCTCAGAAAAATGGAATCTATCTTAAAGGAACTCAAACGGAAAATTCAAGATAAAGAATATGCCTGTTCTCCGGAGCGGCCGCGCATTCTATGGACCGGGCTCGGGAACAGCCTGGGCTGTGATAAGGTTCTCAGGCTTGTGGAAGAAAGCGGAGGCGTGGTCGTCTGCCAGGAAGGCTGTGGCGGCGTGACCCGGCTGGATGACCTGATCGATTTAAATAAAGACCCCATTGAGGCAATTGCCGAACGGTATCTGAAAATCACCTGCGCCTGTATGACCCCGAACAATACACGGTTTGAACAAATCGACCGGTTGATCACGGAATATAATATCCATGGCGTCATCGACCTG
>MGTJ01000063.1:0-6873 GCA_001799395.1 Desulfobacterales bacterium RIFOXYA12_FULL_46_15 | reverse complement strand
GCCTTCAACATCGAATCTTTCCGGGTCGGGGAATTGGTCAAGGGGAAACACGGCCTGCCCTACCTACACATTGTCACGGATTATTCCCAATCCGACGTAGAGCAATTAAGGGTCCGGATCGAAGGATTTATTGAACAGATTACTGCGAATCGGACGCATGCATGAGCGTTTTAAAAACCCGATTTCTGTTCATTCACGGAACAGATATGAAAATCAAAGAAAACGAGTGATTCGCCATAAGGAGGATTTCAATGAAAAAACTATTGCAGACAATATGGGCTATTATCGTAATTCCGGCATTGTTACTGCCCGGCACAGGGATAGCAGAGACTGCCGACCAAAGCACTATTCAACTGCCCGACATCGTGGTAACCGCCACAAAAACGGAAAAGGAATTGTCTAAGGCCCCCGGAAGCATTTCCCTGGTCACTGAGGATGATATTGAAAATAGAAACATACGGACCATTGATGAATCCCTAAATACACTCCCAGGTGTTTTTTCATTTCAAAGAAGCATTATGGATTACGGAGGACAGATTACACTGAGGGGGATTCCTTACGGCAGCGGTAAGACATTAATCCTCATGGATGGCGTAACTCCTCTTGCACATCCGACCTTTGGCAGTATTATGGGCTTCAAACCTCTGGCACCGGAGTCAGTACAGAAGGTAGAGGTCGTTAAAGGCCCCTTCTCGAGCCTTTATGGCGGGCAGGCCATGGGTGGTGTCGTTAATATTATCAGTAAAATGCCGAAAAAAAGAGAAATTATAGCCAAAACAGGATACGGCACAAGCTGGGATAGTGGAAATGCGGCTGATGGTTTATTTAAATACTATACCTCTTATGGAGACAAGCTGTCTGATAAACTGAGCACATTTATCAGTATTGGGGGAAAAGATACGGATGGCTACCCATGGATGTACAATATCCAGAGAACAGCACCTCCGGCAGGGATTTCAGGATGGTCGAATACCAAGGACCAGAAAGGGAGTAGTCGTTATTTAATAGGAGATATGGGGGATGCTGAATACTGGGATTACAATCTGAATCTTAAGGCTCAATATGAATTTTCAGAATCTTCAAAACTCAGCTTGTCTTTCTTTAGAACCAGATATGAGTTGCACTATGGCAATCCAAACACCTATCTGAGGGATGCATCCGGAAACCCGGTCTGGTCATACGGATCAGTCAGTTCTTCATCTTTCTTCACATATCAGGATACCAACCAGGAATCTAATTTCTCAAACATTGTCTATGAAACCAACATATCGGATGTCAAAGCCAAATTATCAGCCAGCTATGTAGATACCACCAGCAATATGGCAGTTCCCGGAACTGCATCTACAATTTCGGATGGTGCCGGAAGCGAATGGGACCACCCTCTCGAGAAACAGTACGACTTAGATGCACAATTCACTTTTCCGTTTTTTAACAAAAATCTTCTGACTTTTGGCCTTCACCACCAGTACAATGTGGGTCAGGTAGTAGAGTACAACCGTACAAACTGGAGGAGTATGCTTACCCGAACGAGTCTGATTTCAGAAAAAAAAGGGAAATCTCGGTCCTATGCCCTTTTCCTGCAGGATGAAATCGCCATTTCTGATAACTTGACTGCGTATCTTGGTTTCAGGGAAGACTGGTGGGAAACATTTGACGGATATATCTATGAGGCAGGATCCCCGACTAACTATGATTCAAAAGAGTTTTCCTCTTTTAATCCGAAAGCATCTCTTGTTTATAATTTTTCAGAAAAAACGTCATTTAAAGCCTCTGCAGGGAAATCATTCCGGGCACCGACGATTCTTGAGCTTTACAGCAAGTGGACCACCCCGGGAACAGGAGTGGTGTATGCAGGAAACCCGGCTCTTACACCTGAAACGGTTAAATCCTGGGACTTAGGGGTTCAACAAAGGCTATGGAAGGGCGCAAATTTCAATGCAACCTATTTTGAAAACTATATGGATGATCTTATCTACCGCTCAATGACAACGTCTACCCTTTATGAAAATAAAAATGTGGGAAAAGCTGAAAGCAAGGGTATTGAGCTGGAGATCAAGCAGAATTTCGACAACTGGCTGTCTCTTTTTGCCAACTATACATATACTGAATCTGAGATAACGGAAAATTCTGCCAACCCCTCCACTGTCGGCAAAAATCTGACCATGGTCCCGGAAAACATGTTCAATATCGGTGCCACCCTGACCCAAGGACCTTTTTCAGGCACTATTATCGGCCGCTATGTGGACAAATCCTATAAAAATGATGACAATAGCGATTTCTATGAAGGTGTATATGGGTCTTATGATTCTTATTTTGTAACGGATGCCAAAATTTCATATGATATTTTCAAACATGCAACTCTTTCTTTTTCAGTCGATAATATTTTTGACAAAGAATATTTTAGCTATGAAAAAGCTTCCGGCCGATCATGGTTTGCAGAGGTAACAGTTAAATTTTAATCCGATACAAGCTGATAAAAAAAATATAACGCCCAAATCGGGTATGGAGGCTAAAAAATGTACAAACATAATCGTACAGCAAAACAAAATGCCTATTTATCGAGTTTTGAAAAAGCTGTGGCCGGTGATATCCACCCTTTGCAGACCTGCTTTTTTCTTACAGGGAATTGCAACTTGAATTGCACCTATTGTGCCCAGAAAAACTCTCTTTCAAAGACCGACCTAGATCTTAAAGAATGGAAAAGAGCTTCGGATATTGCCTATGGCTTGGGCAATCGTATGATTAGTATTGTCGGAGGAGAGCCGTTGCTTTCCCCCTATCTGCTGGATCTTGTCAACTATATTTCCGATCGGGACACCACTGTTTCGGTTTTAACAAATGGCCGATCACTCGAAGAAAGCCTCTTGCATTCATTAGACGAAGCTGGTTTGGATAACCTTGGATTTTCCATTGATACTCTGAAAACAGGTCAACAACCCCAATTCGGCAAGACGCTTACAAAAAAACTCGAACATATCCTAAAATATATCCGGGACTCACATTTCAGTTTCAGGACCAGTGTTGCCGCCGTTATCACTAAATACAACCTGGACATTCAACCGGAGATGCTTCGTACATTCACTGAACTGGGCCTTCCTTTGCGCGTTTCCCTGATGGTCAGGGGTGTTGTCAACCACAGCTATACAGAAGATATTGCCCTTCGTGAAGAAGATCTGCCGCAAGTTGAAAGAGTTTTTGAAAAACTTTGGCAGATGAAATCGGAAGGATATCTTCTGGGGAATGAAGATTGTTTTTTTACATCGTTAAAACCCCAAATGGGGTGCTGCACCCCTGCAGGAGTATATCAAATGTATATGGGAAATGATTCCCGCTATACCTGCGAAGGCGGAATACATTATTTGGCAGTATTGAACAACGGAATGCTCGAAAGTTGTACTACCGGGGTCCCATCGGAAACACCTATTGAAATGCTGACATCGGTTGAGGATTACAGGGCATTTGTTGAACAAAACAGAAAGAAAACAGATCAATGTAAGGGATGTCCCTGGCCCCATCGCTGGGTACTGACACATTTAAAAGAAACAGGCGGGTATAACCATTACAGGATATAGGCGTTTAATTGAGGCCTCATTGATTAGAATGACAAAGCACAATTTTCTGATGATCATTGCCGCTGCTCTGCTGATCATCCTGTCCGGGGAGCATGCTGCCGGCAATGAAAACAGGTTATCCCATAAGAAAAGGATAACAGTAACAGACCTTGCCGGTAGAAAGGTATCGGTTCAGATCCCGGCTGAAAAAATAATTTTAAGCTTTGACAGACATTTACCCACATTTTCTGCCATTGCAGGTCATGATTTTCTGGAAAAAATAGTCGGATGGGGAAAGATAACGCCGATAAGTGACCAGAATATTTACAGGGAATTTAAAAAAAAATATCCTGAAATCATGTCTATCCCCGATATCGGTACACATGCAAAAGGGACCTTCAGTGTAGAAAAGGTGATGGCATTAAAACCGGATTTAATCCTGTATCCTTTATGGGCTGTTCTTGATAAATACGAGGGCATTACCGACGATCTTGACAGGTTGGAACAAGCCGGTATTCCAACGGTTATCATTGATTATTGGAAAGACCCTTTTGAAAACAGCATCACCAGCACCCTGCTGATCGGCAGTATGCTGGGAAAAGAAGAAAGAGCCGGTGAAATTGCTGCTTTTTATAAAGATCGTGTCGGCAAAGTGATTAATCGACTTGCAAACATTAAAAAAAACAAGCCAAAGGTTTATCTTGAAGGTGCCTCCAAAGAGCCGTCCCAATACGGGTGGAGCTGCGGAAATGCGGGATGGGGTGTGATCCTGAAAAAAGCGGGTGCCGTCAATATTGCTGAAGGCATAATAAAAGAACGCGGTACCATTGCACCTGAATATCTGCTTAAAACAAACCCGGATATTATCATTGTTTCTTCCTTTGGCGGTTTCTGGCAGCAGCCGGATGATGAAATGAAAACCGTATTACCGGAATATGACAAAAAACCAATGCTGGATTTTCTAAAAGCCATCACGGAAAGACCCGGATGGGGACACCTTGATGCCGTAAAAAACGGTAAAATTTACGGTATCTTTGATTCATCCTATTATATCTATAACAATATTTATACCTTTGCTGTTGTTCAAGCAATTGCCAAGTGGCTGTATCCGGATGAATTTAAAGATTTAGATCCCGGGGCCGACCTTCATCTGTTTGAACAAAGATTTATGCCCGTGTATCATAACGATCTGCAAATGATAGAGATAAACAGGTAAAAGAGAAAGATGAATCATCGGGCTGAAAATCTGTACCACCAAATAACCGGTCGAAAATATACCATTGTTTTTTCAATGGGCATCGCGGCTGTGCTGATACTTTTAGCAGATATTGCTATAGGGCCGGCCTGGCTTTCAATTGATGAAATCTTCCTGGCTGTCTTTAGTCCTGATTCTGTTGACCCTACCACGTCCACTATCGTCTGGAAGCTAAGACTGCCGATTGCTCTGATGGCGATAGTGGTCGGTGCTTCCCTTGCTATTGCCGGAGCTGAAATGCAAACCATTCTGGGTAATCCTCTGGCTAGCCCCTATACACTCGGAGTATCTGCATCTGCTGGTTTTGGTGCTGCATTAGCCCTTGTGGCAGGGGTCAGCGTTTTCCCGTCAGGGAAAAACTATATAGTGCCAATCAATGCCTTCTTCTTCGCAATGCTCACATGTTTGTTGATGTATTCTGTTGCAAAGAAGGCAAAATTCAGTTCCGAGACAATGGTTCTGGCAGGAATTGCCATACTTTTTTTATTCCAATCCCTGACCGCTTTGTTACAGTATATAGCTTCAGAACAGCAGTTGCAGGCAGTAATATTCTGGCTCTTTGGAAATCTTTTCCGGACAACCTGGCAAAAGCTTGGCATCTCTTCTGCGATTTTGCTGTTGACAATTCCCCTATTGGCAAAGGATGCCTGGAAGCTTACTACCCTTAGGCTTGGCGATGAAAAGGCTGAAAGCCTGGGTGTCAATGTGGAAAGACTTCGGCTCAAAACATTTGTCTTGGTATCCATTCTCACCGGGGCTGCGGTCTGTTTTGTCGGTACCATCGGTTTTATCGGACTAGCCGGGCCCCATATAGCCAGAATGCTTGTGGGTGAGGATCAACGATTTTTTTTACCGGTATCTGCTCTGACAGGAGCAATTCTACTTTCTTCGGCATCCGTGTTAAGCAAATTGATCGTTCCAGGCATTATCCTTCCCATAGGAATTATTACTTCTTTTATCGGCGTACCATTTTTTATCTCTTTGATGTTTAAAAAACGAGGGGGTTACTGGTGATGCTCCAAGTTGAGAGATTAAAGTTTGCCTATGACAGCAGTGAGCCGATTTTAAGAAATATTCATTTCAATGCAGTACCGGGGGAAATAACAGGCATTATCGGTCCAAATGGATCAGGAAAGTCAACTCTTATGAAATGCATAGCAGGGCTTCTAAAACCGGAAGGGACGATTCGGCTGAGCAAAGATAATACAAGCCCTGCTAAGAAAAAACGATTAGGGCAATGGGTCAGCTATCTTCCTCAGGAAAATTCATTTCGAGCTGTTTTAACCGTATTTGAAACCGTTCTTTTAGGCAGAATGCAATCCTTGTCGTGGAGAGTCGGAAAAGAAGACCTTACCGCCGTTTTAAAGATGTTGGAAACTCTTGGAATAGAGATGCTCGCTTCAAGGTTTCTTGGCGAGCTGAGTGGCGGGCAAAGACAAATGGTCTGGATGGCACAGGCTCTTGTTCGGCAGCCCATGGTTCTTCTCTTCGACGAACCCCTGAATAGTCTGGATATACGGTATGCGCTGGAGATTCTTGACATGGTGAAAGAAATTACGGCTCTTAAAAAAATTATAACAGTTATTGTTTTGCATGATCTGAATTTGGTTGGAAAATATGCAGATAAAATTATTTTGTTGAGGGATGGGGATGTATATTCATCAGGCACCCCGAAAACTGTGCTAACGATGGAAACAATAAGATCAGTCTATGGTGTTAATTGCAAAGTAGCGAACAATGATGGGGTGCTTCAGATCACTCCACTCTGTTCCATTCGGCCAAAATTCGAGAGAACAGCCCATTAACATCAAATTACAAGATAAATAAACCGGGAGCGGTTCCATAAATTTTATACGATGCTTGATAAGATTCAACCTAAGAGAATAAAAGTTGATATTGACACACCAGTGTTGACTTCCTATAAAAAGACAGGTATAAATTCGGCAATTCATCATCAAGAAGGTGATGGGTGTTAAATATAAAATTACTATAACAATCAGCCACGAAGGCAGATAATCCGGAAGATCGGGTTGCCTTTGTGGCTTTTTTTTTTGTGAAAGGAAGACC
>MGTJ01000062.1 GCA_001799395.1 Desulfobacterales bacterium RIFOXYA12_FULL_46_15 | reverse complement strand
TGCCGGCCGCCAGGGAGAGGATCTCCTTTTCCGTGGTATGGGCCTCGGGAATCACCTTTACCACCACCGGCTCCCCCAGGGTGAGGGTGCCGGTTTTGTCAAAATAAAAAGCCGAGGCCTGGGCAATATTTTCCAGGTATTTGCCGCCTTTGACCAGGATGCCCGCTTTTGCGGCCCGGCCGATGGCGGCCACCGTGGAAACGGGTCCTGCCAGGAGAAAAGAGCAGGGGCAGCCCACAATCAGGACGGTGACGGCCCGGCTCGCATCCCTTGTGGCGAGATAGGCCAGGGCCGCACAGGCCAGGATGACGGGGGTGAACCAGGAGGCGTATTGGTCCACGATTTTAGCGCTGTCGGTTTTGGACTGTTCCGCGGCCTTGACCATCCGGATGATCTTTCCGATAGTGGAATCCTCTCCCAGCTTCAGGGCCTTGATTCTGACAAATCCGTCGATATTCAAAGTTCCGGCATAGACCCCGTCCCCGGGCTGCTTTCCCACGGGGATGGACTCCCCGGTAATGGATGACTCATCCACCGCGGTTTTGCCCCCGGTAATCTCCCCGTCCACACAAATGGTTTCCCCCGGCCGGACCACCAGGACATCCCCTTTTTGGATGTCCGAAACCTTAAGGGAGACCTCTTGGCCGTTTTTTTCAACCACCGCGGTTTCCGGTGTGATCTCGATGAGGCTCTGGATGGCGTTTCTTGCACTGTCGCTGACCGCCTCTTCCACCAGGGCCCCGAACACCATGATGGCGCTGACAACGGCGGCCTCAAGGAAATTGCCGTTGATGACACAGGCAAGGATGGCAATGCTCACCAGCTCGTCCACATTGATTCGTTTTTTCAACAGGCCCAGGGCCGCATCCCGGATGATGGGCAGGCCGTTGACCAGGATGGAAAGGATAAGCAAAAGGTCAGCGGGGGGGACCGCCCATGTCAGCATCAGGCGTGTATGGTCCAGGGCCAAGGCCATGGGGATGAGGGAGGCGCCCAGGGCCACCCGGATAAAATCTTTGGATTTGAAAATTTCCCGGTACAGGGTCAGGTCGGCATGTCTTCTGATCATTATGAGCCTCAATATAGTTTGGTTATCAAAATACTTGATGGTCAATCTATAAAGGATTGTTTTTGGGCTGTCAAGATTTTTGATGGTCAAACTATATTTTTGATTGTGGCAGACCTTTTGATATGATAGTTAGGCTGAAAAAGAATCAGGACAACCATAGCCTATGAAAATAAAAAATCTTTCACAATTAATCGTTGAACTCTATGAAAAATTGTCCTCCTGGGAGGAAGATGTTGTAAAAGACAGCGGCCTCACCACCACCCAGGCTCATATCATCGATATAGTGGGGCATTCGGGGTCCATCAAAATGAAGGACCTGGCCGAAAAAACAGGAGTGACCACAGGCACCCTGACCGTTGCCGCGGACCGGCTGGAAGAAAGAAAGCTTTTAAAAAGAAAACCCCATGAAAGCGACCGGCGTTCCTATCTCATCGAGCTGACCCCCGAGGGGGAATCCTATTTCAAACAGCATCATAAATTTCATCTCCGGATGACGGAAGATCTTGTTTCGGATCTGACGGAAAAAGAGCAGGAGATATTTGCTGGCATCATTGAAAAAGTATTGGGAAAGATTTAAGTCACATCCTCATCAAACAGGACCTGGGTCACGGCGGAAAGACTTGAACTGTTGAGGATCTTCAGGGGCTTGTTGTACCGGTAACATAGCTTTTTCACCATGAGGCAGGCATTGTGGCTGTTGCAGTTCACAGGGCAGATTACTATATCGCAGCGCTTGACCCGGGCTTCCATATTATCGCTGCTGTTTTTCATATACCCGTCATGGTAGTCGAATTCACCACCGGCTTTTTCAACGATATCCTTATACAGGGATTTCATTTTGGTCATGCCACCCACCATGAACACCCGTCTCGCACAGAGCTTGTACCGGGGGCAGGTTTCATCCGGGCACCCGCCGGTCCCGGAACAGGGAGGCACGGCAGGGGAGCGGAACCCGTCTACCAGGGCCTGCATCTCTTTTTTGAGGAGTTCATTTTCACTCCTTGTGCTGAAAAGCTCGATCTGAAGGCTTCTTTTCTCCCTTTCCATGGCCCTGGCCGTTTCCTTTCCGGCTTCCAAGGCCTGTTCAAGGGATGAGATGGTTGCCGCGGTCAGGCCAAAGACGGTTGGCCGGTCTTTGGCAGATTGGGCCAGGGCTTTTTGGGTGCTGGTTCTTTTTTTTTGTCCCTGGTTTTCAAGCTCAAGGGCGGTTATTTTCCGGGCGCTTAATTTCCCGGCCTGGGACATCTGTTTGATGTCTTCAGTTTTCCGGGTCAGTTTTTTTTTCACAGTGCTGAGGGTTTCTTCCATTTTGATCAGCTTCTGCCGGACATCAAATATGCCGGCCATATTGGCATGGGCCAGCATGTGGACTTCGCCGTGGATATCACAAAGCAGCTCAACACCCGTATCTTTCCGGGAAATGACGGCATACATCATGGGGCCGACATTTCCCGATTCCAGTTGTTTTTTCCAGAGTGCCCGGACCGCTGCATCATCCAAGCCTGCAATCCGGAGCATCTGGCTGTGGGCCTGACTCCGGATAAAATTGTTTACCTTTACGGAGACATTGTTTTCTTCCGTGAGCTTGCCCATGATGACCTGATGATATTCATAAGGTTTCATTTTTTTTATGTCATACCCGCATTTGATCAGGATACTCTTGTGTTTTTCAACGGATAGCATGGCCCCGATCACCGGGCATTTGAAGTGGGATTCCACTTCCCAGATGTTCATGAATCCGGACAGGATATCGGACATGGGTTTATCTCCTTGTTTGTTATTGTTATACCTCGGCTGCCGTGGACAGCCCCAGGCTCTTGGAAAGCGAGAGGATGGATTTGACAATTTTCAAAAATAAGGCCAGTTCGTCTATTTCCAGGGCTTTTCTCAGTTCTTTTTCCAGGGTGACCGAAGCCATGAGGTCTTCATGCATGCGGGGGGTAAAAAATTTGAACTGGGCTTTGCCGGAATCCTTGGCATGGTACATGGCAAGGTCTGCATCCCTGAGCAGGTGGTTTGCATTTTCATAGACAAGGGTCTGTTCAACAATGCCGATGCTGGCGGACACATGGACTTCCTGGTTCTGAATGATAAATGCGGATTCAGCCGCTTTGGTGATTCTGTCGGCAATGACGGTGATCTGGTGGATCATCCAGTTCATATTCCGCATTAAAAAAATCAGCTCGTTTTCATCCCCGGTCTCATTGGGTTCGTTAGGCAACTGGAAATACAGATAATTTCCGTTTTTGATGTTTGAGCAGATGTTGGAAATCTGCTGGATCTGTTTGAAAAAAATCCATTTAAACCCTGGGAGCAGGGGGCTGCAAAGCGCCAGGCCGATGGTTATTGCCAGGCAGAGGGTTAAGGCGGTTTGGAAGTAATGGTCCGAAAATAGGGTAGCATCCAGGGTGGAAAAGAAGATGACGGTAATAGGCAGCATCATATAAAAGGCAATGATCAGTCTGAATTTGGTTTTGACTTTCAACATATGCTTATCCGTTAATTGTATCCTTATCCTTTTTAAATATCTAATTTTGAATTAAGTTAGTAAAATATAACTTTTAGGAGAAGAATATACAGAGCCTTTATTTTTTTGTCAACAGAAAAAGTTAGGCCTGACTTATTGAGTCTTGAACCGTCCCGGCATCTTAAAAAATTCTCCCTTCTTGACATTCAGTCCACATTTAGTACTATAAAAGGATACGTAAATAGGACATGCAAATAAAAAAAATGTCATTCAAGAGGCAATTATGAATATATCAACTTATTTCTAAAATTAAATCCAAAGCATCTGTTTTGTTAGATTGATTGATCAATAAAAAGTAAAATGTGCCAATCGGATAGCCAGGGTCCTGGCAAGATATCCCATAATTACATATATGGCATGCATTGCGTGGAAAAGTTTTACAAGGTATGCAGGCAGCTATTAGACAGGGAAGAAAGGAATTCAATATGTCTGATATGATTTTATTGATCGATGATGACCAAAGCCTGAGACGGGTAACGGAATACAATCTTGCCGCAAAAGGCTTTGATGTTGTGACGGCTGCTTCCGGCAGGGAAGGACTGTCACAATTCAAGATCCATGCGCCTGATCTGGTGGTGACGGATGTGAAACTGGGAGACATGAGCGGTCTTGAGCTTCTTGAAATGATTAAACAGGAGGCTTTGGATACCCCTGTGATTGTCATGACCGCATTCGGCTCTATCGAAATGGCTGTCCAGGCCATGCATAAAGGTGCTTTTAATTTTATCACCAAACCTTTTGAACGGGACACCTTGATTTTATCCTGCAAAAAGGCATTGGAGCTTAAAGGGCTGAGAACGAAAACAAAGCTCCTGGTCAATGAAATCAACCACCTGACCGGTACCGAAGGTATTGTGTCTGCCAGCACGGCCATGAAAGAGCTGCTGGATACGGCATCACGGGCCGCCAACAGCGAAGCGACGGTTCTTATATCCGGTGAATCCGGCACGGGCAAGGAAGTATTGGCCCGGCTCATCCACCAGAACAGCCCCAGAAGCAACGGCCCCATGGTTGCTGTCAATTGTGCGGCCATCCCCAAAGGCCTCATCGAAAGCGAACTTTTCGGACATGTGAAGGGATCTTTTACCGGTGCCGTCAAGGACAGGAAAGGACATTTTTTAACAGCGGCCAACGGCACCCTGTTCCTGGATGAAATCGGAGAGCTGACCACCGATGTCCAGGTAAAACTCTTGAGGGCCATCCAGGAAAAAGAAGTACAGCCGGTGGGCGCAGACAAGACAAAGAACGTTGACATCAGGATTATTGCAGCTACCAACCTGGATTTGAAAAAGAATATTGCCTCAGGCGGATTCAGGGAAGACCTGTTTTACCGGCTGAGTGTCATCCCCTTGTTTATCCCGCCTCTGAGGGAACGGAAAGAAGATATCCCTGCCCTGGTCACTCATTTTTTAAAGAAATTTGATGCCCCGGCAGATGTTCATTTCTCAAAACCGGCCCTGGAAGTATTGAAGTCTTATTTATGGCCGGGAAATATCAGGGAAATTCAGAATATTGTCGAGCGCTGTATCATTTTAAGAAAAAAGAGCCGGATCGAGCCTGAAGACCTTCATCTGCAGGTTGAAAAATCCTCTTTTTCCGCCCTTTCCCCTGAAATCCCGGATGAGGGGATTGCCCTTGAAGATATTGAAAAAGCATATATTTTCAAGGCTCTTGAAAAAGCCGGCCATAACCGGTCCGAAGCTGCCCGTTTATTAAAAATCCCAAGGCATGTCCTTTTATACCGTCTGGAAAAATATGGTATGTAAGATTAGAGACAATTCTGCAAAGGGATGTAGAATAGTCTGCAAAATCGCCTGCTTTTCCATAAACCGGATTCATTTTTAACTTCAGAAATTAACCTTGTAAATTCAGCCAGTTGAAATATTATCAGTCTTTATTCGCATTTCCGGCACAGCTTTTGATTATGTAGATCAGGAGAAAATGTGTACGGTTTAATCATTCAGCAGGAGGAAATTGTGAAAGCATTCAAATATGTCATCATTGGAGTTATGGGGGCTTTTTTGATATTTGCCCCGGAACAGGGGACGGCTGAAAAAGCTGATCCCGGCTCTATTCAGAGGGTCGTCATCAAAATAGACAGCCTTTCGTGCGGAGCGTGCTTTAATACCATCAGCACCGGGCTTTTGTCCTTGAAAGGATATTCAGGCATGGGCACTAACCTTTTCAGGAAATTAATTGCCATTGATTTTACCTTGCCTTTGACGGTAGAAGACATATCCCGAAAACTGGCCGAAGTCGGTTATCCCGGGACGGTTGTAACAATTGAACCTATTCCGGAAAAAGAATCCTTTGCCTATCTTGAATCCAGAAGAACCGGCTTTAAATCGGGCAGGGGATCTTGCTGCACACTTTCTGAAACATCAGAATCAACTGAAAAATTATAGGAGTTTGAGGAGATAAAAAATGAAATTATTATATAAAATTATGATCAGTGTGGCTGTCTTTTTAATATTCACTATTACCGGTCCGGATGCCTTTGCGTTTTTCGGCGGCAAATTTACAACCCTGACGCCAAAAGACGGGAACGTAATGATTCCCGTAAAAACCGTCAGTGATGGAAAGGCTCATTATTTCAAGGTCAAGGCAGAGGATGGGACCATGGTGGATTTTTTCCTTGTAAAAAGTGCGGATGGGGTTATCCGGGCTGCCGTGGATGCCTGCGATGTATGTTACCGTTCAGGCAAGGGATATGCCCAGGAAGGGGATTCCATGGTTTGCGGCAATTGCGGCATGCGGTTTTCCACGGACAGAATCAATGAGGTCAAGGGCGGATGTAACCCTGCACCTCTGACACGGGCAACCGATGATAAAAATCTTTTAATTTCCATGAAAGACATCAATGCCAATTCCTGGTATTGCAAATTTAAAAAATAAGGAATTTCTCATGGTTTACGATCCTGAAAAATACCGGGAAAAAAGGGAAAAGGTTCTTGGCATCAAGAAACGGGGGATCGGATTCGGGACCCTTGCAGTGATTGTGTCTCTTGTGGTCATTACGGGGTTAAGTATTGCAACGGTTCCCCAGGCTGTTTCCTATATTAGCACGCGGAACCTGGATGATGCAATATTCAAGCTGGAATCCGGGACATCCTGGCCTGATTCCATCATCCCGGAAATGACTGTTGTCGAAGGGGTGAAAGCAGCGGTTAAGGACAAAAACGATACCCGTCTTGTGGTTACGTATGATCGTCGAAAGGCAACGGTTTACAGTATTAAAGCATATTTTGATCAAAAGGGGCTGGATGCCGTGCTTCTCAATGAGGTCAACCACCGGCAGCACCTGACAATATCGAAAGCTGAGGAGGAAGAAATTGAAACTCCATAACATCTCTTTTGGAAATATCAGACGCAGGAAAGGCCGTATGCTGTTTCTTGTGCTGGGGCTCGTGATCGGTGTTTCAACGGTTGTCACGCTTCTTTCAATAACAGATAGCATGACCCGGGATATTGAACAAAGGCTTAACCGGTTCGGGGCAAATATTGTCATGGTGCCCAAAACTGAAAGCCTTTCACTCAGCTATGGCGGCATTGATGTGGGAGGGGTGAATTACAGCGTGCGGGAACTGGACCAGGCAAAACTGGCAGATATCAGAACCATTAAAGACAGTAAAAATCTTTCCGTTGTTGCCCCGAAACTCCTGGGACCTGTGACGGTGAACGGCAGAACCGTTCTTCTCATGGGGGTATTATTTGAAGAAGAGCTTGCGCTCAAGACATGGTGGCACAAGAGTGACGGGATTTTCCCTGAAAAAGAAGATGAAGTGATGCTGGGGTCGCAGGCGGCAGAGCTTCTGGGGTTTAAGGCAGGGGATACCCTTGTGCTTTCGGGAATACCTTTTAAAATTACGGCTATTTTAAATTCCACCGGGTCGTCAGAGGATGATGCCGTTATTGCCGATCTCGGCGCTTCCCAGAAAATCCTGGGCAAAGCGGGAAAGATTTCCATGGTTGAAATATCTGCCTTCTGCCAGGGATGCCCCATTTCGGAAATGACCTTGCAGATTGCTGAAAAATTTCCCGATGCAAAGGTCACGGCCATGAAGCAGGCCGTCATGTCCAAGATGCAGTCCATCGACATGTTTAAATCCTTCAGCCTCGGGGTTTCCGTTATAGTGGTTCTCATCGGTTCGTTGCTGGTTTTTGTCACCATGATGGGATCAGTCAATGAAAGAACAAGGGAAATCGGGATTTTCAGGGCCATCGGGTTCAGAAGAGGGCATGTGATGCAGATTATCCTTCTGGAAGCCATGCTCCTCGGGGTCATCGGCGGCATCCTGGGATTTGTGACCGGAAATGGTATCGCCTATGGCCTTATGCCCATTGTGATAAAAGACGGGGCCTTTGCCGGCATTGATTCATATCTTGGCATTGTCTCCATTCTCATGGCTGTGGCTTTAAGTCTTTTGGCAAGTCTTTATCCGGCCTTTAAGGCCAGCAATATGGACCCGAGCGAAGCGTTGAGATCACTATAGAAAGAGAGATGAAAATGACGCAGATTGACCATTTAATTGAGGTTCGCGGGCTGAAAAAGACCTATCAGAGCGGCGACACCTGCATTGATGCCATCCGGAATATGGATTTTTTTATTGATGATGCCGAGTTCATTACCCTCATGGGCCGGTCCGGTTCAGGAAAGAGTACTCTTTTATCCATTATGGGGGCACTGAACCATCCGACCCAAGGGAAGGTTCTGGTGGATTCCCTGGATATTTATGCCTTGACTGCGGAACAGCGGGCGGATTTTCGAAGTGAATATATCGGGTTTATTTTTCAGTCTTTTCAACTTATTCCCTATCTGACCGTTCTGGAAAACGTTAAACTTCCCATGGCAGTGACAGGTACAAAAAAGAAGCTCCAGGACCGGATGGCCCGTGAGGTCATTGACCGGGTAGGCCTTACGGCCAAATCCCTTCGGCTGCCGGATCAATTATCCGGCGGAGAGCAGGAACGGGTGGCCATTGCCAGGGCCATCGTAAACAAGCCTCCCCTTATTCTGGCCGACGAACCCACGGGGAACCTGGATTCAAAAACAGCCGGCGACATCATGATGCTTTTACAGTCATTGAACAAGGACGGGCACACCGTGATTGTCGTAACCCATAACCCGGATATGGAAGCCTATTCAGATCGAACCATCAGGGTTCAGGACGGGGAATACATGGCCTGATCAATTCAAAAATGAAAGGCTCAGCCCGGGAACCGTTTGCTGAAAAATTCCATGACAAACCGGATATGGATTTTCATGGCTGAATAAGAAGCATCGGCGTCTCTTGAAGTTATGGCTGCAAGGATGGTGCTATGCTGTTTTATAATGGCCTGAATATTTGCCGGTTTTTCATAAAGGGATTCCAGGCTTTCCCGGATGCCGTGAAATAGATAATCATAAAAATTACGCATGATCAGGATGTGGATCGGATTTTTGGCAGCATAGGCAATGGCCATATGAAATGAGGTATCCGCCTCGGTGCCGAGACGCCCGGATGCAACTTCCTGCTGCATTTCTTCAATACTCCGGGTCATGGCTTTGATATCGGATTCATCAGCTCTGAGCGCTGCCAGGGATGCTGCATTGCATTCAAGGCCGATGCGTACCTCCAGGAGGTCTTCAATGGACGCATTCTGAGCTTCAATTGCCTTTGCCAGGGGGTTTTCATGGCTGGTATCATAGGGTTTCACAAAAGTTCCCTGCCCCTGTTTTTGAACGATGAGCCCCATGGCGGAGAGTCTCTGGATGGCATCCCTGATGGTGGTCCTGCTGACGTCCATGGCCTGTGCCAGCTCCCGTTCAGTCATCAATTTTTCACCAGGCTTGAGTTTTCCCCTGAAGATAAGCTCCCGGATCTGATCAAAAACCTGGTCGGAAATACGTTTGGGTTTTATCGGTATAAGCGGTATGGTCATATGTTTTGCTGTTGCCCTTTAGCAACGGTCATCCTTCAATTAAAAATTAGCATATTCATTTAACTAAAATTAATTGGTAGTACCTTAATTTTATTATTCAATGCATAGCTCATCCGTCCTTATAATCCAGTTATTATAGATAGATCAAGGGTAATCTAAAAAAATATATCAATATCTTTTTTTTCTTGACAAAATAATTCAGCCGAAATAAATATTGGTCATACCATAATACTTAATCGGTTAACATCAATATAATTTGATTATTGGTATGGTGAAATACAAATAAATCGATTGTGAAAGGAGGGACAATCAAGGGAAATTTTTAACACCGGTCGTAAAAAACATGACCCATAATGAGATCATGCAACCTTTTTAAAAAAATGGAGGGAAACCGTGAAAAAAGCTTTATCCTTAATTACCATCAGCCTTGCAGCGTTTTTGTTTATCTGCAGCGCATCCTATGCAGCCGAAAAACGGGAAAAATTCGGGGAAGATCCACGTCATAAAGAAGCACAACGAGTTACCTATACAACCTCAACGGAAAATATCAAATGGAAAATGGTCACACCATGGTCCAAAGGCCTTCTGTTTCACGACATTGCCGTTCATTTCGCCGACAGTGTCCGTTTGGCCTCTGCCGGCCGGCTGGATATCAAACCGTTTTCCGCAGATGAACTGGTTCCTGCCATGCAGAGTTTTGATGCCGTGAGTCAGGGAGTGGCGGAAGTCGGTCATGACTGGCCCGGATATTGGAAAGGAAAAAATGAAGCCTTTGTCGCTTTTGGTGATGTTCCGTTCGGACTGGACCCGGAAGGGTATAATATCTGGCTTTATGAACGGGGCGGTCTTGAAATGATGCAGGAAATTTACGGTAAATTCAACCTTTTTGTATTGCCTGGGGGTCAAACCGGCCAGGACATGGGGCTTTTTTCCAATAAAAGAGCCACTAAAATGGAAGATTTCAAAGGGTTGAGAATCCGTACTCCGGGCTGGTATATGGACATTATGAACAATCTGGGCGCTGCCGTCAGCCCCCTTCCCGGAGGAGAAGTCTATCTTGCCCTTGAGCGGGGCGTCATTGATGCTGCTGAGTTTTCAGCACCAGCCATGAATTATCCCATGGGATTTGATGATATCACAAAATATGCGATTCAGCCGGGTATCCATCAACCTGCATCTCAATGCAGTGTTTTTTTTAATCAGGATGCCTGGAAAAAGCTTCCTGAAGATTTGAAACAGATCGTCATCATGTGTGCGAAAGAAACCCAGTTGTGGAGCCTGAACTGGATCAACAACCTGAATGCAAAAGCCATGGTAAAAATCAAAGAGAAAGTCGAAATTGTTCAAATGGACAAAGAAACCCTGATTGAAATAAGAAAAATAACCCAGACCTATCTTGAAACATTGAAGCAGAAATCACCGGAAGTTAAAAAGATTCTTGAGTCCCAGGATGCATTCAAGGAAGAATATGCGGTCTGGAGAAAAGCCAGGATCGGTGTAACGCCCTGGCCCTATGAAACCTATATCGGGGGCACGATATCAGAATAGCCTTGAAAAAATAAGAATAATTCACGGGCTTTTTCTGCATTTCTCAATCCTGTTGTTCAGAGCCCGTAGACGGTCCGGTTGCCTTTTCTGTAACCATTGAAATCCCGATATGACAGGCAACCGGACCCGACCTAAACCCATGTTTTCATAAAGGATGAATAAGAATGCTGAAACCCTTATCGCAGACCCTGACCCGTATAATAAAAAAGCAAGGAGAGGTTTTTTCCTTTCTGGTTTATCCCCTGCTTTTTTTCGTGATCTATGAAGTTATTGCAAGATATGTGTTTAATGCTCCTACCACCTGGGGGTTTGAGACCACTACATTTTTATACGGGCTTCATTATATGTTCGGGCTGGCCTATACCGATGCCCATGACGGACATGTAAGGGTCGATATTTTTTCCGCCAGGTTACCGGATAAAATTCAGACGGTTTTAAAAATTGTCACCAACCTGGTTTTATTCATGCCGGTAACGGTTTGTCTATCCCTGTGGTTGATCAAATATGCCTATGTTTCAACAATCGGTCTTGAGGTCAATTCCACCAGTTGGGCGCCGTCCATATGGCCCATTAAGATCCTGATGGCAGCCGGTATGGTTTTACTGCTGATCCAGGGCATTGCAAATTTATTAAATGATATCCATTCATTAAAAAATTAAAAGGGGATTTATTGTGAGCCTTGAATTCATGACATTGGCAATGTTTGCCACACTTATTTTAGCCATCGCCCTGGGGCATCCCCTGGCCTATACTCTGGCTGCGGTAGCAACCTTGTTCGGACTGATCGATAACGGGCTTAATATCCCAATGCTTTTTGAAATGTTTGCGAACAATGTCTGGGGATTGATGAATAATTATACCCTTGTGGCCATACCCCTTTTTATCCTTATGGCCCAGCTTCTGGACCGGTCCAAGGTATCGGACGCCCTTTTTGAATCCCTGTATGTGGTGCTGGGCGGCATAAAAGGGGGGTTGGGGCTTGCCGTGGTTGTGGTCTGCACTGTTTTTGCCGCTACCACCGGTATTGTCGGTGCGTCTGTCGTTGCCATGGGGCTGCTGGCAACCCCGGCCCTGATCAGCAAAGGATATCAAAAGCAGATGACTGCCGGAATCATCTGCGCATCCGGTACCCTTGGAATTCTGATTCCACCCAGTATCATGATGGTGGTATATGCCGGTTTGACGGGATTAAAGGAAACCAGTGTCGGCAATCTGTTTGCCGGTGCCATCTTTCCGGGATTGATCCTGGCCGGATTTTATTTTGTTTATATCATGATCCGGTGTAATATCGATCCGACTCTGGGCCCTCCGATTTCAAAGGAAGAAGCCGCTACCTATACGGCAGCACAGAAATGGACCATGACCTTAAAATCCCTTCTTCCCCCTTTGATCCTGATTCTGGCGGTCATGGGAACGATTCTGGCCGGAGTTGCAACCCCAACGGAGGCAGCCGGTCTGGGGGCATTCGGCGCCATGATACTGGCAGCCTGCAATAAAAAATTGAATTTTACAGTATTAAAGGAATCCGGTTTTGCAACATTAAAAACCACCTCCATGGTCATGATGCTGTTTATCGGCGGTAAGTTTTTCAGTACAGTGTTTTTGGGCATGGGAGGAGGGGATGTGGTTGCCGATCTTCTCATCGGCAGCGGTATGAACCGGTGGCTGATTCTGGGTGTCATGATGTCCATAGTTTTTCTCATGGGTATGTTCATTGACTGGGCAGCCATTCTGTTGGTGACTGTACCGATTTTTATGCCCATTGCCATGGAAATCGGGTTTGATCCTTTATGGTTCTCCATGCTCATGTGTGTCAACCTTCAGACTTCTTTTTTAACCCCGCCTTTCGGCTATGCTTTGTTTTATTTTAAAGGGGTTGCACCAAAAGGATATACCATGATGCATGTCTATCAGGGAATCGTTCCCTTTGTACTGCTTCAGATTGTCAGCATGGTTATTTTATGCCTGTTCCCATCTATTGTGACCTGGTTACCGGATCTGGTTTTCGGAAGTTAAAAAAGGGCTGAATCCATGGATGAAAACACTATGAATGAAAAACAATTAACAGCGGAATTTAAAAAACGGGCATCCCTGGTTTCGGCAATTGTCCACGAGGCTGGCGGAATGCAGGAAGCCCTGGAAAAAGCAGTTGATCTTTGCCGGCAGAAAACTCCTTTTGAAAATCTTATGCCGGCAATTCAAAACCCCGGTGAGGGGAAAATCCTTGCCGCCCCTGATCTCAACGGTGTCCATTATGAAGCATTGGCATCTTTTTGTAAGGAGAACGGGATTACCCTTATCCAAGATAACCTCCGCCGGTTTCCCGGCGGGATCGATATGGGGTTGACCCGGGTGGATTTCGGCATAGCTGAAACAGGGACCCTTGTATTGAATTCCGATTCCGAAGACACACGGCTTTGTACCATGTTGTGTGAAACCCATGTGGCCATCCTTGAAACGGACACTTTAAGGAAAACAGCCCTGGATATGGCAGAAGAGCTAGACGGAATGGTTAGCCAGCCGTCTTCTTATACGGCATTTATAACAGGGGCCAGCAGGACCGCCGATATTGAAAGGGTCCTTGCCATCGGTGTCCATGGACCGGTGGAACTTCATATCATACTGATCCCGGGGGAAAGACCATGAAAAAGAATGAAAGCTTTAAAGAATATAAACACAGGCTTGATACGGCCCTGGACAATGAATTTTTAAGAACCGCCATGGATAATTTTGCCGTAGCTTACAGAAC
>MGTJ01000061.1 GCA_001799395.1 Desulfobacterales bacterium RIFOXYA12_FULL_46_15 | reverse complement strand
AAAAATACAGGGTCGATTCCCGGCGTTCTCAAAATTGTCACATGATTGTCAGGCAAAGCTTCTGCATTTTCAAGATACGGTGCCGCGCGCCCAATTGTTCCTCGACCGGTTCCATTTATTAGAACATCTCCATATTGGATTTTCAATTCAGGGAATATAGGTGGCTGGGCGAATCGGGTATTTTCAATATTAATTTTATTGGCCAAAACGTTCTTGGAATTAATTACAGTAAGTCCTGCATCACTATAAACAGGCTGCTTTCCTCGCTGACAGAAAGATAGGGCTTTGGATAACGAACTGAAATTAATATGTTTAGGCAAATTGCTGGAAAGAATGTCAAACTCAGGATAGAAAAATTCTGCATCTGTTCTTGAAGAAAGGACAACCTTACTAAAACTTCCGATATATCCCGTGGTCTTTTTAACTTTCACTTTATCAAGCCCAAATTCCAGTTCAAGAAGCTTTTGGGCTTCAGTGTAGAGAGATTTACTTGTTTTTGAACATTTCAATGCGTTTTTTACCAAGCTGCTTATCATTTCTTGTTTTTTTTGAGACGCAAGAGCAACCGGAACTGTTTTTAAATCTTCTTTGTTTAATCCGGTTTGAACCGCTCCACGTTGCCTTCTCAATAAACAACTATTACCATATTTGGAATTCAGGTATGCCAATAAATAATGTGCATCAATCTTTGGGTTACGAAATAAAGTGCTTTTACAGCTAAAAATTCCTTTTTCATCTTCTGGAATGATAGCAACATTGCCTAACGTCCCGACAACAGATATGATTAAATCATCCTGGCAGATTGCATACTTATGAAGTCTAAAATAATCTTTTTCAGGCATATAGACGTTATCATCCTCCAATAATCGAAAAGGTTTCACATCTTTTCCTCGGATATACCGAAAGGGTGAATTCGAATCATAATTATTTACATGAAAGGCTGAACCAAATGGTCCAATGACGAATTGTCCAAGCATTCCAAGCCGTGCATTTTGTATTTTTTCAACAACACTCTCAAAAGCTATATATTGCGGATGAAAAAATTCACTATCTATTCGTTTATTTCGCATTGTTTCAATAATATTTGTTTCACTCCAAACCGCCATCAATCAGCCCTCCAGAACTCAAGGCCATGTTTCCGGGCAAACCTGACAAAGGCTTCGGCCACACAAAGCCGGTCCTCGGGCAGAGATTCGGCATCTGCAAGGTCCTCAGATTTCAGGGCATAGTTGACCAGATCCTGGTCAATGACGAACTGGCCGGACTCATCTTCCAGGAGGTTGCCGTTTTCATCCACCCGGTATTCATAATCCCCTGAATTGTTTTTCCCGCCCCGTTCGCTGACGGCCATGAAAATAGGATAATCCAGTTGTCTCGCCACCTCTGCATCTATCCAGCGCTCCTTTAAGGTTCCGATCATATCGTCATCTTCCAGAATCAGTGACAGTTTCCCCTTAAAGGAGAGCAGCTTTTTTTCATATTCTGCCTGGGCCAGAGCGGTTTCAAGGGAATGGATCAAGGCAGCAGTTTTTTTTCTGGGTTCTTTCTGGCTTTCCTTTAAGGCTTTTGTCTCGGATTTTAACCGGTCTTTTATGGGCTTAAGGATTTTGTTCAAAGCAGCCGTTGTCTCGTTCCAGGAATCGGATATCAGCTTTATCTCCTGATCCGTTTTTCCTTTTAACGCCTCAAGATCACTGTCAAAATCCATCTGCCGGGTTTTGGCCGCCAAAAGCTCTTTGTGCAGGTCTGCAATCTTTTCATTGGCCTGTTCAATCTGATCTTCAAGGGAGGGGGCACCTTCTGCGGCCATGCCGAAATCTGATGAATCTTCACCGGAGTCTGCCATATCCGGGTCCGGTTCTGAGAAATTTTCCAGGATGATTTCCAGGATCACCTCAGGAATTTCCTGTTCCGGAATATCGGTTTCATAGATATTATTTCGCAGCAGTACCGCGATCTGTTCTCTGTAATCCGGGCAGGATGCGGCCACACTGTTTTTTACGTTTTCAATATTAGCCAACTGGCCTTCGGTATATTTTTGTACAAAAAGCACTGAAGTTTTTGTTCCGGTGTGGGGTTTGAAGGTATTGGGATGAAGCCCGACCACTGCCAGAAGCCTTGCTTTTCTCAATATACATTCCCGGATAAAGGCAAGGGAAGAATTGTTGAATTTGCCCTGGGGCAGGACAACATCAAAGGCCAGTTCATCAAAATATTTCCAGGACAGATCTTCATCCCTGAGGATATTCCCTTCATCTTCCCTGGCAATTTTGCGAATCAGAAGTTTGGCCTTAATCAGCTCCTGCATCAGGGTTTGACCGGACAGGGTTTCATGCCAGGTTTTAGGGTCCAGGCTGGAAACATCTGGACCGAAAATATTGGTGTGCCCGTCACCGGCTATGAGCATCAACGCCCGTGAGGTTTTGGCGGCCCGTTCCTCAAAATCAATGCCCCACAGGTATTTGGATGCATATTTGTGCATCCGAAGTTCACGGCTTGCATTGTCGGCAGCCGGATAGCAGAATTCCATGATTCTCAGGTTTGAACCCATGAGCCGGATGCCTTCAATGGGGCCGATACAGATTTGCAAATGCCGCTTTGTCAGTTCTATATTCTCGCCGTCGCGGAAAATACCGGGCCATTCTTTGCATGCTTTCTGAAAGAGATTGTTGATGCGGTCATAGGTGATTTCCGGGTCCAGGGCCTTGCTGAATTCAACGGTTTTGTCTTTCCGTTTTTCGTCTGCTTCTTTTTCATCCCAGATTTTGGCAAATATCAGTTTAAAAATTTCATTGAATTCGTCTTTCCCACTGTCTGCCAGAACAAGCTCTTCAATATCCTGAATAATCTTTTTAAAATTAAAATTTCGTTTTAAATGTCCCAGGGTTTTTCTTGCTTCCAGAACATCTTTGGGTTCCTGGCCCCGTTTGGGCAGTTCATACAAAGTGTCTTCAAAATCTTTGGGATAGGGACGATACAGGATAATACGCTCACTGCCGTTGGACCAGAGGCCCACAGGAGAACCTTCAGCATTCAGATAGCTTTTGAGTTGTTCAATCCCGTCTTTCCGTTTTGGTTTCTTTACCTCAATGATAATTTTCGGGGTTTGTTTTGAATTGTCGGTGTAGACGATGATATCCGCTGCTTTTGTACCTTCTTTTGAACCGAAATAGACGCTTTTTTCCAATTCGATTTCATCAGCCTGATATCCATAGGTATGGATCAGTTTATACACCCATAGCTGCCGGACAATCTCCTCAGGTGATGATTTCCCGTTTTCGGCAAAGACCTGTATTTCTTCTTTACCCGAGGCAAACGGGACAAAGCTTTTCATGAAATATTTTGTCTTCGGATCTTTGAAAATCTTATCGATTATTTCCCGTGTATCCATTTTCTGCCTGTTTCCGTTCGGGTTTGGTCCAATTCGCAACCGGTATGATTTTTTTCATCCGATCATATTATAAAATATCCTGTTTTCAAACAGTTATTTAGTAAAGAATGCAATATTGAGCAAGGTATTTATTCGGCCTTCTTTAACGAATCCGACAAAACCGCGGCTCAGGGGTAAAAGAATTAGGGGTGTTATATTCCGGATGCCCGTAATCCTTATCCCATCCGGGTTCGAAGCAACCTATAAATCCTGGGAAGTTCAGGTATGGGCAGACACCTCAGATTGTTTATACGGAAATATTCCTGCAATTTGTTTCATGTATTTTAAGCGCACCCATAACCCCGGCCACTGCAAAAGCAAGCATCATATAAAACCCGTTTTGATAGTCAGTGGCGCAATAAATGCGGGCACTGCCGTCCATGGCGCCGGACCAGGTCAGATCCATCACCCTGCCGAAGAGCGGCTGCATCACTGCAGTGCCGGTAAAGCAGCCGGTATTGACAACGCTGACGGCCATACCGGAAAAATCAGGGTTGATCACTTCCTTGGCACAGGCAAAGGTCAGCACAAACCCTGAACCGGCAAATCCCATGAGGCCGAACAGCGTCATCCCGGAAATCCCCGGAGACCAGGGCAGGAATATCAGCATCATCCATGATCCTGCATACATGAGCGAAGCACTTAGCATCACCGGCTTTCTTTTTCCGAGCCTGTCCGAAACCCACCCAAAGAAAAAAGAACCTCCGGCAAAAAAAACCAGCATCACGGTAATGTGGTTGGCGGCAAATGCCCTGGATATGCCAAACACATCCCTTAAATAGGGAATGCCCCATAACCCCATGAAAGCATAGAGTCCGCCCACCATGCCGAATTGAACAAAAAAACCGGGCCTGGCTTTCCTGACCCGGATGACATTGGCCAGGCTTTTCAGCCAGGACAGATTTTGCTTCCGGGAGACAGGGAGCCTGCCGTCCTTGACCAGGCTGGGAAACCCTGCATCTTCAGGCCTGTTTTGGACCATTAAAAATCCTGCCGCAGCCAGGATCAATGACATGGCCCCGATCCCGTCAAACACCATGCGCCAGTCAAACACATCCAGGAGCGCAGAAAGCGGCCCGGCGGCAAAGATGGAGCCCAGGTTGCCCACCAGGAGCGTCAACCCGCTCATTATCCCGAAAACCCGCTCACTAAACCATACTGAATTGTTTTTCATGATGCCCACAAAAACAACGGAGACGCCCAGTCCCACAAAAAGCCGCCCGGCACAGGCTGTTTCAAAATCAGCGGCCATGCCGAACAGGATCGATCCCAGGCCTGCGGTAATATTGCCCGCCACAATGGCGGTCCGGGTTCCAAGGATATCGGCCATGACCCCTGAAGGAATCTGCATCACGGCATAGACAAAAAAATAGATCGCAGCCAGTGTTCCGAGCCCTGTACCTGAAATATTAAAATCCGCCATTAAAAATTTAGACACAACGCCCGGCGCCATGCGATGAAAATACACCAGAATATACGTCAGCATCAGAATCAGAAAGATGGACCATCTTTTGATTTCAAACTCCATGTGTTTTATTTTTTCCATAGCCGCCGAATCTACCAGCCTTTTCTGCTAAAAACAATATTTTCATACAAAGATCTTGATCTTGTGTATCAGGAAAACTACATGTAGAAATCAAACTACACTCAATCAGCCTGTAAAACAACCCGGGGCAATTGCCGGGGAAATAAAAAAAACACTTGAAAGCCTTGATTTAAAATGATTCTAAAACAACATAGGCCTTAAGGAGAAAATGCCTGGCGCGAAACTTGCTCATATGGGACAAAAGAAACAAAAAGTCCATGGCCGGAACATCCGTTACAGCATAAAAAAGCCGGTTGGTGACCATGGGTATGGATATCCCCGCATCAATAGCGGTTATATGTATTTTTAAATATTCAAGGAGGAACAAAATGGAGAAAAGACAATTTTTAAAAATTGCAGGTCTGTTTTTAGTTATCCTGACCCTGGTTTCCCCTCTCAAGGCCGAGGAGCCCATTAAAGTGGCCCAGCTTGTCTGTCTGACCGGCGCCTATGAAGCCTATGCCCGGCAATCGGTTGAAGGATTCAAACTCGGGCTTGAGTATGCCACCCAGGGAACCTTTAAAGTGCTTGGAAGACCCATTGAAGTCATTGTCAAAGACACCCAGATGAAACCGGATATGGGAAAACAGGTGCTGACCGCTGCATTCAAGGACGACAAGGCAGATCTTGCCGTGGGGCCGGTATCGTCGGCCGTGGCCATGGCCTGCCTTCCAGTGGCGGAAGAATTTAAAAAAATCCTGATTGTCGAACCGGCAGTGGCTGACTCCATAACCGGAAAAGCCTGGAACCGCTATATCTTCAGAACAGGCAGGAACTCTTCCCAGGACGCGATTGCAGGCGCCATGGCCATTGGCGGACAAGACGTGAATGTGGCCTATATTGCACAGGACTATACCTTTGGCCGGGATGGTGTGGCAACCGCGAAAGAAGCCCTTGCCGCCACAGGGGCAAAGGTGATTCACGAAGAATATATGCCCCTGGACACGGTTGATTTTACAGCACCGGCCCAAAGAATCATCAATGCCATGAGCAAGGTCGAAGGCAAAAAATACCTGGCCGTCTACTGGGCCGGGAAAAATGATCCCACGGCAAAACTCAATGCCATGAAGCTGGACGCGCGGTATAATATCAGCCTGGCTGTGGGGGGAAATATCATTGATGTGCTCAAGACCTATAAAACCCTCGCTGGTGCAGAAGGGGGTAATTATTATTATTATGAGAGCCCGAAAAATGAAATCAATGACTGGCTGGTCAAAGAGCATTTCAAACGGTTTAATTCACCTCCTGATTTTTTTACCTGCGGCGGCATGACCGCAGCCATGGCCGTGGTCAAGGCACTCAACGAGGCCGGCACAACCGATACCGAGGCCCTGATCAAGACCATGGAAGGCATGCATTTTATGACACCCAAAGGAGAAATGGTCTTCAGAAAAGAGGATCACCAGGCATTACAGGATATGTATGCCTTTAAGATCACGACACGGGAAGGAATCGACTGGGGCATTCCCGAGGTCACAAAGGTGATCTCATTCAAGGACATGAATATCCCCATCAGAAATACGGGCAATTGATGTATGAGGCCTGAACCGATTATCGAAACCCGGGATCTGTCTATCCGCTTTGGCGGGCATGTGGCTGTCGACGGACTGAACCTGTCGGTTGCGCCCTTTGTCCTGAAATCCATTATCGGGCCCAACGGGGCCGGGAAAACCACATTGTTCAACCTGATTTCCGGCCAATATGCCCCCAGTTCCGGCCAGATTTTTTTCAACGGCCATGATATCACAAACCAGGGTGTGGCAAAGAGGACCAGGGCAGGTATAGGCAGATCCTTCCAGCTGACCAATATTTTCCCAAGCCTCACGGTACTGGAAAACGTCCGGCTGGCGCTCCAGGCAAAAGAAAATATAGGCAGGGTGTTCTGGAAACATTATAAAGCCTATCCCGAACTTGAAGAAAAAGCCTATGATTTTCTCAGACAGGTAATGCTGGATAACCGGTACCGGGCCGATGCCTGTCTGCTCACCCACGGGGAGCAGAGAAAACTTGAAATCGCCATCCTCCTGGCCCTGGATCCGAAAGTTCTCCTCCTTGATGAACCCACAGCCGGTATGAGCCTTGAAGATGTACCGGCTATTCTTGACATCATCCGGGAAATCAAATTCAAAAGAAACAGGACCATTCTCCTGGTGGAGCATAAATTCGATATGGTCATGGCCCTGTCCGATTCCATTGCAGTCCTCCAGGAAGGAAGGATTATCTGCGATGATACGCCGGAAGCGGTTTCCAACAATGAACAGGTGCTTTGCGCCTATCTTGGCGGGGGGGTGAAACATGAGTGATCCGATCCTGTCCCTTGACGCAGTCCACACCCACATTGGCCGGCACCACATCCTCCAGGGGGTTTCATTTTCTGTCGCATCCGGGGGGGCCACCATCCTCCTGGGCCGGAACGGGGCTGGCAAATCCACTGTTTTAAAGACCATTATGGGGCTTTTTCCGGCATCCGGCGGCAAAATAGTCTTCAAGGGCCAGGCCGTTGAAAGAAAAAAAACCCATGAAATTGCCCGCATGGGCATGGGCTATGTCCCTGAAGACCGGGCGGTCCTGTTTAACCTTACAGTGGAGGAAAATTTTTGCCTGTCCATGATAGTTGAAAATGAGAAGACCCATGAACGCCTGAATGAAGTCCTGGAACTTTTCCCTGCATTGAAAAAATTCTGGAAAACCAGGGCCGGACTCTTATCCGGCGGGCAGAAACAGATGCTGGCCATTGCAAGGGTTTTTGTGTGTGACCATTCCCTCCTGCTCATTGACGAGCCGTCAAAGGGGCTGGCCCCGATTATCGTGGATCAGCTGGGAGAATCGCTTTTGCGGATCAAGGATAAAACCAAGGTGATTCTTGTGGAGCAGAATTTCAACCTGGCCCGGCAGGTGGGGTCGGACTGCTTTATCCTGGATGACGGCCGGGTGGTCCACCACGGGCTGATCCAGGATCTGGCAGAAGATAAAGCCCTGATGAAAAAATATCTCGGGATTGGATAAACAAATGGAAACCGGGGGTATCATGACAACACAGACACTGGGGGTTGAAAAAAGCCGGGAAAGAATCAAAACCCGGATCAATATGGGAATGGGCATGGGGATATTCCTCCTGCCCCTGATATGGATGGATACGACCACCTATTTCACCCTGACGGTGGCAGGCATTTCGCTCGGCATGCTGATTTTTCTCATCGCATCCGGCTTAACCCTTATTTTCGGTCTCATGGATGTGCTCAACCTGGCCCATGCAGCATTTTTTGCATTTGGCGCATATGCCGGGGCCGCTGTTTTAAACGGATTTGATTCTTTGGGGTGGATTTCCACCGCATCTCTTCCTGAGAGCCTTTTGTATCTTGTATCAGCCCTTCTGGCAGCCGGCCTTACCGGGGCCGTGCTGGGTATTGCCACGGAAACGCTGGTGATCCGGAAAGTATACGGGGATCACCTCATGCAGCTCCTGGTAACGGTGGGGGTTTCCTTTGTCATCGTGGAAATCCTCAAGATTGTCTGGGGAGTCAATAATGAAGTGGTGCCTGTGCCCATGGGGTTTCAGGACAGTTTCATCCTTTGGGGTGTGTTTATTGAGTATTTCCGGGTGGTGGCCATTGTCCTCGGCATTGGCGTGTTTGCCGGGCTCCAGTTTGTCCTTAAAAAAACCAAAATCGGGATCATTGTCCGGGCAGGGGTTGAAAACAGGGAAATCGTGAAAACAACCGGATACAATATCAGCCGCATTTTTACCCTGATCTTTGCGGCAGGGGCTGCCCTTGCCGCAACCGGCGGCATCATGATGGCCGTTTTCAACCAGGCGGTTGACCCGGGAATGGGAGACCAGTTCTTGATTTTTGCCCTGATTGTAGTGATTATCGGCGGGATGGGGTCGGTTACCGGCAGTTTTATCGGCGCCGTCATGGTGGGGCTGTCGTTTAATTATGTGGCTTACCTCATTCCCAAAATGGCCCTGGGGGTCAATTTCATGATTATGGCAGTCATACTTTTAATCCGCCCCAAAGGGCTTTTTGGAAAAGAATAGGGAATGTCATGACAAAAAAGATAAGCGCTCCGGAAACCGGCATATGCCCTGAAAGGACAAATAAGACGATACCAGTGATGTATTATCAGGCAGGTCTTGTCATTTTTATTGCATTGATCCCTTTTTTGTTTCCCTCCTTCAGGGTCATGGATGTGGTGGCAAAAATCATGATTTTCACCATTGTGACAGCCTCATTTGATCTGCTTTTGGGATACACCGGTATTCTCTCCTTTGCCCACGGCATGTTTTTCGGGATCGGTGCATATTCCATTGCCCTGATCCTTTTTTTTGCTCCAAATCCGTCATGGGTTCACATCCCTCTCAGCATCGTGGTTTCTCTTCTGGTAAGTATTGGATTATCCGTGATCATTTCTTTTTTCTCCCTTCGGGTAAAGGCAATCTTCTTTGCCATGCTCACACTTTCCCTGGCCGAGTTTGCCCATATCCTCGGGGTTCAGTGGTCCGGCCTGACCGGTGGTGAGGACGGGATATCCTTTACCCTGCCGTCTGTCTTCAATTTTAACCATAGCCTTGGAACCCTGTTCCATACAGAGATTAACGGGCGTCTCCTTGTCTATTACCTCATCCTTGCAAGCACCATCGCATTGTTTGCAGGACTTTTAAGATTTATCCGGTCCCCCCTGGGACGGGTTTTAAAAGCCGTCCGTGACAATGAGCAGAGAACTACGGCCCTTGGCTATAAGACATTCGGGTATAAATTATACTCAATTGTCTTTAGTTCATGTACGGCATCCCTCGGGGGTATCCTGTTTTCCATGTGGCTCTGCTATGTAAACCCGGGGTCGGTGTTTCACACCGCGATTATGGTGAACATCCTTCTCATGGTATTGATCGGCGGGATGGGAACCCTTTACGGCGCCATGATCGGGGCCTCGTTTCTCATTGTCACCGAAAACTGGCTGCCGGGGCTGTTAAAGCATATGGCGGCATTTGCTCCGGAAAGCACCCTGGTCAATAACCTGGCAGACAGGTGGCAGTTGTATTTCGGCATTCTCTTTATCCTGGTGGTCCTTTTTTTCCCCAAAGGGGTGATCGGAACCATCCGTTCCCAAATGAATTTAAACCGGCAGGCAAAACAGCCTTAACCATTTTAAGGAGACAGGATGAAAATACATTCGGAATTTTTAACCATCAATGACCGCAGTATCCATGTCCGGGTGTATAACCCTGACATGAAAAAAACCATTGTCTGCTGGCACGGGCTGGCACGGAACGGTTTTGATTTTGAAGCTGTTGCAACCCTTCTGTCCCGTGAGTACCGGGTCCTGTGCCCGGACACCCTGGGGCGGGGCCTGTCCCAGTGGGCAAAGACTCCGTCAAAAGAATATACCTATCCCAATTATGTCAGGATCGCACAGGAAATCTGCGCGTATTTCAATGTCGAAAAAATGGACTGGATCGGCACCTCCATGGGCGGGATTATAGGCATCATCCTTTCAAGCGGCCCCTTTAAGGAAAAAATTCAGCGCCTGGTCATCAACGATATCGGGCCTGAAATCCCGGCACCCGCCCTTCAGAGAATTATCAATTATGTTTCCGGTGTCCAGCCTGAATTTGATACTTTTTCAGGATATGAAAATTATTTAAAAGAATTATACCTGATCATGGGCGAGAGGACAAAGGAAGAATGGTTTGAGATGACCTGCCGGTCCCTGCGCAGAAAAGACAATGGCTGTTTCACGGTTCATTTTGATCCTGACATTATCCAGATTTCCGATGAAACCGTTCCGGCCATGGATCTCTGGGAAATGTTCAGACAGGTGGAATGCCAGGTTTTACTGCTGCACGGGCTATTATCCGACGTGCTTACGGCAGATATTGTTGAACGGATGGTGTCGGTCCATCCTGAGATGAAACTTGTCACCATCCCTGACTGCGGCCATGCTCCAGGTCTTCACCTGAAGCATCATCAGGATCCGGTCCTGGATTTTCTCACATGACCGTCGGTTCACCATCTCCAAACAGCCCACCAGACAGTGAAAAGAGCTGCAGTTGGGGTAAGCCCCAGTGCATACAGGAAACCGCCTCCCCATACCCAGATATGAAACTGGCCCTGGGGGTCTTTTGCCGGATCGTAAAAGCCATAGAAGATCAGTACGGTACCGGCGATAATGACCAAAAACAGACCGGCGCCATGTGCAAGGAGGCGGAGTACTGTGGCATACAACGGAGCTGACTCAGGCAATTGCAAAAAAGCAGGCCAGCTGCGCAGCAATCGATGTTGCAACAAGAGGGCCACCGTGAGAATACCTGCTGCTGTCAGCGGAAGCATCCCATCTTCGAATAACTGGTGCAGCACTCTGCCTTCTGCAAATGGATTCAACCCTGACAGGCCTTTGGTTTCAAATACTAACACTAAAAAAAGCAGCCAGGTCACGGCCAGAGGGAACACCCATTGCAGCAGGCATTGCCGCAACAGTCCGGACCGGGTTGCAGGCTGTATTTCGTTTATCATCTTGTTCAAAGCCTTATTCTTTGTCAGCAGTCAAGTTTTTCATCCGAACACCTCGTCCTGCTTCATTTGAGACTATACTGCTCCTCATTATGGAAAATTAATGTATATCCTGTGAAATGTTATGGTATCCAACCTGCTTGTGACACATTTTTTTGTATTCATTCAGACAGTTTTTGCAACCGCTGTCTGAAAGCCGTACCGGCCATGATAAGTGATTCAGGATCAAGATAGTCCTCGGCCTGTTTTTGAAACAGCACAGAGCATGTAGCAGGGAATTCATCATCGCGGTCATTAAAAATCAGCAATATCTCGATTTTCGGCAAAACCCTGAATTCCATGGCAAAATCATAGGATACACCCAATTTGCAGGGTTTACCGCCTAATTTCCGGGATGCCTCCGATAATGCACTGATCCGGCCTGAAAATATTTTGACAATGGGCTGTTCCGTATCACTGGTAAAAAAATTAAGGTTTGTAAATTGAGACATTTTATGAAAATCCTTGAGTGCTGACCACTCTTTGTTCACAACAGGAGTACCGGGACATAGCAGCAGGTATTTGGAGAGTATCACGCAAACCATGTAACTCGGCCGGTTACCGGACTCGTCTGCAATTCCTGTATCTGAAACGATATAGTTCTCACCAAAAAAGGGGATAACAGCCTCATGGCCCCTTAATTCTATCCCAAGTGTGTCTTTTATGGATGAAAAATCAAGCCCGGCGATTTGACGGCAATACTCTTTATAGTGGGTTTCAAAAATAGTGGCTTTCATATTTTCAATCTTCCTTTTTTTTGTCTTTGTGATTTAACCATGCATCATGGAGATATTTTTATCAATCCTTCAATCATTTTTCCATCACCCATCCGGGGGGTTTTAATATTTTTCTTGTATTTTCTTTGCCCAATGAATAATGAACCCCTTATAACGATAACATAAAGGTGTTCCATGCCTGTAAAAGACTATTCTGAATTTGTATGTATTCTTCCTTGGTTCATGAACCCGTTACCAGATGAAAAAAATCCGAACTCAAAGATCTGGTCTGCATCATTCAGGCTGGATCAGGATGTGAGCCATCTGTTTCCATATATCAACGCAACATTGGACGAAGCATTATATTATGAGAAACCGGCCCATGTCAGATTTTTATTGAACGGATATCGCTGCTTTTTATACCCTTATTCGGCTGCCGTGCATTTTTTTGAGAGCCAAGCAGCAGCCAAGGATTTTATTGCCGGTTTTATCGATTTTCTGAATGATGTGGAAGATCAAAAGAAAAACATCAGACCGAATTATGATCAGATCAAACCCATACCCATAATAGATATATTAAAAATCCTGCCAAAAACAAATTGCCGGAAATGCGGTTATCTGACCTGCATGGCATTTGCCGCTGCCATCATGAAAGGGAAGGAGGGAACGGACAAATGCCCTGACCTGGCTTTGCCTATCAGTGAGAATGCCGTCTATCCTGTTTTTGACGACACAGGCAAGCTTGTGAATTCGGTTTCTTTGCAGATCAATACATCAAGGCTGAAAAATCAAATCCAGGCCCAGCATGAACAAATCCTCAGGCTGGAAGCAGCCCTCAGGACGGATCAGCAAAATGAAAAGGCCGCGGATTCACAGCGCCCGCCCCAAAAGACCGATTTTGGGCTCACAAACAGAGAAATCGAAGTGCTCAAACTGATCGCACAAGGATATACCAATAATGAAATATCCGGTATGTTATTTATCAGTCCCCATACCGTCAAAAGCCATATGATCAATATTTTTAATAAATTAGGCGTAAACGACAGAACCCAGGCCGCGGTGCTGGCCACACAGAATAATATTCTCTAAGCTTCCACTGTGAATTTAGCAAACTCTTCTGTCTTAACTGAACTTCTGCTGATCATTTGCCAGGGCTCCAGTCGTGCTATTTCCATTTGAAGATCTTTGGCTGTCTTGCCGCTGCACCCTAAGATATCCTGAAATGACCTGGCAGACACCCCTTCACATTGAAAGATATAAGCGAACTCTAATAGTTCCTGATTCAGAAATTCCATAGGCCCGCAGTTAAAGGGCTTGTTGATTCTGAAACATGGCGGGGTTTACAAACCAGGGTTAGAGCCTTATACTATCGGGACAAAAATCAACCCGAAAGATTTAGGAGAACCCCATTGAAACAGATCATTGTGCTCGCAACCCGGAACAAGGGGAAAACAAGGGAGTTTGCAGAATTATTAAATCACCCGTCCGTTGAGATCCGGAACCTGGATGATTTCGGACCCATCCCGGAAGTCATTGAAGACGGCGTCACCTTTGACGACAATGCCTATAAAAAAGCGGCTTTCACCGCCCGAATCCTGGGATACCCGGCCATGGCCGATGATTCAGGCCTGTGTGTGGATGCCCTGGACGGGGAGCCGGGAGTGTATTCGGCCCGGTATGCCGGGGAAAATGCCTCGGATGCGGAAAATGTAAAAAAAATGCTGGCAGCCGTCAAAGGGGAAAAAAACCGGAATGCCGCGTTTAAATGCGTGATTTCCATTGCAATTCCGCAAGGAGTGGCCTTGACCTATGAAGGGGAATGCAAAGGCCTTATCATTGATGAACCTGCAGGCAATAACGGATTTGGATATGACCCTGTCTTTTTTTACCCGGAGCTGAATAAGACCTTTGCCCAGTTGACCGTTGAAGAAAAAGGCCGGGTCAGCCACCGGGGAAAGGCCCTTAAGGAAGTGGCAAGGGAAATGGACAAGATCATAAAATGGATCGAATTCAACACGCCGGATATTGAACGCGTGGGATGCCAGGGGGAAAAATCATGAATACCGAACAATTCAAACAGCTTGTAAAAGACAACCGGTCCTGCCGGAGATTTGACAACAACTGCAAGATTGATACGGATACACTCAAGGCCCTTGTCGGGCTTGCCCGGAACTGTGCATCGGCTGCCAATAAGCAGCCCTTGAAATTCATCATCTGCCGGGATGAACAAAAAAATAGCGAGATTTATGCCTGTCTTGGCTGGGCCGCCTATCTAAAAGACTGGCCCGGCCCGGAAAAAGCGGAACAGCCGTCTGCCTATATCGTCATCATGGGCGACCATACCATTTCAGATAATTTCTGGTGCGATCACGGCATCGCGGCCCAGACTATTCTTCTGGGTGCCAGGACCATGGGGCTCGGCGGGTTAATGTTCGGGGCCATTAATATCAAAAAGCTGAAAAACCATCTGAATATTCCCGACCACCTGGAGGTAAAGCTGGTGGTGGCCCTGGGAAAGCCGGTGGAAGAGATCCGGATTGATGAAGTCGGGGAAGATGGGGATATCAAATACTGGCGGGATGAAAACAAAGTCCACCATGTCCCGAAACGAAAGCTTAACGATCTGATTTTTGGCTCCTTTTAATACAGCGGATTATGACAAAAAAACGGCAGAAAATACTCCTGGTCAACCCTGCCTGCCTTGACAGGCGGATTTCAGGGGAAGATGCCCGGATCGTGCCCATGGGCCTTTTTTATATCGGGGCACAGCTTTTGGAGAACGGGTTTGAGGCGGCTATCCTCAACCTTGCAGACACAGAAGAAGACCCGGTCAATGTTTTTTCAAAAGCAGTTGAGGCCCGGATGCCGGATGTCATCGGTTTTTCCGTGATGAACCCCAACCGCTGGAATGCCATTGACTGTGCAAAGGCTGCAAAAAAAATCAACCCGGATATCGTCATTGTATTTGGCGGGCCAGCCCCCACCTTTCTTTTTAAACATCTTTTTTCAGCCTGCCCTGAAATTGATTTTATTATAAAAGGAGAAGGTGAGACCGGTTTTCTTGAGCTTTTGAACAGACTTGAAACCGGAACACGGGACTCCTTTGAAGAAATCCCAAGTCTTGTGCAAAAAAAGGACGGCACCATTGTCGAAACCTCTCTTGGAACGCCCATTGAGGACCTTGATACCCTGGTGCATCCCTCCAAATATTTCAAATTTCAGCACCTGGCCATGAGCCGGGGGTGTCCTGGATACTGCACTTTTTGCGGGTCGCCGAAATTCTGGGGAAACCGGAAGGTCAGGTTTCATTCAGCAGAATGGTTTGCCCATGAAATGGAAGCCCTTGCAAAAAAGGGAGTCACCCATTTTTATATTTCCGATGACACCTTTACCATGGATAAGCCGCGGGTTCTGGAATTCTGCCGCCTGATCACGGAGAAAGGCATGAATGTCACCTGGAATGCGATTTCAAGGGTGGATTATGTAGACGCAGACATTCTTCTGGCAATGAGAACGGCCGGCTGTATCCAGATCAGCTACGGGGTTGAATCAGGGTCTGAAAAAATCAGGAAAACCCTTGGCAAACCCATTGACCGGGAAAAGATCATTGCTGCCTTTTCCATGACCAGGGCCTGCGGCATTCTTGCCCGGGCCTATTTTATCTACGGCTCACCCGGAGAAACAAAAGACACCATTCAGGAAAGCATTGACCTGATCCGGATCATCCGGCCCTTAAGCGCTATTTTCTATATGCTGGTCATATTTCCCGGTACTTTTCTCTATCAATCGGCAAAAGAAAAAAAACTTGTGTCTGACGATTTCTGGCATCAGAGAATTGAAGATGTGCCCTGGTTTGAAATCGATAACACCCTTGATTTTAAAAAGGTCAAAGCCTTTGGAGACGCCTTAAGAACAGCCTTTTACAATAACCTGGACCTTTTTTCACAAAATCTTGATCTTGTGGATAAAAAAGAATTATATGCCTTTCATGCAGATTTTCTGTCCCGGCTTGCCATGACCTTTTCCCATGGCGAATATGCGGCTGACCCGCGGGTCAAGAACCAGAGCGACACCGCTGCCCGGCTTTTTGAACAGGCACTTTCCTATGCCCCGGATACAAGGGCTTTCCTGGGGCTTGCCATGCAAAAGCAGAAAATAAGGGACTTTGACGGGGCCATGGCCATCCTTGAAAAAGCGATGATTGATTTCCCTGCCCATAAGGACCTGAACCTGTGCATGGGGATCTGTCTCATGAACAAGGGCCGGTTCAAAACCGCCCTGACATTTTTTAAACCCTTTAAAGACTTTCCGGATATCCGGCATTATATTCAAATCTGCCAAAAAAAAAGCTAAGGACATAAAATGGATCAAACCACGGATTATCAACTGGCCAATATTCAGAAAAGAGAATTAAAACTTAGGACCCAGCGTCACGGCATCCTCACCAGCGACCCTGAGAAAGCTCTGGACATGATCCTTTCGGCACCGTCACCCGCCACCCTGATCCAGTCTTTCCCGGACCAGGATCTCTATTATCTCATGCACAAAATCGGGCCCTATGATTTTATCCCGGTCCTGTCCATGGCCCGGTCAGACCAGTGGGAATATATCCTGGATGTGGAAGTCTGGGACAATGACCGGATGAGCACTGCCATGATGACCAAAACCTTTGATGTATTGTTCCAGGCTGACCCTGAAAGGCTTTTGCGCTGGGTTATAAAGGAAAAACCTGAATTTTTCGAATTTTATCTTTTCAAATACATGGAGATTTTCATCCGGGAACATGATGAGGTGCCGCCGGAAGATTTTGACGATTATATCACCCTGGATGACAAATTCTATTTCAGGTTCCCGGACCGGGCAAAAATCTTTCTCCAGGATGAGCCCCTTTTTCCCGAAACCGATGAAGAAGCAAAAGAACTGATTGAAAAAATGCTCAGGAAACTGGCGGAAATGGATTTATCCGTATTCCACGGGCTTTTGCTGGAAACCAGTGCCTTTTTAACGGCTGAAGCCGAAGAAGAAGAGTATCGCCTGAAAAATCTGAGGCTTGCGGAAAAAGGAGTTTTACCCCCCCATGAGGCCATCGGTATTTACCAGCCGACAAAATTATCTGCGCTTCGTAAACGTCCTAAGGCCCCATCCCTTAAACACTACTCCTTTGATCCGGAAATTCCTTTTCCGCCCCAATATTTTTCAACTTTTATTGAAGGAGACGACCTGTTTGTCGCTGCCATGAAACTCATGGAGCCGGAATTTTCCCTTCAATTGGAATCGGAACTTGCAGCCCTGATCAATAAAATCATTTCTGCGGACAGGATCAGACTCAGGGAAAAAGAAGACCTTGAAAAAGCAGTATTAAAAGCCCGGGATTTTATCAACCTCGGGCTTGAAGTGATCCTTAAGGGCAATCTGAAACCTGAACCGGCAAGGGATATCATCCTGGAATATTATCTTGAAGATATCTTCAGAACTGGTTCAAGGGCCTGCATTGTTCTGAAAACAAAAGCCGCCAAATGGTTTCAACAAAGCTTTATCAGAGAGAAAAACCTTCCCTTGAGTTTTCTTGGAGAGATCTATCTCGGGGTTGTGGGCGGCCTCTTTCTGGACCGGCCCCTCTTTCATGACAATTATGCGACAGGGCAACTCTACAGAAATTTCAAAACCATCCCGGATATCACCCGGACCGGCCGGCTCCTGGATGAAATCATTGCTCTGGATACGGTTCTGGCAAAATTTAATGTTGATGCCTCCTCCTTTGAAGAAGGCATCCTCACCTATAAAACCCTGATCCTGACCCTGTGGGCCAAGAGCCGCCTGAAACTTTTGCCGGATCTGAGACCTATCGACACCCGGGTATTTAAAAAATTTTTTGCCGCCCTTTTTTCAACACCTGATTCTGAAAAACCAGGCCGGATTCAATTAAATGATCTTCTCATCTGGATCACCGAGACAACCGGGATGAATGAGGCAGATATGGGAAAAGAATTCAAAGGAATTTTAAGTGATCTCATAAAAGAGCTTGAAACCGAATACAGCAGGGTTGATCCCGGCAAGACAGACCCAAGATTCATTCCCCATTTTCTTTTAAAAAAAAGATAATATCTGGTTTCTGCTCTCCTCAGCTTTCCTGGTTCCATGCTCTTTTCCTGAGAATATATTTCTGGATTTTCCCTGTGGACGTCTTCGGGAGGGTTATAAACTCCACTGCCTTGGGAGCCTTGAACCTGGCCAGATTTTCCCTGCAAAAGGCTATGATTTCTTCTGCATCAGGACTGGTACCCGGCATAGGCGTTATAAAAGCCTTGGGCACTTCCCCCCATTTTTCATGAGGCATGGACACAACTGCCACCTCCATCACATCAGGATGGCGGTAAAGGACATTTTCTATCTCTACTGTGGAGATGTTTTCACCCCCAGAGATGATGATATCCTTCTGCCTGTCCATGATCTGTATGTAATTATCAGGGTGTACGACAGCAAGATCCCCTGAATGGAACCAGCCGTTGTCAAAGGCTCTGGACGTTGCTGCCCGGTCCTTGTAATAGCCCTGCATCACGACGTTGCCGCGCATCACCACCTCACCTATGGTCCTGCCATCCCTTGGCACGGATTCCATGGTGTTTGTGTCCTTTACATCAAGGAACTGGCAAACAGTATAGGCAACCCCCTGCCTGGACTTGAGAACTGCCCGTTTTTCAGAAGGAAGACTGTTCCACTCCTTTTGCCAGGCACATATGGTATAAGGCCCGTAAACTTCAGTCAGACCGTAGACATGAGTGACATTTGCGCCCATAGCCTCCATCTGCCCCAGGATAGTGGGTGACGGAGGCGCTCCGCCCGTAGCTATTTCGAGTGTGCGCTTCAGCTTGATCTCCTTTGCCCCCGGATGGTTGGCCATGGCAATAAGGACAACGGGTGCGGCACACATGTGGGAGACATTTTCCCTTTCTATCAGGGCGAATATCTCGCCGGGCTCCACTTTTCTCAAACAGACGTGCACTCCTCCGGCAGCAGTGACAGCCCAGGGAAAACACCATCCGTTGCAATGAAACATGGGAAGGGTCCACAAGTATACCGAATCGCTGGAAAGCTTCATTTCCAGGCAGTCCCCCAGGCTGTTCAGATAAGCTCCCCTGTGGTGGTACATCACGCCCTTGGGCTCTCCTGTGGTACCGCTGGTGTAGTTGATTGCCGCAACATCAAGCTCACTGTCAATATCAATGTCCATCTCGGCCGGCGAGCCTGTTTCAAGAAAGGATTCATAGTCCTGGCCCTCGAGGGGCCGGCCATCGTCCACATCACAAATATTGATGAATTTCCTGACATCCGGCAGATCTGACAGGACAGGCTTGACAAGCCCTGCGAATTCATTATCCACAAAACAGACCCTGGCATCCGAATGTTTAAGTATAAAAGCTACCTCGCCGGGAGAGAGCCTGATATTGATAGTCACGAGGACAGCACCTATCATGGGTACAGCAAAATGGGCCTCAAGCATGGGAGGAATATTGGGTGCAATAAAAGCCACTTTGTCGCCTTTGCCGATACCGATCTTTTTCAATGCGCTTGCCAGCCTGTTGATACGCAAAAAAAACATCCTGTAGCTGTATATCTTCGAACCGTTTACAACAGCAGCTTTGTCCGGATAAACTGCCGCGCTCCTCTTGACGAAGTTGACAGGGGTCAAATTTTCAAAATTTACTGAAGAAAAGTTCATCTTTCTCACTCCTTGTTTAGCAATTGCCATAAATTTTCAAGCTTCTGAATTCCCTTGCACCTCAGCCTGTTTCGCGCCAAAAGGCGGAAATTCCTTGAGCAGAAGAAGAAGATAGAGTCCTATTCCTATACCTAAGCCCCAGGCCGGTCCGAACTTGGCTATAGCCATGCCCACAAAAAATGCATATCCCTGGCTTGCAGGTGTTTTGACAAGGGAAATTGCGACGTAGGCGCAGGCAAATCCGGTGAGGATCAATGTGATGGAGAGGGCTACAGGCAAAAGAGGCTTCATGAATGTAACCACAGGAACCAGAAGAGCGAGCAGAAAGGCAGGCCAGTACCAGTTGAAAATCCCTGTGAATATGGAATCCATATTTTTACGGCCGGATTTGTAACGTTCGACCAGGAAGACATGGACACCTGTCCACATGGGCCCGTGCAGCGGGATAAAGGGGCCTGCCAGGAGCAGATGGCCTATATTCTTAAAAAACAGGGTAAAGTGTGTCCTTGTATTGTCGATTTCAATTTTCTCATCCTTGCGGACTTCTCCTGCCTGCTCGATAAGAGTATTGGCAAGCACTATGTCTCCGAAAACGAAAATATAAACCATGATGGCCAGGGGAAATGCCTTGATATACATGTCAAGGCTAGGCCAGCCTACACAGAACGGGGAAACAGCCGAAAAATAAGCCCCAAACTCAGGAAGGTAGAAACCCATCTTGATATCAAAAGAAAGCTCTCCAAATAAGGGGCCGACTACCGCTGCTGTAAGAAATCCCACCAGCATGGCCATGCTTGCCATCAACTTGAACAGCCTGATCTTGTCCTTGGCTTTGGAAAACCAAACGGAAAACATCAATAAAAAGACCACACCCCAGACAATGGGAAGGGTGTAGGGCATTTTTTCAAGCCTTGCAAATTCAGTATTAAATGCGGAAATCGCACCTCCAAAAATAATCGCGGCCCTCAGCTCCACAGGAACCCATTTAAAAAAGCGGGAGCCAAGGCCTGTGACGGCAAAAAACAAGAATATAGCAGACACCCATATGGTGACCGCTGTCATTGCCTGAACAGCAGCAGGGCCGGCAGTGAATTGAGCAAGAAAACCCATGACAAGAGGAAGGGCCGGTGTAATCCAGCCAGGTGCGTAGGGCTCTCCGAAAAGAAGAGGCTGAGCCACAAGCCATAGCAACTGTACAAACATTACCGACCAGGCCACTTCAAAAGGGACATTGAAATATTTCATGCAAAGACCTGCCACTACCCCGGCTGTTGCCGTGGTTAAAAGTCCGCCCTGGATGATTTCCGGCCAGGAAAACCCAATATGTACCCCTGGGATGCGTGCGGTAAAACGCCACCATTTTATCCCGGGTTGAACCTGGCCTGGATCACGATTAATTGCCATGCTATTCCTCCTTTTAATTGAGTGTAATAAAGCTGCCTAAAAGCCTGTATGCATTTTAAATTAAGCCCCCCGTCCATGAACATCAGGAGAAAAGGGTATGCAGCTTTGGCTTTTCAATTCGGATATTCACATATAATCTTTCTATGTGTAAATACTCACTCAACTGATTTTAAAGAATGTAAAAGGATGAAAAAAACAAAGGGGAAAAACCCGGACAGCCTATAGGTGAAATACCTCTTTATTCCATCTGGCCCTCTTTTTCGACCCAGAGAATGGCAAAGCGTACCAGCTCAGCTGCACTCCCCAAAAGAAGTTTTTCCTTTATCCTTTCTTTGTGGGTGCCTATGGTTTTTGTACTGACATTCAATTCCCTGGCAATTGCTCTGGAGCTTTTTCCCTTGCCTATGGAATAAAATACCTGGAGTTCACGGTGGCTGAGCTTCTGCACTGGTGATGCATAGGGAAGATCCGGCTCGAGCCTGAACTTGTTAAGGACGGATTCAGTCATGGAACGGCTGAGGAAGATATTCCCCTTGAGTATATGGCGGATGGCCTTGATCACTGAGCCTGAAGCCTCTTTCTTGTTGATATAGCCCCTGGCCCCTTCATGAAGGCAGCGTTCGGCATGGACCTCTTCGTCATGCATGGAAAGCACCAGCAAGGGCAAGGCTCTGTTTTGCCTGGCGAGGAGCCTGAGCAGATCAAACCCGTTGCTCTTCTTCAGGGAAAGATCAATCACAACCATGTCAGGCAAGAGGGTTTCGACAGCCCGGACTGCGCTGTCCACATCTTCTGCCGTACCGCAGACTTCCAGGTCTTCCTCGTCATTGATAAGGTCGGCAAGCCCCATGCGGAATATGGGGTGGTCCTCAACAATGAGTATCTTGCTGGTTTTTTTTATTTTCCCTGTCGAGTGATACATATGCCATTCCTTTAATCATTAAAGGTTAACGAAATAACAGACCCGGAATCCTTTGACCCCCTGGCTTCAAGAATCGCGCCTATTCTCCTTGCCCTGTACTGCATGATGCGAAGCCCCATACCCTTTGGCACTATGTTCTCAGGCAGGCCGCTGCCATTGTCCCTGATTTCAAGCCTTGTCCTGTTACCACGCTTTTCCAGGTTCAGCCTTATTGTATCAGCCAGGCCGTGTTTAACTGCGTTGAACGCAGCCTCCCTTGCGATATAATATATATGCACGGCAGCCCTGTCATCCTTCCGGAACTGGTAGCCGCCGCTGTTCAGGATGCAGGCCACATTATAGATCTTCTCTATGTCATAGCAGAGCTCACGCAAAGCGAATTCCAGCCCCTGTTCGACTATGTTGACCGGGCACAACCCTCTTGAAATACGGCCAATCTTGTCAATGGCTTCCAAGACGAGCCCGCGTATCTTTCCCACGGAAACAAGCTCTGCATACCCGAGCCTGGTCAATTTCTTTTCCAGAAGTGAATGCATGACTTCGATTCCCAGAAGGTGTGAGGAAAGATCATCATGAAGGTACTGGCCTATCTGCATCCGCTCACGCTCGCTGATATCAATGATTTCCTGTTCCAGTCGCTTGGCTTCGTGTTTTTCCGTCACATCCCGCATAACTCCTCTGATACCGACAATCCTGCCCTGGGAATCAGGTATGACGGACAAGGATGTTTCGGTGTGGCAGAAGGTTCCGTCATTTTTCAGTATTGTCCATTCCATTGCCCTGCATGCTTCGGTAGTCTCCCATAAACGTAAAAAAACTTTTCTGATGCGGTCTGCTCCTTTTGGAGCGGAAATACCTTCCCTCGTGAGAGTTTTAAGATCTTCATCTGAAAAGCCTGTAATGCGCATCATGGAACTATTGAAAAAAACAAACCTATCCTGGTTATCAATTTCAAAATAACCATCCTCAATGTTTTCCAGGATAGTACGGTATTTTTCCTCGCTTTTTTTAAGAGATTCTGCTGCTATTTTCCTTTCACTGGCCTCAGCCTCAATTTTTCTTTTATATTGCTCCAGGCGGTCCATAAAACTATTGTAATAGACTGCCAGTTTCCTGATTTCATCTCCAGCTCCGTTTGAATCCCTTTCACTGGTCGACATCCGTCCTGTAAAATCGCCGTCCGCCCCTTGGATCAACTGTTTTTCCAATTGTTTCAGGGAGCCTGTAATCCCGCCTGCAATAAACAGGGTGGCAGGGATAACCAGGATGAGGATGACAAAAAACATTAATAAAAAAATATTGCGCACTGATTTCAGGGGCTCATAAAGCTCTTCAAGGTATCCTGAGGATGCAACGATCCAGTCGTACTCAGGAATATAATTATAGATGACTATCTTTTTCCTATGGATTTTCTCCCCTGGGTTCCGCCAGGAATAGATCAGCTTGCCGTTCTTTGTTTCGCACTGGTGCCGCACCAGATACTGGCCGTCAGCATCCCTTGCGTCATACAGGTTGCCCGAAAGGAAAGGATGGACAATCACCTGGCCAGTGCTGTCTATCACATAGGAGTACCCGGATCTGCCGAATTTAAGAGACATGATGCTGTCTTTAAAATTGGAGATATTGATCAACTCACTGAATTCCTCCCTGTAGGAGGAAACGGAAATGATCCAGTCCCAGGGCTCGAAATAGGTCATATAAAGGGCTTTTGGCCGGGAATTATCTTCTTCCGGATTTTTCCATTCATATTCAAGGTATCCGTCTTTTCTTTGCATCTGTTCCCTGATGAATTCAAACTGGGTGAAACTATGGCCTGCAACACTGGAGTTGGGATGTACTACAGCAGTTCCGTTTGAATCCAGACAATAGATATATCCTGTCCTGCCTATTTTCTGGCCAGACAGGATTTTCCTGAGTTTTGACTGGGCCTCTTCCTGAGTGAAATCTCCATCAAGGACGGCTTTGTGATAAAGAGAAACAATCTCATAATTTTTCTCGGCAACTGCTCTCAGATAGTTTTTTACAGAAGCGTTTGCTGTTGTTCTCACCATGTTGAGGATACGTTCCGTGGCATTGCTCAATTCGCTTTCAATTTTCTGTTCCAGGGTGTTGCCCACGCTGAGAAAAACGCTTAAGCCCCCAAAAAGGATCATGACAGAAAACAGCACGGAATATGTATAGAACATCTTGAAGCGGATGGGCAGGGCCTGGAAAATTTCTATAGGTGTTCTCATCGGTTTACTGCGCCATCAAAACGATCTTCTGGGTAATGTCCAGGGGGTCAAGACTTTCATCGGACAGACCGGCTTCATCCACAGCCCTGGGCATCCCGTACACGACACAGGTTTCCGGGGTCTGGGAAATACAAGTGCATTTTTTTGATTTCATCGCAGCTACGCCTTTTTTACCGTCCTCGCCCATGCCGGTCAGGATAACGGCAAGGACCCGGCCTTTATAGGATTCGGCAATGGATTCAAACAGGATATCGGCAGAAGGCCTGACACTGTTCACAGGAGGGGTGCTGTTTAACCGGATGATTCGCCTGCCCTTATCATCGGGTTTTGATACAGTCATATGCTGTCCGCCGGGTGCAATATACACTTTTCCCGGAAGAATTTCATCCCCGTGGGCTGCTTCAAAAATATTCAATTCCGATTTTTGGTTCAGGCTTTTTGCAAAATACCGGGTCATGGTTGCCGGGATATGCTGGACCAGAAGTATGGGAACCTGAAGGGTGCCAGGTAAAATGGAAAAAATCCGGCTCAGGATTTCAGGGCCGCCGGTCGAGGATGCGATGACCACGATTTCGGCTTTGTCTGAAGAGAATAAGGCTTTTTTTATTACAGGCTCAGGGTTCTTTCCAGGCATGAAGAATCTGTTATTGTAGCCTTGGGCCAAAGATTTGTTTGAAAATCTTTTTCTGCTCAGCAAAAGCCCTGTGATGGTCAGAAGATGTATCCTGAATTCATTACACTGCCTGGATTTTATATCCAGGGGCTTTTCAATGCATTCATAAACCCCCATTTCAAGGGCATTGATCAGGATATCCGAATCATGGTGATCCGGATGATAGGTGATAATGATATTCAGATCAGGATCTGTTTTTTTTATGGAATCAATGGTTTTGATCCCCCCCAGGCCGGACGTCGGATCTATGAGTATGAGATCCGGAGTCGCACTGTTGATCTTGGCAATCAGCATATCCCTGGACCGGGCGACCCCAAGGATGCGAATGCCGCCGATCAGGGCGCACACCTCTTTTAAAAGGTTTGCCGGGCATGGGTCTTCATCCGCAATAAGTACATTCAGCATATCAGCCATTCAGCGCTGCTTTCTATAAAATTCCTGCCTGTTTTAATTTGAGTTCCACCATTTCTGCATCAAAGGGTTTGATAATATAGGCCTGGATACCCAGACGCATGGTTTCCAGGATAATCTGTTTTTTGGTCACGGTTGTGGCCATGATAAAAGGCGTATGTTCGAGTTCCGGGCTGGTCCTGACGGCTCTCAGGAGTTCTAGACCGGTCATCCCCGGCATTTCCATATCCGATACAATCAGGTCAAACGCCTCATCATTAACCCTGTACCAGGCATCTTCTCCGTCAAGTGCTTCGGTTATATCAAAAAACCCCAGGTTCACCAGTATGGTTTTCATTGCAGTCCTGACAGAGGCCTTATCATCAACAATCAGTATTTTCACGAGAGGCGCGGGCTCCTTTTGTCATCATCAGTTTTTGTTCAATCAGATCTGCAAATCTTTCATGATCTATCACCTGTACCATCATATCGCCGATAAACAATTTCCCCAGGATCGGTTCAGGGCATGACTCATCCTCGTCTATGAACATGTCTGTCTCAATGGTATCAATAATGCCGGATGTGAGAATTCCCACCCTTGCAGACAAATGCTTTGGGAAAACGGCAAAAATCTCCTTAACCGTGAAATCACATTCAACAGCCGGCAGAAATTCATCTATTGAAAACAAAAGGACTGCGTGGCCCTTATATTCGATATGTTTCAAATGACCGGTATAATGTATGTCTTTGGGATTTACAGGTTCAAGCCTGGAAATATTTTTCAATTCCATGGCAAAATATTCTCTTCTGCCGCTGGTGAAAATGATCAGGTTTCTTTTTTCCCCTTTTAACCGTTCCTCTTTTTCTTTCAGCAGATTTCGCTTTGCATCCTCGCTTCTGATGGAATCGAATTTCAGGGAGGCCAAAGCGGCAATCCCCTGGATGTCAAGAACCGTAATGACGCCCCCGTTCCCCAGTATGGTGGTTCCGGCAAAGCATTCCAAATGGCGGATATATTCGGACAAGGGTTCGACTACGATTTCTTCAATATCATACAGTTCATCCGTACAAAGCCCGAAAAGGTTTTCCCCATGTTTCAGGATAATGACATAGGTTGTGTCCCAGTGGTGCGTCCGGCGGTCTTTTTCCTGCCATCTTTCACTTAAATCACTGTCAGCATCGGCTTGCTGACGGCGGTCTGCAATGGCTTTCCTTTTCTCTTCTTCTTTTTCTCCTGTCACAGGCCTTTTAATATAGGTTTTAATTCCTAAAACATTGCGAAGCCGGACGATGGGATAAATGTGTCCCCTCAGTTTCAGAACCTCAAAACCGGCAATATTTTCCACCTGGTTCCGAACCGCTCCCTTTTCAAGATAAAGGACTTCCTTGATACTCACCTGGGGAATGGCAAATTTGAATTCGCCTGTGCTGACAATGAGGGAAGGGACAATGGCAAGCGTTAAAGGAATAATCAGATGGACTGTTGTGCCTTCTCCTTTTACCGAATCAATCTCGATGCGGCCCCTCAGACTCTCGATATTGGTTTTTACGACATCCATACCGACCCCGCGGCCGGAAATGTCCGTGATTTCTTCAGAGGTGGTAAACCCGGGAAGAAAGATCAGGTCGATTTTCTGTTTATCCGTCATCTTGTCAAGCCGGTCTTCTGAAACAAGACCTTTTTCAAAGGCTTTTGACAGGATAAGCTGGGGATCGATGCCTGCTCCGTCATCTGAAAGGGTGATATGAACCTGCCCGCCCTGATGGGAGGCTTTGATCCGGATGGTCCCGGTCTCGGGTTTGGATTTTCGTACACGTTCTTCCGGGGATTCTATTCCATGGTCAATACAGTTCCGGATAAGATGGGTCACAGGATTGGCAAGTTTTTCCAGAATGGTTCGATCCAATTCCACATCCGCTCCTTCAAGGATAAAATCCACTTTTTTCGAGATCCTTCTGGCAATATCCCTCACCACCCGTTTGTATTTTCCCAAAAGATCAATAACAGGCTGCATTCTCATCTGCATGATGGCCTGCTGGATATCGGTCGTCACCATATCGAGATTCTGCATGATTCCGGATGCAAGGCTGTTTTCCTTTGCATTTGATGTGAGAAACGGCCTCAATTGATTCCTGGCCAGGACAAGTTCGCCTGCCCGGTTCATGAGTCTTGAGATAAGATCGACATTAATTCTCAGGGTATGCGTGCTTGAAAAGGAGTCAGGACTGAATTCCGATGTCCCCCGCACCAGGGTATCATCAGGTTCGGTTATGGATGTTTTCACAGGCTTTGGCACAGGTTCCGGCTTATCCTTGGCAGCCCGTGATGCAACCCCTTTCATAAGAGTTTCATAGTCGGTAAACTGACGGTCTACCAGTGTCATCTGGGTTTTAGCAATCTCCAGCACCTGGGACAACAGCGGCAAATCAAGAATAGTTGAAATTACACAGAAAAACCCGTCTCTTTCCTTTTGGCCCCGGCTCTGTTCAAGATCTGAAAATAAAATATCTCCAATGCTTTTAATATCATCGACAATGGATTCTTTATCTTTGTTTTTGGCCCTGAGATCGGCCTCAAACCGGATATATACGGCATAAATAAATTTCTGGCTGGAAAGGGCATGATCAAGCCTTTTTTTATCCACCATGAACTCTTTCCCTTGAAAAACAGGACTTATGCCAAGCGGTTTGACAACCTCAACCGGATCATCCCAAATTTCCTTTGAAATGGGCCGGCTTTTTTTCTTCTGCCTTGAATTCACAGGCTTTGCGCTTTCCCCTGGTTTTTTGCCCTGTTTTTCCGTCAAACCGGCATGTTTCCCGGGTTTAGAAATTCCCGTGTCAGGATTCAGTATCTTCTGAAGGGCTGTCTTTTCTTTTTCATAGTCGCAGGTTTCACCTTTTCCTATCTGCTCCACCATGAGCTTCATTTTGTCAAACCCGGTGAGAAGTGCATCCACAATATCCGAATTAATGGCAAGGGTTTTCTCCCTGACCCGCATCAATACATTTTCCATTGCATGACTCAGGTTGGAAAGCTCTTTGAAATTGATAAAACCGGCCCCGCCCTTAATACTGTGAATCGAACGAAACGCATGATTGATAAGGTCATCATCCGTGCCGGCGCCTTTTTTCTCCATTGCCAGGAGCGCCGGCTCAAGGCTTGCAAGATCATCTTTTATCTCTGCAATGAATTCCGATGACATTGCATCCAGGGGATCATGTCCGTCCCTGTTCATAGGTCTTCCTTTAAAGCCCTGGCTTCGGTCCGGATGCAGGCAATGATTTTCCCGGCATTCAATATCATGATGACACCATCCGGAAGATTGATGATAGTGTCTGAATATTTTTGAATCCTGGGATCGATATTGACCGGGATGGATTCAATCTTTTCCCTGCCGGTATCAAACAGATCCCCGATCTGATCGACGGCAAACCCGACATTGGTATTCTTAAATACAATGATATGACTGTGAGAATTTTTGCCCTGTTTCTCAAGCCCCATCAGAACGGCTATATCAAGGATAGTCAGTATCCGGCCCCGAAGGTTCATAAGCCCCATCACAAACCCGGGAGCAAGGTGAATCCTCGTAACCCGGGTGCAGGGGATGATTTCCCGGATATCCAGGATATCCACCCCCATAAGGTTCCGGGCCAGTCTGAAGGTGATATATTGGAAATTATTATTTCGTTCCGGTTTCATCTGTGTTTATATCGGTTCAACCCCGCCCATCATATCCTGAATGTTGTTGTCAGTTGTTTGAGTTCCTTTGCAATCTCAGCGAGCCGGTCTGTTTGTTCCTTCTGGGACAGGGAATGCGCCAGTATCTCATTCACCATTCCGGAAAGCCGTTCCGAATGTTCTGAAACCATTTTTGCCCTCTGGGAAGAAAGGGTGACATCTTTTGCAATCTCTTTTACAGCAACCGCGGTCTGGGACAGGTTTTCAGAAACAGCCTGTTCCAGGCTTTGGACTTGTTTCATACTCTCTGCCACTTCTTCGGTCTTGTCTGCCGCAAGGTTGATATTCTTTGCAACAGAATCAGCCGAGTCAGCCGATTCTGAAATATTTCTTGTCACTTCATTGGTGGTGGCCGTCTGCTCTTCAACAGAGGAGGCAATGGCCCCCATGATCGTATCCACCTCGGTGATCACCTTTGTAATGGCCTGGATCGCTTCTATGGCCTCTTCCGTATTGTTCTGCATCCCCTGTATCTTTTTCCTGATATCCTGGGTGGCTCCGGCAGTCTGCTTTGCAAGCTCTTTGACTTCATTGGCAACCACGGCAAAGCCTTTTCCGGCTTCCCCGGCACCCGCAGCCTCGATGGCGGCGTTCAGGGCCAGAAGATTGGTTTTCCCGGCAATTCCAGTGATGAGGTCGATGATATCACCGATCTGGGATGCGGCATTCTCCAGCTTTTTGACTACATCAAAGGTCCTTGCCGCCTCTTTGGACGCACTATTGGTAATAGCCGCACATCGGGCCGAGCTTTTGGTGATTTCACTCTGGCTTGCATACATCTGTTCCATGGCTGTTGCCACGGTATTGACGGAATAAGACATCTGTTCCGCAGCAGCCGCAACCGACCCGATATTGGCTGAAGCTTCGGAAAGATTCAGGTTTGAATTTTTTATCTCAGCCGTTACAGTGTCTGAATTCCTGTTGACATCAGTGATCTGTGAACTCACCTCTTCTGCGGCAGAGGCAATGCCGGTGATACAATTTGAAATTTCCGATGCAGCAGAAGATGCCTCATGGGCCATTCTGCTCCCCTGGCCGGCACTGATATCAATCCGGTTTGAAATCTCACGGACCTCCTGGGAAAAGCCGGCCACTGAATCACTTGTATTTCTGATCTTATCCATGGCTGCATTCAGCTTTGAAGCCATCCTGGAAAAAATGAGCCAGATCAGAAAAACCACTGTGACCATGCCCAGGACACCCACCAGGATACTGATATACCGGGCCTTTCCCATGGATTTCAAACTGTCGGACGTGTCCACCAGAACAGCGACACCACCGAGAATCAGCCGTGAACTGCCGTGGCAATGATGACAGGATTTCTCATTCCGGCTCGGCATGAGGGAACCGTAGTATAATTTATCATTGACTCTTTTTTTGATCAGGCCGCCGCTGGTCCCGGTTTTCAGCAGGGTCTGGTTCTTCTCGACATGGGCGCTGTCCCCGAGAAAATCATTAAATGATTTCCCGATCAATTCAGACTCAGTTGAAAAACTGATTTTTGCCTGAAAATCATAGACAAAAACCTCTATTTCCGGCAGGACCTCGTGAAGTTTACTAAACTGGTCCCTGACAATATCATTATCCCCGGTGGAGAGCGCCTTGGTCATACTTCCGACAATTGAGGCAGATATTTCATTGCATCTGTTTTCCATGTTTTTTTCATTCATGTTGCTCTGAAAAGAGTATTCAATCAGGATCACGGCAACAAGAATACACAGCACAACCATTGAAACCATACCGGCCGACTGAATCCATCTGTGCTTATCAACATAATCGGACAGGCCCATATCCCCCCCTTAAAAGATTGTAAAACCAGGACGCTTGATGTATATATCCCAAAATGGCCTCACTACTGATCCAAGATGATTTTTTTATCAACACCCTGTCTCCAAAACCGGGAATCGTTATCTGGTATTCCAGGATACCGGATATTATTGCTCTCATTTTACGTAATGGTAACTATCACAATTTCAAACCCATGGTAAATGAAATATTTAAAAAAAATGATTTTACTCAATCCTTTCTCAGTGAAACCGAACTTGATGTCGTCAACGGATTCAAAGCCCTTAAAAAACAGGTGGAATGGATAAGCGGCCGGTATATGATAAAAAAAATGGCAGCCCATTTTTTTTTGACTGATACCCCCCTTGACACGATCACCCTTTCCTATCTTGATGAGGGGGCTCCTTTTGTGTCCGGCCATCCCCATATTCCCTTGTCTTTATCCCACAGCAATGAATATACGGCTGTGGCCTGCAATTTCAGCACAGTCCATCCCATCGGCATTGATATTGAAATCATTGCCCGGATGCCTGACCTTCCTTTTCTAAATACTGCCTTTACTCAAAATGAACTGCTTCTCCTTGAAAGGAATGCCCCTTGTGTTTTTAAAAACTGGACCATCAAGGAAGCCTTTCTTAAATATATAAAAAAAGGGTTTAACGAAAGTCTTCACAAGGTTGAAGTCATCCATGGCGAGATCTTTCACCATCGTATCAAAGCCGATGTGGATATCTTTTCCCACACCATTGATTCAGGATATATTCTCTCCCTTGTCTGTGGCCGGTCATAGGCTGTTCTCCGGATCAAACACATAACCGACAGACCGTCTGCTGAGAAAATAGACTGGATTTTTCGGGTTTTTTTCAAAATATTTCCTGAACCGGACAATAAAATTATCCACGGTTCTGGTGGTTGTATCCTTTGAATACCCCCACCCGGAATTGAGAAGCATTTCCCTTGACAGGGGTTTGCCTGCATTGGCAATAAAAAGCTTGAGAAGAACGATTTCCTGTTCCGTTAAAACAATATCGCCTGCCCTGCAATGGGCTTTGTATGTTATAAAATCAATACGGTTCCCGCCGAATTCATACCAGTTCCCGTTAAAAAGCTTGGCTTTGGATTCTTTCTTTTCATGGTCGTACCAGGCCTTTTTTCGCAGCAGTCCTTCCACCCTTAAGAGAAACTCTTCCAGATCAAAAGGCTTTGACAAATAGTCGTCCACCCCGTATCTGAGTCCCTTGACCTTATCTTTGGTATCCCCCCTGGCCGAAAGGATGAGAACCGGGATTTTTTCATCTTCGTTGCGGATGGTTTTCAAAATGGAAAACCCGTCAATCATGGGCAGCATGATATCAAGGATAATCAGATCCGGATTCCAGGACCGCCACTGGCCGAGCCCGTCAATCCCGTCAGCCGAAACTCTTGTTTCATAACCCTGGAGGTTTAGATTCAATTTTATCCCGTCTGCGATATGGACTTCATCTTCTATGATCAGGATACGCTTTTTTTCAGCCGCTTCCATAAATGCTTCTCCCTGATGTCTCCCATACCGGTCGTTGGAATGGTAACGATAAAAGTGGCCCCTTTTGATTTTCCCTCACTGGCTACAGATGTTTTCCACCCGTGAATCATGGCAATGCTGGAAACAAGATAAAGCCCCAGGCCTGACCCTGATACGTCTTTTGTATGTTTCCCCTGGGCCTGGTAGAATTTCTTGAAAATCTGTTTCTGCTCTTTTTTGTCCACACCGATTCCATTGTCTATAAATTCAATGGTTATTTTCTGAATAAAACTTTTAAAGCGAATAATCAGTTTAGGGTGTTCAGATTCATTATATTTGATGGCATTGGAAACAATATTCATAAGGAGCATTTCAAACAGGAACAGATTTACCGGGTAAACTAGAGGATTGCCGGATTGGTTTTCAACCCGGATCTCAAGATTCCGGAAAAGGGAGGCATTCTTATGACAGAAATTTTCAACAAGTGCTACAAGACTGTCCTTTGTGACCTCTGAGCCGAAATTCTGGCTTTCGATCCTGGCAAGATTCAGGATACTGTTGATATTGTCGGTCAGGCGGTTGATGTCCTGAAGCATATTTTCACTGTATTTTTTGATTTCCCAGGGCTCCAGCGGGTGGCGGATAAAGGTTTCAAGATAGATCCTCAAAGATGTTACCGGGGTTTTCAGTTCATGGGTAAAATTATAGATAAAATTATGCTGCAGCCTGAAAAGGTTCACGGTCTTCTGGTAATAGATAAAGGCAAGAAGAATACCGGCCAGTACCACAGCGATCAGGGCGATCAGGATAAGGATGGTCATACCTGTTTTTGAAGGGAAAATGGATGTAGGATCAATATTGAATTTTAAAATCACAAGTTCAAGGGCTCTTGTGATCTCCATATACCAGCTCACGGTCATCACAAGAAAAGTGGTCAGGGCAAAAATGGAACAGGCAAAAACAAAAACAGGGTGAAGATACCAGCGGGATGGATTTAATATCTGCATACTCAGCCATTTTCCCAGTGCTCAGGAAATTTCAGGGTAAATACAACACCCCTGCCCGGTGAGCTTTCACATTCAATACTGCCCTTCAGGGTCTGGGTAATCAGATTAAAGACAATGGACATACCAAGCCCGGTACCGCCTTTTCCCCGCATGGTTGTATAGAACGGGTCAAACACTTTTTCCTTTTCCTCTTTGTTCATCCCCCTTCCATTATCCTGATAAACAAACAGGATATCTTTCCCCTGGCGTGAAATGGTTACCGTGATGTGACCTTTCTGAATCCCCTGGAATCCGTGGATGAGAGAATTCATGATCAGGTTGTTGAGGATCTGGGAAAAGGCACCTGGGAAAGAATTGAGTTCGATATCCGGTTCACAGTCTATTTCAATGGTATGCTCGGTTTTCTTATATCTCGGCCGCAGGCTTAAGAGGATTTCATTGATATATTCCTTAAGATTGAACTGCCGCCTGCTTTCGCTGGATTGGTCCACCGCCACCTGTTTAAAGCTTGAAATCAGTTCAGCCGCTCTTTCCATGTTAATGAGAATGGAATTGGATACTTCTTCAACAGTCTGAAGATAATTTTCAAATTCACTTCTCTTTAACTCGCCGGCAGCATAAATCTTTTTAAACTCAGTTGTCTTGGCATCTAAAAATGAGGCTGCAGTGACGCCGACCCCAACCGGGGTATTGATTTCATGGGCAACTCCTGCCACGAGTTCCCCCAGGGCCGCCATCTTTTCGGACTGAACCAGTTGGTCCCTTGTCCTTTCAAGGGTTTCAAGGGACAGCCTCAATTCCCTGTTAGCGGTTTCAAGATCTTCTTCATACCTGTGTTTTGCCAGGATCAGGTCTGCTCTCTCAAAAGCTTTGTTCACGGCATGGTACAAGACATTCATATCCTGGATGGGCTTGATTATATAATCCCAGGCACCCAGTCTTAAGGCCTCAACCGTATCGGAAATATTGCCTGCACCGGAAACGATAATGATCGGGATTTTCGGATTTTTCAGCCTGACCCTGGCCAGGACTTCAAGCCCGTCCATTTCCGGCATACGAAGATCGCAGAGCACCAGATCCGGGTTTTGGGTTTCAAATAATTCAAGCCCTATTTTTCCGTTTTCCGCATCTGCAACTTGAAACCCGAAATCCTCAAGAAAGCCTATGACGCTGTCCCGGATATATACCTCATCATCAATCACCAGGATTTTTTTTGGCATATGGACGGTCATGATGGATTTCCCGTATCTTGATATTGATCTTTTAATGCATCCCTCAGGATCTTCAAATCTCCGGCCGGCTTGATCATAATCCTGGAAGACGTGATCCCCAGAGCCTTGACCGCATCAGGCGGCGTATAATCCGCCGATCCGGTATGAACCACAAATTTTATTCCCGGGAGGATTTTCCTGGCCTCAATCATAAATCTATTGCCGTCCATTCCCGGAAGCCGGATGTCCACAACCACATCGTCAATTTTATGGTTCCGAACGATTTCAAGAGCCTGTTCACCGCTTGTTGCCTGGAAAACAACATATCCCTCATCTTCCATATAAGCGGCTATGCTTTGTCGAATGCTTTCTTCATCATCAAGGATTAAAAAATGTCTGGGTCCGGCCGTCATTCAGTCCTTCCTCATAAAAAAAAAGCCACGAGTTTGTATTACCTTATTTCAAAAACTGTTGGATCTTTTTTGAAAGATCCTCCACTGTCACAGGTTTCATGATAAAACTTTTTATTCCTGCCTCTTCAATCTTTGCTTTGCTGACAGCACCCGTATATCCTGAGCATAGGATAATCGGGATATCCTTTTTTATTGCCAGCATCTCTTTTGCAAGATCAAACCCGGTTTTCCCCGGCATGGTCTGATCCGTTACGACAAGATCGATACCATTATATTCCTTTTTAAAAAAATCAAAGGCTTCCATGCTTGAAAAAAACATGTCCACCTTATATCCCAGGGCTTCTAACCCTTCCTTGCACATGATGGCGATATCTTTGTCATCATCCACCACCAGGAGTCTTTCCCCAGAGCCTGTTTTCTGCACCTGCCTAACGGTTTCCATGTTGTCGGCATCGTTTTCCATGCAGACAACCGGCAGCAGGACGGTAAAAGCAGTCCCTCTGTTTATTTCGCTTTTTACCCGGATAACCCCTTTATATGATTTGACAATACCGTAAACCATTGCAAGGCCGAGGCCGGTTCCCTTTCCTTCTTCTTTGGTGGAAAAATAAGGGTCGAACATCCTTTCCAGGACATCTTCGGTCATGCCGCAGCCCGTATCCGAGACTTCAAGTGCAAGATAAAGCCCTGCGCTGCACTCAGGGCTTGCATATTCCGCAATATCGGAAGCGGTAAGCGTCATTTCAGCCAGACTTACGGTAAGGGTGCCGCCTTTTTCCTCCATTGCATGATAGGCGTTCGTACAAAGGTTCATGATGACCTGGTGGATCTGTGTCGGGTCTGCTTCCGCTGATCCGCAATTTCTGTCGATGTTGTCAACAATGGTGATGGTCGAAGGAATGGAGCCTCTCAGGAGTTTGACGACCTCTTTTGCTACCGGATGAATCCGGATGATTCGCTTTTCTTCTTCATTCCTCCGGTTGAAGGCAAGTACCTGGCTCACCAGATCGGCTGCCCTCAAGGCTGCCTTCTGGATTTTCTCACTGCGCTGATATACGTTTGTGGACGGATCGGAAGACCGCATGATCATATCGGCATACCCTAAAACCGGGCTCAGAATATTGTTCAAATCATGGGCGATCCCTCCGGCCAATGTTCCGATGGCTTCCATTTTCTGAGCCTTTCTAAGCTGATTCTCAAGGCTCCGCCACCGCTGATCGGCTTTTTTCTTTTCCGTCACATCCAGGAGCGAAATAACGGCTTTATCAGTTCCGGGAATAACTCCCAGGCTGACATAGACATATTTTTCTTCTCCGTCATTACCGGTAAATTTGATTTCATACTGCATGGGGGCATAATTCTCTGTTTTAAGCGTCACCCGTGCTTTAAAATAATTCCGCATCACGTCAATATCGTCCGGGGCAACAAAATCATACCATTTTCTTTTGTCCACAATATCCTGGCGGGCCATGCCGGCAAGTTCGGCAAATTTTGAATTCACCATGGAAATAGTATCATCCGGTTCAATGATAACAGCGGCAGTACCGGTATACTCAAAAACAGCCTTATAACGTTCTTCACTCTTCTGAAGTTCCAGTGTCCTTTCAATGACCAGCTCTTCAAGCCGTTCCTGGTACTGCCGGTTCTCTTTTTTGAGCCTGCTTTCTCTTAACCATTTTTGCACGGAATGGTATAAAACATTCAGGTCTTCAATGGGTTTAAGAATATAATCCCAGGCCCCCAGATGGAGCGCTTCAACCACAGAGGAAATATTCCCGGTTCCAGATGCCACCACCAGCGGGGTTTCCGGAGCTTTGTCCCGTAACACTTCCAGAACCTGGAGCCCGCCCATCTCCGGCATTCTTAAATCAAGCAGGACCAGGTCCGGGTGTTCCCGGTCAAAAACTTCAATTCCTTTCTTTCCGTTTTCCGCTTCAAAAACCGTAAATCCATAATCTTCGAGATAGGTCCGGATGCTCTGGCGGATATAGGATTCATCATCAATGGTCAGAATCTTGTATTTGCTGTTCTCTTCCAAATCAATCATCCTGTGAGATATGACCCAAGGTTGCCAAGACAATGCGGTTGTCTTGGTTTTTGCAAATATCTTTAATGTGAAACATTATTCTTGTAAGGGATTGTCTGTCAAGTATTAATAGACCGGCCCTGGATAATATTTCTTGATGGAAGCGTGATATTTTTGTTATGCTGGCATACACATTAACCGTATATTCAATAAATAATAATTTAATCTCGGGAGCAGATCATGATTAACCGGCTGATCCGCCCATGGGCATTATGGATGTTTTCCGCAGCCATCCTCATTTTTAACGGGTGCAATAATTCCACTCCTTTTCATTGCACTGATCCCATAGGCTGTGTAACCCTCAAACCGGGAGAAGCCGTAGAAATAGGCGTCATGCAGGTATTAAGCGGTGGACTCAAAGCCCAGGGGTTAATGCATGTCCGCGGTATTGAAATGTGCCTGCAGAAACATGGCAACCAGATACTGGGTCACCCGGTTCAACTGCATGTTACCGATTCGGGATGTTCGGAAGAAGCCGGGATCAATGCAGCCTTGTCATTGACCACAAACCCGGGGATTGTGGGTATTATCGGCACCTATTGCTCAAGTTCCGCCATAGCCTCGATTCCGCTTGTATCTAAAGCCGGGATGGTGATGATATCCGGCACCAACAGCGCCCCGTCCCTGACTTCCTTTGCCGGGAAAAAAGGCGTCAACAACTACCCCGGGTATTTCCGTACCATGTATAATGGTAAAAAAATGGCTGAGACGGCGGCTGTCTTTGCCCATGAGAAACTTGGACTGAAAAGGGCGGCAACCATTAACAGCGGGGATAGTTTTACAGTTGAACTGACAAAGGAATTTGAACGCAAATTTACAGATCTGGGCGGGATAACCGTTCAGTCAATGGGCATCAACAGAGGGGATAAAGACATGGGGCCTGCATTGGAAGCCGTCGCTTATTCAAAACCCGATGTTCTTTATTTTCCCCTTTTTCAGCCTGAAGCCGTATCTGTCATCGTACAGGCAAGAGGCACCCCCGGTCTTGAAAAAATAGTATTGATAGGGGAAATCGGGGCAAGTTCCGGGACTTTTCTCAAAGCTGTAGGCGAAGCCGGGATAGGGCTCCATCTATCGGCACCGGATAAACTGTCAGGTAAAGAATATCATGATCTCCTTCAAGATTATGAAGCCAGGTATGGTGAAAAGCCGATTCATTTCAGCCTTCCCCATGTATATGATGCAGCCTCCCTCCTTCTATCTGCCATAGAATCCGTTGCAGTCAAAGACGATAGAGGCATGCTTCATATCGGACGGGATGCATTGCGCAAAGCCCTGTATGGAACAAAGGATTATAAAGGCATAACCGGAAGCCTGACCTGTGATCCATTTGGCGACATGTTCGGCGGATCATGTTGCATTATCCGGCTTGATGATTTATCCGGCGGATTGGAAAAACTTGAAGACAATGTAGTGTACCGGTATCGATAAAAAATATTACCCATTATATACATGAACTTATAATGATATAAGGACATCATGCCAAAAAAAATTCAGGTATTCTGGAGAGATCTTAGCATTACACATAAGCTTACCCTTGCTTTCAGCTCCCTTATGGCATCGATATTGATTATTTTTTCTTTAAGCATATTTCTGCTGCACTATGCTTTAAAAGAAAAAGAGCAGGATTTTTTTTATATTCAGCAAATAAACCGTTTGATACTTAGCCTGAACTGGAAACTGGAAGCATCCCGGGGTTTTGAAAAAGACTTTTTTATTCAATATCCGAAAACAGGTTATATTCAGGCTTATAATACCTGTGTAAAACCATCCCATGATCTGATCCGGCAGATCGAGTCCATCACCGCCGAACTGGAGCGGCTTCTGGCAGAAAGCCGGGTCAGGCCGGAAAAAAACATTAACCTGAAACTGCTGCTCATGGCACAGGATCGTCATACAAAGACCCTGAATGAAGCCACGGATCTAGTATCGGAGCTGATAAAACCCAAAACCGGTGTTGAGCCGGGTTTATCAAAAAACATAGCATCATTGGGCAACATACTTCTTTTGGACGGTGATTCAGAGCTGATGGATCTGTTTCATCAATTACAGACATTGAGCAATGATTATCTGCTAAAACGAAGCCGGCCCTTAATGCAGGCTTCATTCAACGTGGCCGTGAAATTAAGGGACACTCTCGGCCGGACAGCCTTTCTGACAGACTCCCAGAAATCAGAGTTCATGACACATCTTGACAATTATTTATCCTTGGGCCAAAAGATCGTTGACATCGATATGGCCCTCAGCAGGAAAACGGCGGAATTCAAGCTGCAGGAAAATACCATGAATGAAATAACGGAAAACATGATTCTTTTTACAAACCGGGAAACGGAACTTTTCCGGAAAAAAGCCGACCGCCTGAATTTTCTGATCCAGGGATTCATGGTGGCGGCAACCATAATCTCGCTTGGGTTTATCCTGGCTGTGGCAAGATTGATGGGAAACAGCATCACAGACAATATCATCAGATTATGCGATGCAGCAGACCAGGTAAAAAACGGAAACCTGGACACGCAAATTCACATTCAGAGCAGGGACGAACTCGGAAACCTGGCCGACAGCCTGAACAGTATGACGAGCCGCATAAAGGCTCTGGTCAACAATCTTGAGCAGATGATCATTGACCGGACCCAGAGTCTGGACCAGGCTAATGAGCAACTGAAACGAGAAATCCTGGAGCATAAAAAAACAGAAGAATTCCTGAAGGCAAGCCGGGACTATCTTGAAAAATTAACCGATTCCATGTGGGATGCTGTTTTTTCGGTTAAAATGCCTGAAAACAGTATTGAGTGGGTAAATGACTCTTATGGGATCATCGGGTATGACCCTGATGAATATGCAGGCAGAACCCTTGAATTCCTCTATCCGGATCAAGGCAGTTTCAACGGTTTTGACAATCAGCTCCAAAAGGCGCTGGCAGAAGAAAAAGACATCCTGCACACCGAACAATTGTTAAGAAAAAAAAGCGGGGTGATTTTTCCTGCTGAAATCACTGTGACATTGTATAAAAAAGAGGCCCTGATTTCAAACCTCACCCTTATTATCAGAGATATCAGTGAGCGCAGGCAGGCAGAGCTGGAAAAAAAAATGCTTGAAAGGCGTCTTCAGCAATCTCAGAAAATCGAGGCCATCGGGGTTCTGGCCGGAGGGATTGCCCATGATTTTAATAATATCCTGTATCCGATCATCGGTTTTGCAGAGATGTCCCTGGATGATTTGCCGGAAGATCACCCTGTCAGAGAAAATCTTGAGGATATTTTAAAAGGTGCAAAAAGAGCCCGCAATCTGGTCAGGCGAATCCTTTCCTTCAGCAAACAGAGAGATTTTGAACAAAAGCCCATGGCTCTCCAACCGGTAATCGAAGAATCCCTTTCCCTTTTACGGTCGATTATTCCCTCAAATATAGAAATCCGGCATAGTTTTCCTGATAAGGATATCCGTATATATGCGAATACGACTGAAATCCATGAAATCATCATGAACCTTTGTACCAATGCCTACCATGCCATGGAAGGAAAAGGCGGGATTTTGAAAGTGGATCTGAATGAGAACCGGCCCGGCCCAGAATTGGAATTGCCTCCCGGAAATTACTGCTGCCTGAGTGTCGGTGATACAGGCATTGGTATTCCGAACGAAATCATGGGCAGAATCTTTGATCCTTATTTTACCACAAAAGAACCGGGTAAGGGGTCGGGGCTGGGCCTGTCCGTTATCCACGGGATTGTAAAGGGCTATCAGGGTGGTATTGAAATACAAAGCAAGCCGGGTAAGGGTACCCTTGTAAAGGTTTTTTTACCTTTAACAGTCTTAAGGTATCCGGCTTTAGACCGGATCAATGATCCAGCGTCCGGATTATCAGGTAATGAAAGGATTCTTTTTGTTGACGATGAAGACTCCATAGTCAAATTAGGACTCAGGATGCTCAGCCGGTCCGGTTATGTGGTCACTGGAAAAACAAATAGTGTTGAGGCTTTTGAGTTGTTCAGATCAAACCCTGACGGTTTTGATCTTGTGATTACGGATATGACCATGCCGATGATGACAGGAACGGATCTGGCAGAAAAAATAATGACTGTCCGTAAAGATATCCCCATTCTTATCTGCACCGGATTCAGCGAACAGGTGGATGAAGAAACAGCAAAAGCCCTTGGGATTAAGGGTTATATCAATAAACCGGTTCTGATGAGTGAATTGTCGGCAAAAATAAGGGAAATCCTTGATGCAGTATAAAGAGGTAAAAAATGAAAACCATATTGATTATAGATGATGAGCCCTCTGTCAGGAAAATGCTGGGAAAACTGTTGGAAAAAAACAGTTATGCCTGTATAGAAGCCGTTAACGGGAAACAGGGAATTCAAATATTTAAAGAAAATAAGCCTGATCTTGTCATTTCCGATCTTATCATGCCTGAAAAAGAGGGTATCGAAACAATAAGAGAATTAAAAAAACTAGACCCGGATGTTAAAATCATTGCCATATCCGGCGGCGGGATCACCGGGCCTGAAGTATATCTGGATCTTGCTTTAAAATTGGGAGCTTCAAAGGTTTTCAGCAAACCGGTCAGCAACACCAGGCTTATTTCCGCAATCAAAGAACTGTTGTTTTGAAACTTTTCGACCCGTCCTTCTTGAACCCCCCAAAGGCTTTCTTCATTGACACGGCAGGCCGGAATATAGTATCCAGTAGCCGCGCTTATGGGTTGCGCATGTTTTCAATCAGGGTATCCGTCAACAAGCTAAATTACAAAAAATAAAAACCATTACCAAAACAGTGGGAAAATTTTAAAAATTATGGATGTGAAAAGCAATCACGACATCATACTGAAAAACGTCTCTTTTGCTTATAAACAGGCCCCTATCCTGGAAGATGTGACCCTTTTGATTCACAACTGTGAATTTGCAAGCATTGTAGGCCCTAACGGCGGCGGCAAAACTACTCTTTTAAAACTCATCTTAGGCCTGCTCAAACCGGATAAAGGAAAAATCAGCATTTTTGGAAAACCGCCCGAAGAAGCAAGACGGCAAATAGGCTATATGCCTCAGTATGCCCATCTGGATATGGACTTTCCAGCCACTGTCATGGATGTGGTACTGATGGGAAGGCTTACCGGAACATCTCTCTGGTTTTCAAAAAAAGACCGGGCTGAGGCATTGACCGCCATTGATGAAGTCGGAATGAGCAGATATGAAAAGACAGGATTCAATAAGCTTTCCGGGGGCCAGAAACAGCGCATCCTCATTGCCAGGGCACTATGCAGCCGGCCGGATATCCTTTTGCTGGATGAACCCACAGCCAATGTGGATCATGAGACGGAAGTAAACCTTTTTTCCATTCTCCGGACTTTGAACGATAAAATGACCATACTTGTTGTTTCCCATGACATCGGATTTGTTTCAAAATATGTCAAAAGTGTTATCTGCGTAAATAAGAAAGTAGTGATCCATCCCACCACCCTGATGAACGGAATGCTGATAAAGGACATTTATCATGGAGACCTGAAGATGGTTCGTCATGATCACAGGTGCAGCGAAGAAGGCCACTGCCATGATTGACGCCATTTATGCCCTCCTTGACCCGGACAATTTGTTTTTAAGATATGCCTTGATCATGGGCTGTCTTGCCTCTGTTTCCTTTGGCATCATCGGCACTTTTGTGACCATTAAAAGAATCGGATACCTTGCCGGCGCCATTTCTCATTCCGTGTTCGGCGGTATCGGCCTGGCCCTTTTTCTTCAGGTCAATGCCGGGCTTGCCTGGTTTGACCCCATCCTCGGCGCAACGCTTGCAGCAGTCATATCCGCAGTCATCATAGGACTTGTCAGTCTTCATGCAAAAGAAAGAGAAGATACCATCATAGGAACACTCTGGGCCGTGGGCATGGCTGCCGGTATCCTTTTCATCGACAGGACGGCCGGTTATTTCAACCTTTCATCCTATCTCTTCGGTGATATCCTGCTGATTTCAAAAAAAGACCTTGTTTTTGTAGGAAGCCTGGATGCCCTGGTTCTCGGTACCAGTATTCTTTTTTTCAACCGGTTTTTCAGTGTCTGCTTTGACAGCGAATTCATGTCTTTGAGGGGAATCAATACGACTTTTTTCTATCTTCTGCTTTTGATTCTAACCTCTCTGACCGTGGTCCTGCTGGTCAGGATCGTTGGGATTGTACTGGTCATCGCACTTTTGACCATCCCCCCGGCCATTGCTTCCTTTTTTGCTAAAAGGCTGTGGCAGATGATGTTTTTTTCCATCCTGCTGTGCTCTTTTTTTACATCTGCCGGTCTCTTGTTGAGCTATACGTTCAGTCTTTCCAGCGGCCCTGCCATAATTATCTTAAGCGGGACGACTTACCTGATGCTGCTCATGTTTCACAAATGGATAAAAAACTGATCAGCCGGATATCCCCCCTATAGGCAGGAACGTTACGAGGTCATGAGGGGGAGTTCAATAATGAATTTTGTGCCCTTTCCCATGGCTGATTCTACAGTGATCTTTCCGCCGTGATCAGTGACAATAATAAAATAGGAAACCGAAAGGCCAAGCCCTGTGCCTTCTTTTGGTCCCTTTGTCGTAAAAAAGGGCTCAAATATGCTCTTCTGCACTTTTTCTTCAATTCCAGGGCCATTGTCTTCAATTTCAACCCGGGCCATTGCATCATTCTTCATTATCCTGAAAATCAGTTCAGGAGCTTTATCTTTCCCAGGGGAATTGAAAATAGCCTCTGCTGCATTTTTTATAATATTAAAGAAAACCTGCTGCAAACTACTGCTGTGACAGGATATGAACAACAGGTCGGATTCATATTCCCGTGTAATTTTAATTTTTTTAAAATCATAATTTGATTTCAGGCTGTAATCACTCTGAGATAGCTCAATGGTATTGTCCAGAAGGGCCACGATATTATCGGACAGTTTTTCAGAATTATCTTTGCGGGCAAACCGCAACATGTTTGCCACAATTTTTGCAGCCTGGATTCCGGAATTGTTAATGGATCGCAACAGCTTTAGAATATTCCTGTTTTCCATATATGCGTTAATCGAAGAAAGTGTCGTACCTGCCTCCTCTGCTGCCTTAACATTAACCGGCAGGTTTCTCGATAGCCGGTTCTCTATCAACTGGGCATTCTGCATCATTCCTGACAGAGGATTATTGATTTCATGGGCCATTCCAGCAGCCAGCCCTCCCAATGAAAGCATTTTTTCCGTCTGCATGATGATCCTCTGAGACTGTTTCCGTTCGGTTATATCCCGGATAATCGCCTGGATATGGTCACCTGACGGAAGACTGATACAGGTCAGATTCATTTCAGTTTCAAAGACTGTTTTATCTTTATTTAAATAAAGCCATTCAAAAAGAAGAGAATCTTTTGAAAAAGAAGTTTCGATAATATCCCTGAATTTCCGGTCGGACAGCCGCCCGTCCGGTTGCATTTCCGGGGAAAAAAAGCAGGGGCTCTTTCCGATAGCCTGATTCTTCTCACAACCAAAGAGTTCAAGGGTCTTAAGATTACAATCAACAATCTTATCCCCCTTTAACAACAGGATGGCATCACTGGCAGATTCGAACAGGATTTGATACCGCTTTTCATTTTCCCACAATTTTTCCAGCATCTGGTTGATATCAAGGGACAAGGAAGATATTTCATCCCTTCCGGATACCATGATCCGGTTATTGCCATGACCACTCAGGGTGATTTTTTTTACATCCATGCTTAATCTGAGCAACCTGTAAAGAACGTTCTTTTCAAGGTAGATCAACATTATTGCCATAAAGAACAGGCTGACGATGCCAAGCGCCAGAAGAAGATAGTTCAGCGTATGCACCCCTTGGATATAAACATCTCTTCTTTTTTTCATTTCCACAATAAAAAGCGGTTTTCCCGAAAGACTTTCAAATAATACGGATGAAGTGATGGCCAAGCTGTCCGTCCGTTTGATCAGAAACCGATGGCCCTGGGGCAGGATCTTATTTATTGAAAAATCTTCAACAGGTTTGCCCGGATCGATCTTTTTTATCTCCAGGGGAAGCTTTAATTTTTCTTCAATGTGATCTATTTCACGGCTGTTGATATAATTTCCGATGACAAGCGTTCCCATGACCGGGCCTTGAAATTGACTGGTCATAATCGGAGCTGAAGAGAGACGCACAATCTTATCATTGAACCGGGCATATCCTGCGACGATCTCATTTTGTGTCTCGCTTCTTTGCAGGACAGGGTTTTCTTCCAGAAGCGGGAGATAAGCATCATTCTTTTCCTGTATTGCCGTTTCATTCTCCGTATCAATCCCCCTGACGTATTTTAATCTTCCGTCATTACCGATAAACAGCATGAAATTGATATTGAGGTTGGCAATGGTTGTATACATCAGATTGTTTTGAATATAAGATTCATTCAATTCCTGGATAAACTGATAGGTGTCATTCCAGGGCGCCCAGTCTCCAACTGTGGTTTTCAGCTTCAGCAAATCATCTTTCATCTGATTGGATACCTGGTCCGTGGTCTTGATCATGTCCTCTGTCTCCAATTCAATATATCCGTTTATCAGTACAAAACGGATAATGATATAAACAACGAGGCCCATGAATAAAAAGAGCGAGAAAATAACTCCCAGTGTTTTTTTTCTGATTGTCATGGATCAAATGTTCCCTTTAGTAGTCAATCCAGGTTATTGCCGTTCATCTTAAAGGCTTGAACAACAATACGTTTTCGGATTCAGTACCATTCAAACCTCAATACTGTCAATACGAAGAACATCTTCCGGACATCTTAAAAAAACTTGTGAAAAATCATGAATTTTTTTAATTTTGATTGACAATATAAAAGCTTCTACTCTAATCCTGATGATAAGAGTTAACAATGATAAACGGATCAGGAACTCATGACGCAAACAAAAAAACGCCATCCTCAAAACTTTAAAAAAAAAAACGTCCCGTCAAGTCCATTACCAAACCGGTCAGCAACCTTGGATGATACGCATTTTAAACCAAATTCCCAATATTTTCTTTTTTTTCTCATGGCCGTTGTTTTTATTGGATGTTTCGCCATCATCCGGCCTTACATCCATACCATCCTGCTTGCCACAATTCTTTCCTTTGTGGCAGGCCCTGCCCACCGGCGAATCGAAACCTTTCTGGGCAACCGGAAAAATATCTCGGCTCTCGTGTCCTGCCTTCTGCTCACCACAGTGGTCGTCATCCCGCTGTTATTCCTCCTGCTTTCGCTGATCCAGCAGGGTGCTTCCTCATTTAATGCCATGTATGACTGGATAGCAGCCGGGAAATACAGGGTCATCATGGAACATCCCCTTACCGTAAAGCTATATGAATGGTTTAATCAATATCTTCCGGATATCAGAAAAGTATTTCCGGATTTAAATCTTTCAAATCTTAAAGTGGATAAGCTGGTTATGGATACTACGGCCGACATGGGAAAAACCCTTCTAAACCAGGGCGGTCATCTGATGGGGAATATCGGTTCTCTGATCGGTAAATTCTGCCTGATGATTTTCACCTTTTTCTTTTTGATCAGGGATGAAGCCCGGATATGGAACCGGATTTTACATGTGACCCCCCTCAGCCACAGCCAGGAAATACAGATTATCAGCAAAATCAAGGAAATCGCCAAATCCGCTCTGCTGGGAACCTTTGTCACGGCCCTGGCCCAGGGCATTGCCGGTGGAATCGCTTTTTATATTTGCGGTCTTCCCGGTCTTTTCTGGGGCATGGTCATGGCCTTTGCATCCCTGATTCCCATCGTGGGTACGGCTCTGATATGGATTCCTGCGGCCCTTTACCTGGTTGTTTCAAAAAGTCCCTGGCTATCTCTTTTCCTAGTGCTTTGGTGTGCTATTGTGGTTGGCGGGATCGATAATTTTGTGCGCCCTCTTTTCATGCAGAACGGGTCGGAAATGAACACCCTTTTGATCTTTTTTTCCATCCTGGGGGGAATCAACAGTTTCGGCCTCTTGGGACTGCTTTACGGTCCTCTCTTGTTTGGCCTTGCCCTGGTGCTGCTTTATATTTACAGCATTGAATTCAAAACCTTTCTGTCCGAACAGGATCAACGGTAAAATTTGATATTTCATAAAAGGGCAATAAAAAATCCCGGTAAGTTTCCTTACCGGGATATGCTTTATTTAGGTTGGCTCCCCAGCACGGACTTGAACCGCGGACCCATTGGTTAACAGCCAATTGCTCTGCCAACTGAGCTACTGGGGAGCATCGTCTTTTTGAAAGACCAGGTGAGAGTATATCAGTCCTTTTTTTTTGTCAAGAAAAAATAATTAAAAAATTGACATCCCTCCTCAACAGGTTTATTCTTTACAACACAAACAAAATTGATGCCAAGGAGGAAAGATCATGGATATTAACAGCTTAAGAGGGATTTCAGCATACGCCAATACCCCGACTCCGCCGGTTGATCAAACCCTGCTTCAAAATCAAAATATTGAAGCCTCCAGAACCGAACTGACAAAAGAAAGTGTCAATGCCGCTCAAGAGGCTTTTAAAGTGACCATTACTGAGGAAGCTCAGGATAAAATGGCTTCAGAAACAAACCCGGGGATGTCTGAGACCCAGCCTGGGCCACCGGCTGACCCGGGCACCCCGGGCGCGGCAAAAGCAAATGTAACCAGCCAGATTGTAAATATCGTGGCCTGATAAAAAAGCATATCTATTCATGATCACTGAAAATGGAATTGTAACCGACGTAAATCCATCGTTTGCCTGGGTCAGGACAATAAGATCCGGTACCTGCGAATCCTGTTCTTCCAAAGATAATTGCGGAACGTCCCATAGCGGCAAAAAGGAAATGACTGTAACAGTCAAGAACACCCTGAATGTTAAAAAAGGCGACCAGGTGGTCATCGGGCTTGATACAAGACCTTTGCTGGTCATCACTTTCCTTTTATATGTATTTCCTGTGATTCTCCTGATTGCGGGAGCCTTGATCGGCAACAGCATTGCTCCTTCTTTTAATATGAATCCATCCTTTCTTTCCCTTGTCACAGGAACCATATTCTTTTGCACTGCTTTTTTCATTATCCGGAAAAAAAGCCGGGCCCTTTCAACCAATGAAGCCTATAAACCTTTCCTTGTCAGAAAAAAAACAACCATCATCCCAGATGGTTGTTCCATCTCCTGAAAATATTATTTTTCCCCTTGCCAACATAGCTACAATGTAATATATACGCACCCTAGTTGTGGGTTTGTCGAGTGAATTCTAACCCTTTAGATAAGAGAGAAGTATTATGACATCACAACGAGACCTAAAAATAGCGATACTGATGATGGTCATCTTTTTGGTTACCGGAATCATCTGTTATGCTTCTTTTACTCCCCCTGCACCTGAAGAACCGATACGTTTGATGTTTCAGAACAAAGGCGGAAAAGTTTTATTCACCCATTCCGGACACATTGGAAATTATTCTCTGGATTGCATAGACTGCCATCATAACGATGATGGAACCTACAACTGCAGTCAATGCCATGAGGAAACAGGTGATGAAAACATGCCGTCAAGAGCTGATGCATTTCATTCTAATTGCAAGGGCTGCCATGAAGAGCGTGGTTCAGGTCCGGTAGAATGTAATTCGTGTCATTCATTATAGATGGTAAATTTTCAAGACTCTTATTATCTATGATCAGATGAACAAAGCTTTTTACAAAACAAGGACTTCATTATGATTAAACGACCTTTTTTCGCATTAACCAAGCCAAGGCTCGGCTATGATATTCCGGAGCCTGATCCGAAAGAGCCGAAATCCATGCCCTTGCCTTCCAATCTGATTCTGCTGTTGCATGATCCCATTGATGATGCCAGGGAAACCCTCATAAAGACAGGGGACAAGGTTGAAAAAGGGGGGAAACTCTATCTTTACAAAGACAGTAAGGAATATACCGTTTCTCCTGTGGCAGGTACCATAAAGATCATTGATACATATTCAGATGATTTCGGCAATACCTCCACCTATCTTGTCATCAATACCGACCCCGGCCGGACAGCCGGGACCGATACTGTAAAATATGAGCTGAAAGATACTATCGCTTCAGCCGATGAATATTTAAGAACGCTGCCGGGGGCTCCGCCCTTGAAGACGCTGGCTGATCCTGACAAAAAAATCAAGACCATTGTCATTACCTGTGCTGATTCGGATCTATTATCCACCACCCAGCAATATATTGCTTTGACATTAATGGATAAGATAAAAGAGGGGATTCAGGTTTTAAGACGGATTACACCTGTTTCGAAATTCTGTATCACAATCCCGGAAAACCTGAACATCAAAGCAGATATTGATACAGTCGAAGTGTTCAGAACTTCCGGGGCCTATCCTTCCAACCTGCCCCAGATGGTCCTGAAAGACCATTTAAATATCGTTCTTCCTGCAGGGAAAAAACCCGAAGACCTGGGCATCTGTTTTATAACGGCCGAAGCTGTGGTTTCTCTTGCGCGTGCATATAAAACAAAAACTGCCGGCCATGAAAAAATCCTGACCGTGATCGGAAAACAGGGAACTCCCTACCGGGTTACGGCAACTATCGGAACTCCGCTGCGCAGGATATTCAATGCTTTCAGCATTCAAGCTAATGAAAAGGATAGAATTGTAATCGGCGGTCCCATGAAAGGGTTTGCGACCTATACGGTTCATCACCCGGTTCAACCGGATATGGATACGGTGATCATTCAGGACAAAGGTACCGTCCCGGAATTATCCGACAATCCCTGTGTGAATTGCGGTAAATGCATTCGTGTCTGCCCGGTTAATGTGCCCGTCAATATCCTGGTTCGTTACCTGGAAGCCGGTCATTATCAGGATGCGGCAGACAGGTATGATCTTTTATCCTGTATTGAATGTGGTCTTTGTGCCTATGTCTGTACTGCAAGGATACCCATCTATCAGTATATACGGCTTGGGAAACACGAACTGTTAAAACTTAATGCAGATGTTTAGAGTGGAGACTGCCAATGAATAACAATAAATTAATCGTATCCCATGCGCCTTTCTGGCATGATGGAGACAGTCTTTTTAATACAAACCTGAACCTTCTGATTGCCTCTCTTCCGGCCGTCATTTTCAGTCTTGTTCAGTTTGGGGCACCTGCTTTGGGTGTCCTTGCCCTGTCTCTTTCAAGTGCCATGGCCTGGGAATTCATCGTAACCCTCCTATCCGGGAAAAAACCTTCTATCAATGATCTGGATTCTGCTGTTATCGGCCTTTTTCTCGGGATGATGCTTCCGGCCACAGCTCCCTGGTGGCTGGTCATCGTTGGAACATTTCTGGCCGTGGTACTCGGCAAAATGATTTATGGCGGAATCGGTGCCAACCCGTTTAATCCGGCCCTTCTTGGAATCGCCATTTTAACACTTTCGTGGGCATCTCATCTTGATTTTGATGCAGCTTACATAAACTATGATTTCAGCTTTACAGCCCTTGCCCCCCTGGCAGCCGTCAAAGCCAAAGGGGCACTCGCCGTCTCCGATCTTTTTCCGTTAAGCGATCTTATCATGGGAAAACAAGTCGGTGCCATCGGCACCACCTTTGGACTCGGACTGATTATCGGCGGAGTGTATCTTATTTTACGAGGTTTTGTCCGGTGGGAAATCCCGGTTTCATTCATTGCGGGAATCATTTTTACAGCCTTTTGCTTTAACCTGGCAAACCCGGATAAATATGCAGCTCCCATGATTCATCTTTTTTCAGGATATACCCTTTTCGGAGCATTCTTTCTGGCTCCTGAAAATTCATCCTCACCGGTCAACAGAATCCCCATGCTGATTTTTGGATTCTGTGCCGCAGTGATGATTATCCTCATGAGAAATATCGGTGCTTATGATGATGGTACGGTTCTGGGTATCCTGTTATTGAATGTTGTAAACCCTCTTATTGATACCATTCGACCCAAAGCCCTGGGAAAGGAGGTTCGCAATGCGTGAAATGATTAATATGATTGTTGTTTTAACTCTTTTGACAACCTTTTCAGGCGGGCTTCTTGCAGCCGTAAAATCTAAAACCGAAGTTCAGATCGAAAATCAGGTTTTAAAATTCCAGAAAGCCCCGGCTATCAAGGGTATTTTCCCGGAAGTCACCAACGATCCTCTGGCTGAAAGATTCAACGTTAAAAGTGAAAACACTGAATTGCAGGTTTTCCCGGGCAAACTTTCTGATGGTTCAAAAGCAGTTGCCTTTGAGACAAAAGGCACTGGATTCGGAGGATCTCTCGGGCTCATGGTGGGAATCAACCTGGACACTGATACCGTTATCGGTGTAAGGGTCACAACCCATTCAGAAACTCCGGGTATCGGATCAAGAGCAAAGGATAATCTTTCCTTTGTATCTCAGTTTTTGGGAAAAAGCCTTGACACTAATTTTGCAGTTAAAGCGGACGGCGGTGCCATTGATGCCATGTCCGGTGCAACGGTAACATCAAAAGCCGTAAGTCTTGCTGCAAACCAGGCAAAAGAACTCTATCAGAAACTCAAACCTGAAATTGTTAATCAGATGAAATAAAGAGAATTTTTTAGGAGAATATAGAATATGGCACAATCCTTAGCAAAAGAATTTACCAAAGGACTCTGGGCTGAGATACCTCCTTT
>MGTJ01000060.1 GCA_001799395.1 Desulfobacterales bacterium RIFOXYA12_FULL_46_15 | reverse complement strand
ACCCCGTCCGGTGCAAGACCAAATAGGGAAACGTTTGAGGGTTGTCCGCCCAAGTTTTCGGGTAGGTTGCTTGAGGTACACGGCAACGTGTATCCTAGATGAATGATCGTTGGCCTGTTTGAGGTAACAATAACAGGCAACAGAATTCGGCTTATTAATTGGTCAGACCGATTTTAACCCCTGGATTTTATGATGAATTTAATATGTGATATTTCTTTTAAAGAAAAAGCCAATATCTTTTCCTTTGAATACCTGAAATGCATTGTTTTTGTTGATAAGCTTAATGATGACAGCTATATTTTTACAAAAAAATTATACTCAAAACTGATTACAACATCTCATATTTTAGAAGATTTTCTTGATTTCCATGGAGCAAAAAAGAATAAAGAATGGATATTCTATCGTGAATTATCTGCTACTATAAGACATCTTGCATTGGCATGCTATTCCCAGAGGCATATATTGAATCGATTTAAATATTATTTTTTTGAAGAGAATCGATATGAAACTTTCAAGCTCGAAGCTTTTGACACTCTAAAAATTTTACAAGAATCCATTAAGCTTGCAGCCCCGATTGTTATTGCGGAAGCGCGTCGACTTAAAATTAATTTGCCGAATACAGGGTATGATTTAAGCTATTTCCCCGGAATATCTTCAATTCAACAGCTTGATCATAATATTGACGACTTTAATTCCAAAGCTCAGCAAAGAGAAAATTTAACACGGATTTCCAGTGAATTTTTAGAGGTTGTAAAAGATTTTGAACAGTTTGCCTTCTATGAGCGATATGATTTAAAAAAGATCAATGCGCTTGTCCCCGGACAATTCAATGAAGTCATCATTCGAAGATATGAAATGCTGATTCATAATATACAATCTTCATTTGATTCATATGTTGTAAATACTAAATCTTCTCCTCAAAATTCAATCCTTGAACAGCTTAGAAGCCATTTTTCAATTGTATTTCATCTGCTTCAGGTTGCCGGTAGCCTTTTGCATTTTTATGAACGCCATCTTCATGATATCGGGTTCAAGGATGTTTACAAAAATATAAGTGAATCACTATCCAGCCTGATTGATCCAGATGTTTTGCTGGATCGGGCTGTCAATTTTTGTCTGTATTATGCCTGGAAATTTTTATCATCCGGAAAAGCTGTTGCACTGAAAATACTGAATGAAAACATGGAAACCTCCGTTATCGAGGTGGGCATTCCAAGAGACAGGGGATTTCACAGCCGTCCAAGCCTTTTGGTAGCCAAAATTGTTCAGCATTACGGAGGAGAAGTAAAAATGCTTGTTAATACGGATGTATTTGATGCATCCAGTGTGCTGGATATCCAATGGGCAGGAGGGAAAATAAAAAAGGAAGAACTCGAAACAGTTCAGTTTAAAGGGGATATACGTGCCTTAAAGGATATTAAAACACTTTCTAATGTGAATTATGGGGAAGATCTCATGGGAAAAGGTATCCCTTTGCCAAAAGAACTGTCTTATTTGAGCTGATATGACCCAAATAAATCATTTTGCTATAATTGTAGCTGCCGGTAAGGGGTTGCGCATGGGATCAGACACAAAAAAGCAATATCTTTTACTCCATGCAATTCCAATTCTTACCCGAACAGTTAGGGTATTCCACTATAGCGAGGATATTCGGGAAATTATCCTTGTGGTTCCGGAAGATGATATGGAATACTGCAGATTAAAAATACTCGAACCTTATGGATTAATAGATAAGATTCATCTCATTGCAGGAGGAAATCAAAGACAGGACTCTGTATTTAACGGACTGAAATATATACACAATCTGTCTATATCTGAAAACGATGCCATTGTCCTGATCCATGATGGAGTCCGCCCTTTTGTTAACCAGGAGATAATCCGGGATTGTATCAAAGAAGTTGTGCGATCAGGTGCCTGTGTCCCTGCAATTAGAATTTCTGATACGGTTAAGCATGTTCAACCTGATTTGAGCATTCATAAAACAATCAGTAGAGAGAATCTTTATCTCATTCAAACACCGCAGTGTTTCTATTTGCAACCTATTATCGAGGCATTTCAAAATGCAGCAAAAACATCTTTTGTTGGATCTGATGATGCTTCAATCCTTGAACATTCCGGAGGGAAAGTGCACATAATCAAAGGTTCCAAATTTAATATTAAAATTACGACTCCCGAAGATCTGAGCCTTGGGGAACTTTATCTGTCAAAACTACAAGGATACTTTTACTAATGTTTGTTATTGACATTGAAAATAACTTAAGCATAATAAAAGATATTGGCTAAATCCACGCACATAATCCGGAGGGTATCACAATGGCGGAAAAACCTGCAATAAAGATTGGTTATCTAAAAATCACAGATCATCTAATTCTTGGCGTGACTAACCTGAAATTAAAAAAAGGCATGGAAACTTTTGAACATTGTACGCTTAGCCCCGTGCTGAAAAATGGATGGAATGAGGTTGCCGATGCTATTTCCACCAAATCACTGGATGGTGCCCTGATATTAGCTCCAACCGCCATGGATCTATTTAAATCAGGTGTTGATTTGAAGCTGCTTCTTTTTGCCCACAAGGCCGGCAGCATTCTGGTTAAAAGTAAAAAGGCCCATATTGAAAAAATAGAGGATTTTGCCGGCAAAACTGTTTTGATTCCTTATCAGCTTTCAGTTCATAACATGCTATTCCATAGGCTTTTGTCTGAAAAGGGGTTAAAGCCGGGGAGGGCAACGGAAAAAGGCATAGATGTGACCTTGGAAGTTGTAGCGCCGTTCCAGATGCCGGAAGCTTTAGAATATGATGAAGAAGGTGAAATCGGCGGTTTTATAGTTGCAGAGCCTTTTGGCTCACAGGTTATTGCCAAAGGCCATGGGGAAGAATTTTATCTTTCCAAAGATTTATGGCCCAAGCATCCATGTTGTGTTTTTGTCGTGAGAAATGACATCATTCAAAAATACCCTGAAGCAATTCAGGAAATTTGTAATAGTTTTGTGAGATCCGGGCTTGCAATTGATGCTCAACCAGAGCCTGCTTCAATTATTGGCGGTGATTTTCTGTCTCAAGACAGAGATGTTATTTTCAAGGTTCTCACTGATCCGCCGGATCGCATTTTAACAGGAGAACTATTCCCGATTATTAAAGATCTGGATATAATTCAGAAATATATGATGGATGAAATGAAAATCATGACAAGCCTGATTGATCTTGATAAATTTGTTGATACAAGTTTTGCAAAAAAAGCCGGTGCGAAATAAGGCTGTATTATTTTATAGAAGTCATGAATTTATAGATTTGTGAAATTGCTTTCTGACTCCATTCAGGTTTTCCAGACAGTGTTCTGATTTTATTTTTGTTCAGCAGAAGAGTGGTGTCTTCCGCGTTAAAGCCCTCTGTTTTTAATTCAAGAATAATCTTCATGATAGCCGCTTTATATTTATCAATATCATCATCAGGAGAGATGTCTATGCTTATTGCTTTTGTCTTTTTTATATTTTCTTCTTCTGAAAAGGATTTATTAACTGTTTCAGTGGAATCAATGAGCTTTGATAGATCATCCATCAGGCTATCGATAGGGGTTATTAATTTATTCAAATCATCCATTGGTTCATGAGGATTTAAAAAGATTGTTTCTTTGGTAATGTCTTTAATTTTGTCTAACCCATCAATAAGTTGTGATAAATCATCAAGTCCTTCTGTAATAACCGTTTCCAATGAGTCATTATCAAGCAGCGCCGACAAATCATCAATTTCAATTTCTGTGGTTTTCAAGTCATGTTCCAACAAAGCAGACAGATCGTCTAATACAATTAATCGGTTTTTGTCCTCTAGTAGCTCATCTTTAATTAAAAGGGATAAATCATCAGTTTCCGGAATATCATTCAAGCAACTCAATGGATCTTCCATTTCAGCTTCAAGAGAATCTGAAGGTGTGTCATTTGCGGTTAATTCCTTAATCAAGTCACCTTCACCAAAAAGATCGGACATATCTGAATCCATCTCTTCATAAGTATCCTTCACTCTAATATCTTCATATGCCGGATCGGTTCCATCAAGGATCATGGCTTTGGCAGCATGATGAGCTACTTTTTGAGCGGCGGGTTCAGCCCCCCTATCTCTGAATCTGTTCATTTCCTGCAACGCATTGGCAATATTATTCATGGCCTCAGCTTTTTTTTCTTCAGCTTCAGCACGTTTCTCAATGGCCACTGCTTTTCTTTCTTCGGCAGCAGCTCTTTTTTCATGTGCCAAGGCAATTCTTTTCTGTTGCTCGCCAAGTTCACTGAAAAGAGATTTTAAAAGGGCCACACCCTCTTTATTTAGACGTATATCCTCATTCTGTATAAGGTCTATGGAAGAATTCAGAATGTGAGTCGTATCTGATTTTAATTGTGTATCAAAATGTTTATCTATTGCTCCGGGCAGCATTCCTGTTTCAAGGTGTTCAATTATTTTTATGATTATTCCTATGCTTTCGGGCAAGTAATAAGGCATGCCGCCGATCAGCTCATGTGGCAGCCATTTTTGAAATCTTTTTAATATAAATTTTATTGTTGCTTTGCCGACATTCAACTCTTCAGCAATGTCTAAAGCAGATAATAATTTTTTCCCGGTCATCCTTGCCTCATTATTGAAACATAATAAATAGCATTGATTAAATCGACAATTTTCATGAGTTTATTGAATTTTTAAAAATAAATAAAGGCCTGTTAAAATTTATTTTACTTAATTTCCTAAAATCGTTTTGTTATTTAAGGAAAAATCAGTAAAATATTTGACAGTGTTTTTTTATATTGTTATATTCAAACCAAGTGTAAATACAGACCAAGACTCGCTCTATAAACATTGATCAGTGTTATTGGAAAATCTAATTTTCATTTCTATGCATCCTGCATAGGATGAAACAAACAGGATTCAAACCTATTTTGAAAGGCAGCAAAGCCTCCTGCTGCCCAGAGGAGGGTAAGATGGCCGGCAAAGCAACAGTTAACCTAAAATCATTAATTTATCATGTTGAAGACGTTAAAAAAGGAAAAAGAGCTTTTGAGGATGCCTTTCAGGGTGTTTCAAGGATGATTCTTGATGCTGGTGTTCGAAAAATTACGGTAAAAGGTAAGACAACCTATCAGTTTGATATTTTCAGTCAGGGTAAGAAACACTTGGTTGGGATGTATGATGAAATTAACAGCTTTGTCTCCTTTGTAAAAGATGCTTCAGAGGGTGGTTCATCAAGGGAGATGGCATTTGTGCTTGTTGGTGAACCAGGCAATGGAAAAACGTTTTTCGTTGACTATCTTTGCGCACGATACCGGGAGTTTTTAAGTATCCCTGAAAATCGAAAATATACGTTCCGTTTTATAAATCTTAACCAGTTAGGGGGGTATGGCAGGATAGAATTCATTGAATCACAGACCTATGAAGACCCGATGATCCTAGCCATGAGTCTTTATGAAACAAAAGAAAAAACACAGGAGTTTCTGACTCAGAAATTCAAATTTACTGAAAAACAGATTGATGCCTTATATGAGAAATATCGGCCTTTGGGGGCTTGCTCTGCTTATATCTTTAATCAGATCCGCGAATATACGGATAATGATATCGCAAAAATATTGTCCTTTATTGAAATTACACCTGTTCCGTTAATCGAAAGCCTCGGCACAATTACTGGAAAATATCCGGCAAAAGATAAAATCACATCTTCTGCCGTTGATCTGATGGGCGAAGAATCCATCCAGCGGCTTCTTCATATTTCTGATACAAACAACCCCTATCGATTTGATTTAAGAAGGGGTGCATTGGCAAGAGTAGCCGGTGGAGGAATTCATTTCAGTGATGAAATTTATAAAAATAAAAAAGACCTGGTTCAGGTTTATCTTGGCGTTATCCAGAACAGGACCATTGAGCTGGATGGTTTCAAATGGCCCATTGATACATTGATTATCGCTACCAGTAACAACTCCGAGTTTGATACGTTTTTGTCGGAAAAAGAAGAGGCACCCATTATTGACCGATGTCGAATCTGCTATGTGGCCCACAACACTGACTATAAGATTCAGAAGTATTTGACGGAATATTCCATTGGTACAGATACCAAGCGATCGCTGGATTCAAAAGTACTGCACCAGGATCCCAATTTGAATTATGCTGCTTCTATTGGGGTCGTTTTAACAAGATTACCTAAATCCGATAAGCTGACCCCGGTTGAAATCATGAAACTCGCTGCTGGTGAGGTAGCGGGTGAAAAAAGCCTTAAAACCCTGGCTGAATTGATTGATACTTTGAATCAGGATACCGATATTACCAAGCGGTTTGGGCAGAAAGGACTTGGGCAGAGGAATCTGGGCCGGGCAGTTCAACTTCTTCTTGAAAGTTCGGAAACTAATGAAGGTCAGTGTATGTTTGCTCTGGATATTTTTAATGCCCTTGAAAGAACTGTTCTCGATTACGTTCAAGAACCGGCAGACAGAGCAAAATTCAAGGAAGATCTAAAGATTGCAAGGGGATTATACCGGGAACGGATTATGACTGAGATGTTTAATGCCTACATGGATGAACCCCTGGCCATTAAAAAAGATGTAATGAATTATGTCAATATGATCATTGGTGTTGATGCAGAACATCTTGGTCCTGATATGATGTGGAAATACAAAGATCCCCAGACCGGAGAGCTCAGGGCATTAAAAATAGATGAACGGTATATTAAGAATGTAGAGGAGCGACTAGGGCTGAAAACCGAAGAACAGAGGGCATCCTTTCGAAACTCAATTCGAAAGATTTATGGTCAGAAACTCTCTGTGGATGCAAACTATGATTTTATGGATAATCTTGAACTTGTTAAAGCCATCACGGATGTCCGGTTGAAATCCGATATTGCCGGCGCCGGATCCTTAATCGGAGCCCTTGCCAACAGAACCAATGAGGAAAATCAAAAGCTTTACGACAGAATGATATACACCATGAATGAAAAACTTGGGTATTGCAGGACCTGCGCCCAGAAAACCATTGAATATTTCTGCAGTCAAGAAGATGACAAATAAACAGGGGAGGCAAACCCATGATAACCCTTGACGAACTTCTTGAAAAAGATAGAAGACGCGAAGAAGACGGGTTTAAACGAAAAATTCGTATCGGTAGAATTGTCAAACCCGGCGCTGGTGGTAAAGGAAAAATCATCATTGTACCGACAACCGTAGAGGAAAAATTTGTTCATGATGAAATAAATCTTGACCAGAAACCGGGTGAAGGCGAGTCTACCGGCGGAACAGGTGAGGGAGAAGAAGGAGATGTTATTGGTGAACAACCGGTGCGTCCTCAGGAAGGTGAGGAAGGAGAAGAAGGGCCGGGGGAGGGACCAGGACAAGGCGAAGGTAGCGATCACGAGCTTGAATCCAATGCGTATGAGCTTGGAAAAGTTCTGTCCCAGGATTTCCAGCTACCCAATCTAAAAGATAAAGGGAAAAAAAGAACGCTTGCAAGGTATATCTATGACCTGACGGACAAAAACAGGGGGGTAGGTCAGGTATTGGATAAAAAAGCTACATTAAAAAGAATTGTTGAAACCAATATCACCCTTGGAAATATTCCGGATCCCGGAAATATTGACTTAACAAAGTTTATCATTTCACCCCAGGATCTGGTTTACCGAATTTTGTCCAGGGAAAAGGACTTTGAATCACAGGCGCTTGTATTTTTCTTAAGAGACTATTCCGGCTCAATGAGCGGAAAAGTAACGCAGACCGTTGTGTCTCAGCATGTCATGCTGTATTCCTGGCTCCTGTATCAATACGATAAACAGGTTGAAACCCGGTTTATTCTTCACGACACAGAAGCCAAGGAAGTTACTGATTTCTATAAATATTATTCCTATAAGGTGGCTGGTGGTACAAAGGTTTTTACAGCCTTTAAACTTGTAAATGATATTGTTGAGCGGGAAAACCTTGCCCGTGACTATAATATTTATGTTTTTCATGGGACAGACGGTGATGACTGGGATAAAGACGGGAAACAGACCCTTGTTGAGATTGAAAAAATGCTCACTTATGTCTCCAGGATAGGCATTTCCATTGTTGAACACTCTTATGTGGGCTCAAAACAAACAGAGGTTGAAAAATACCTGAAAACATCAGGAATACTCACTAAACACAGCAATCTCTTAAAAATGGATGTATTGAATGAAAATGCAGATGACTCAAGAATTATTCAGGGTATAAAAAGCCTCATTTCATAGAGATACGACCGTTCAACCCGAAAGTGAGAGAAATATGGAACTTGTAAACCAGCATGTCAAAGGCATAATGGAAGAATGCAAATTAAGAGCTATGGATCACGGCTTGAAATTTGATGATGAAACTCTTGAATATATTGTTACCAATAGGGATATGATAGAACTCAGCCCAAAGGTAATGATCCCGACATTATATGACTACTGGGTCCATGATGTGCGTGTTATCTCCGGTAAAGGTATGTATGAAGCATATCCTTCTAATCCATATGAAACCGTCATTAACACTCGACCTGCTATTTCATTTTATAATGATAATAATCCCGACTGGCTGAATGTAATGATTTTTTATCATGTCCTGGCCCATATCGATTTTTTTCAGAATAATCTTTTCTATAAGAATACCTGGGATATTGATCTTACCGGACAGGCCCTTTCAGATAAACGACTGATAGCAAAACTTCGGTCTGAAAAAGGAAGATGGCTTGATTACACCATTGAATTTGCCCGGGGTATCGATAATATTGTCGGATATCATAAGGAACTGAATCTCCATTTGTTAACAGAATCAAAGCAGCGATTGAATCGAACGGATTTTTATTTTGATATCTTTCTTCAGAAAATTAAAAATGTCTCCCATAACGAATATCTTAAGGAAATCACAAGATACAATGAAAACTTGAATACTAAAGAAGATTTCTTCAGTCTGGTCATCAGCAAATACCCTGAATTTGAAGAATTATATCGAAGAGAACTTCTTATTAAACATAAATCGGATCTGGATATTATGGAATATATTATCCGGAACTCTCCATTTCTGAAAGAAGATGAAAATGAATGGATGAAATCCGTGATACAGATTGTTAGAAATACTTCGATATACTTTCAGCCCCAGATCAGAACAAAAATTATGAACGAAGGATGGGCAAGTTACTGGCATGATTATCTATTCATGAGAGATAACAGGATCTGTGGCCATGAAGTTGACTATGCCAAAGTTAATGCAGGCGTAACCTCAATGCCCAAGGTTGGGTTAAATCCCTATGCACTCGGGATGAGGCTGTTTCAGCATATTAAAGATATGGAAGACAGGGGATGCTATTCTTTTGACTATTTTTTGTTAAAAGATCAAATAGGAAAAAAGAAATTCGATCAGAACAAAAATACAGGAGCAGAGTATATTCTTAAAATTCGTGAGAATTTTAATGATTTTACATTTATCAATTCTTTTATTGATCAGGATTTTGTGACTGAACACAATCTCTTTGTTGCAGGAAAACGGTTTAATAATGCAAGAATGTCCATAGAGTATTATATACAATCTAAAAAATCAGAAGATTACAAGAAAATGATAGTGGATACCCTTTATCACCCGCCTGAGATCTCTGTTGATATTTCCCGTACGAAAAATGGTATTCTGTATCTGAATCATAAATTTGAAAACAAGCCATTGAAAGTTGATTTTATTGAAAATACTATGATCGGTATTGAGTATCTATGGGGTGGGCCTGTCCATCTAGAAACTAGTGAACCGGCCCTTGCCGGAAAAACGGCTACAAACTATGCAAATTTCTGGGACCCTTCTTCTCAGCAGACTGAAGAAAAAAAACCTGAACCGATCCGGTGGAAAAGGATGCTTTATATCATGGAAAATCGAAAACTTCATAAACGGGAGTTATAGGTCTATATGGAAACCCATGCTTCAAAAAAAATATCAGTAGATCAAACACTTGAACTGCTTGATAAAAACATGACTGATTATCAAAGGCTCAAACCTGTTCCGTTTGAAGAATTTTTATCAATCCTGAATGCAAAGCCCTCCCAGATACTTAGAAATATATTTCAGGCATTCCATGATATGATTAAAACCTATGTTGTTGAGCCTGAAGAAACAATATCTGAAGAAGGCGATCAACTTTCATTTACCAATTATGATTGTTCAAAGCTGTTTGTTGAAGGCTCAGAGAACCCGTTCTTTACCGATATGCTTTTCGCCAACCGGTTTATGAAACAAATGGAGTATTTGAGGCATGGGGCACAACAAAACAGAATATATATATTTTATGGGCCACATGGGTGTGGGAAAAGCACATTTTTAAATAATCTTCTGAAAAAATTTGAACAATACGCAAATACAGAAGAAGGACTCAGATATGAAATCGTATGGCGGCTTAATATTAAAAAATTGCAGGATAAAGAAAAATCCCTGACGGTTTCTGCCTTTGAAAAGCTTATCCACTATGTTGAAAAAGGTGAAGACACTTTTAAACAAGGAACCAATGAAAAAATATTCGGAAGCGCGGATGCTGAATATATTGAAATTCCCTGTGTTTCCCATGATAATCCATTTCTTGCAATTCCCAAGGATCAACGAAGAATTGTTCTGGATGAACTGATTAAAAATGATGAATTCAAATGGCGTCTTTTCACTGAAAAAGAATATGAATGGGTGTTTAAAGAAGAAGTTTGTACAATCTGTTCATCTATATATCATTCATTGTTGGAAAGACTTGGGAATCCATCCGAAGTTTATAAAATGCTTTATGCCAGACCCTATTATTTCAATCGAAGGATAGGCAACGGCATCAGTGTGTTTAACCCTGGAGACAGCCCGCTGAAGCAGAACGTCCTTTCCAATGAAATACTCCAAAACCGTATCAACTCACTTTTTCAAGACAGCAATATTATCAGCTATCTGTATTCTCGGTTTGCAAAAATCAACAATGGAATTTATGCGCTCATGGATATAAAATCGCATAATATTGAGAGAATGGTTGAGCTTCATAATATCATCAGTGAAGGACTTCATAAGGTAGAAGATATTGAAGAACGGGTAGATTCTTTGTTTTTTGCCCTTATGAACCCGGAAGATAAACGAAGTATTCGTGATTTCCCATCCTTTGAAGACAGGATTCAATATATTGATATTCCATATATTCTGGATATGAAGACGGAAGTCAAAATATTTATCAATATTTTTGGACGTCATATTGAAGGCGGTTTTTTACCTATGGTTCTCGAAAATTTTGCCAGGGTTATCATTTGTACACGAATCGGTAAAAAATCACAGGCACTTGCCGAATGGATTAAAGACCCTGCAAAATATAAAAATTTCTGTGATGACCAGCTCATGCTGCTAAAAATGGAGTTATTTTCAGGTAATATTCCTAAATGGCTTGAGGAAGAAGATATTAAATCACTTGACAATAAGATGCTGAAAAAGATAATTGCAGAGTCTGAAATTTATGGAAAAGAAGGATTATCCGGGCGTGATTCCATTAAATTGTTTGATCAGTTCTATTCCAAATATGCCAAAGAAGATCGATTGGTCAATATGTCTGATTTATGTACGTTTATCAATAAACTGGATGATACTGCCAAACGAATGATTCCGCCTGGGTTTATGGATTCTTTGTTACGGATGTATGATTACAGCGTTCTCCAGCAGGTCAAAGAATCCTTATATTATTATAACGAAGAGCAGATTGCCAAAGATATTAAAAATTATATTTCAGCCGTTACCAACGAAATTGATTCAGTTGTAAAATGCATATTTACAAAAGAAGAAATCCACGTTACTGAAGCTTTTCTTGAAAGTATCGAAAACCGGCTTATTTCTTCCAATATGGACAAGAAAAGAAGGGATGAAATCCGAAAGGACGTATTAAAAGAATATACCACCCGAACCCTTACCCATGAGATTATGATAGAGGAAAAAAACATTACGGAAACAAGATTGTTTGAATCCCTGTATGACCGATATGTACACAACCTGAAAAAAAGGGTCCTAGAACCTTTTATCGAAAATGAAAACTTCAGGAATGCAATCAAGGATTTTGATACTGAAAAATTTAAGACCCATGACAAACGAATCAAAAAAGATGTGAAATTCCTGGTGGATAATCTTTGTAAAAAATTCGGATACACCATCCAGGGGGCTAATGAAGCTTGTATTTACGTAATAGATAATGACCTTGCCAATAAATTCAAATAATATATTCAGAGATATCAGCCTTCAAAACAGCAGCGTCATCATCATCCCGACAGATGGATCACACAAAGCCTATCTGACGTCTCGGTTGTATAAAGCAAAAAAGACTTCATTTGTTATTGTTTTAAAAGATGCAAATAAGGCATTAAGCTTTATTGAAGAATTGAAATTTTTTCTTCCTGAAGATGAGAGCCATATTGTTTTTTTTCCTGATTACCCTATTCTTCCATCAAAATCATTACCCTATCATAAAGAAACGTCGATCAAACGGTTGGCCGCTTTGTCCAGAATCACGAATTCCCAAGCAGATTCACTGATTATTATCACCACTGTGGGCACGATATTGCAAAGACTTATCCCAAAAGAAAGCCTGAACAATTACGCCGAGCTGATTATTGTTAATGAGGAAATGGATCGGGATACCCTTATCCTTAAACTTGAATCAGGAGGATATTTAAGAACTTCTCTTGTGGAGGACCCGGGCGAATATTCCGTCCGTGGCGGTATTCTCGATATTTTCCCTCCAGGGAATTTTTATCCTGTCAGGATTGAATTCTTTGGAGATCTTGTAGAGTCCATTCGATATTTTTCCCCATATACTCAAAGGGGATTTAAAGACGTTTTTGAATTTGTGATTACTCCGGCCAATGAAGCTGTTTTAACAAAAGAAGAATTACCCCATATCCTTGCCCGTTTGCGTCAGGCCGGGACGTTAGCCGGACTTGATTCACAAAAGATACGGGAATATGTGAACCAAATCCGGGAGTCCGGAAGATTTCCCGGTATTGAGAGCATGTTATCCATTGTTTATGAGAAACCGGATACAATTTTCAATTATATTCCTCCTGATAGTTTTTGGATTCTTGATTTTCCAGATGAACTTGAATCCTATGCAATAGAGTTTGGAGGTAAGGCACACCATCATTACAGAACAGCTACTGCCGAGAAAAGGCTCTGTGTTGAGCCCAAATCCATCTACCTTGACTGGGATCAGGTCAAATCCAATATTTTATTAAATCAAAATACAGTATTTCAGCAGTTGGAGATTTCTCAAACCTTTTTTGTCGATGGTGCTCCTGTATTTCAATTCAGTTACCAAGACAATCTGGATCTTTCCTTAAAATTAAAAAGGGAAGGATTCAAAGATAATCCCTTATTACCCCTGGCAGAGTGGTTAAAACATCATCTGGCAGGACAGGCTTTATGCGTCCTGACACAGGAATCACAGGCCAAAAGATTAATTTCCCTTTTGCAGCCCTATGGATTTGAGCCTTCCCCCTGTAAATCATTCAGCATTGCAATGAAAAGTCCTCCCGGCATTTATTATCTTTTTGGAGAACTATCGTCTGGATTTGTTTTGAAGGACTATTCTGTTGCCATTGTTACTGAAAATGAAATTTTTGACAGAAAAAGAATTCGAAGGCAGGGGTCTTCAAAAAGAGACTTGAAAACAGAGTTGATTGCACCGGAAGAATTGAAAAACGGAGATATCATCGTTCATAATGAACATGGTATCGGGCGGTATGAAGGATTGTGCAGCCTGAAAATCGACAAACTTGTTCAAGACTTTATTCTTATCGTTTATCAGGATGATGATAAACTTTATCTGCCAGTTGATCGTATTGAGATGATTGGTAAATATGTCGGTGTAGAGGGTTATTCACCCCTTCTGGATAAAATCGGATCCAAGGCCTGGATAAAATCAAAAGCCAAAGCAAAAGAAGAAGTGGAAAAGCTGGCAGCAGACTTATTAAATCTTTATGCACAACGGAAAGCCAATATCGGATTCTCATTTAGCCGGCCGGACAATTATTATAATGATTTTGAAGCATCCTTCCCTTATGAGGAAACGCGGGATCAGTTAAAAGCCATTGATGATGTGCAATGTGACATGGAATCCACTATCCCCATGGACAGGCTGGTCTGTGGGGATGTCGGTTATGGGAAAACAGAGGTTGCCATCCGGGCGGCATTTAAAGCCGTTAATGATGGAAAACAGGTTGCTGTTGTCGTGCCGACC
>MGTJ01000059.1:8980-14426 GCA_001799395.1 Desulfobacterales bacterium RIFOXYA12_FULL_46_15 | reverse complement strand
CTCTTAATTTCTTCACTGACCAATTTTCAAAGATCAAAAAAAAACTCCCCGAGAAGCTTGTTACAATCTGTCCTCGTGAAGACCGGCGTAATATGCATGAAAAAAAACCTTCTGTCAAACTTTTTTTTCAATTAATTTTATATAAAATCTTAATCATCTGAATTAATGGACTATTTTCTTAAAAAAACCTTTATGCTGTTCTCTTCCCGTATTCCAAAGGCTTTCAAATACCCAGGACCCAAGGAAAACCCTTGATATCCTGTCTGTGATCCATTATTTTTTTATCACAATCGAGTTCGGCCTTTTTTTATATGGAGATCATTTTAAAATGAACCCTTCCTGTTTTGATACTGCTGTGTGGCGCAAAAAAGCCATTGCCTTTGTGACCCGATGCCACCAGCACCTGTTTGGAAAAAACAATGAAGACCCCCTGGTCTATCTTTTCAGACAGGGAATAAAAAATGAATTTGCAAAACAGATGCTCATGGGCTGGAATAAATACAGCCAGGAGAGGCCCATGGAAAACTGGGGATTTGGGCCAGGCCCAAAAAAGCTGTTTCTGACAAAGGGCCTGGTCATCCCCTATATTGTTGAAAAAGAGCTGAAATCCGTGTTTATCCACTCCTTTGAGGGCAATGACGGGGCAGGGACCTCTATGGTGCCGGGAAGCTCCTGTTCCTGCATGATCCTTCAAACCGGGCAGGGAAAATCAGGGCAGGGGAAAAAAGCTCCTCCGATTCTGGTTCATGATCTTTTCAAAGGCCTTTTTCTTTTTCAGGAGACCGGGGGTTTGGGTTGCATCATCATCCACCCTGACCCTGAAACGCCTGTGGATGAGGATGTGAAAGCCCTTATAAAAAATACTGAAAAGGAAATGCCTTAGCTCTCTGAAACCACCCGCTTCTTTCTTCTCAGGTTTACAATGATGACCCCAACCACAATAAAAAAGATAGAGGCGGCCAGATGAGGGGTAATGGTTTCCCCAAGGAGAAGAACACCGGCAATAACCCCGGAAAGGGGCATGATAAAGATAAAAGAATGCAATGCAGTGGCTCCGAACCTCTGCAAGAGGCTGTTCCAGGCAATAAACCCGAAGGATGCCGATATCAGGGCCTGATAGAGCAGAGACGTGATCACTGTGGTGTTCAGCTCTACTACCATCCGGGTATCCCATAAAAGAGCGCCGATAAAAAAGAAAGGGGTTCCGAAAACAATGGGATAAAGGGTAATCTGGGCCACATTATACCCGGAGATGATCCGTTTGACATAGACTGCACTGGAACTCCAGAGGATGACCGCCATGAGCACAATCAGATCCCCTGTTTTCACATCCCCGGTCAGATCCTGTTTATCAAAAAAAAGAAACAAAACCCCCACAAATCCAAGGGTGATGCCGATCCCTTTTTTCAAGGAAATGGTATCACCCGGGATGAAAAAATGGGCCAGAATCAATACGATAAAGGGCAGAACATTGGATATCAATGCCCCGTGTGAGGCTGTGGTTTTTCCGATCCCTATATAAAAACAGGAAAGCTGGACCACAAAGATGGCTGCGAGGACGAGCATCTGTCTGAATTGCTCCCGGTTTAAGGCCAATGATGCTTTTTTCAGCCTGGCCCAGAGATAAATGGCAAGGGCTGCAATGACAAAGCGGATGCCTGCGGCAGTGAAAGCACCAAGCCCTGTAAGACACAATTTTATGGCCACAGTATTGGCGCCAAAAAGAATACATAAAAATATTGTCAAAGCTGCTGCCCTGACGGTCATATCATCATTTTGAAACATATTGCGGCTTTCTCTTTACAGTTTTTCTTCTAAAGATATTTTGATACTTTATTCTTTTATCTGATCAAGATCTCTCATGAGGACCCGACAAGCTTATAGAAATCTTGAAATGAGGTAAAGAGTTTTTTATAAAGGCTTTGAGCTTTCGATAAACCGGCTGTCTGATTTCAAAATCTTTGCCTTGTCCTGTTTTTTTTCAAGCCAGCCAAGAGCCGCCACCTCTTTTACATCAAATGCCGTAACATAGGGTTTGATATCCAGCAAAGGCGTACCGCTGAGCACATCAATATCTTTGATGGTTAAAACATTACCCTTTCTTTCAACCAGCCTTACAATGGACAGCCCGATGGGATTGGGACGCCTCGGCGCCCGTGTAGCAAACAAGCCTCTTTTTTCATCATCCAGGAACGGCTTTACAAGGAGGTCATATCCTTTGGATTGGTGAAACTGATATAAAAGAATAAGATGTGAAAAACCTTCTATATCCTTCAGCCCGGGTTCATATTCTTTGTCCATGACAATGGTGCCTGTCACGTCCACGGCACCGGAAGGCTGTATGGGCATGCCCTCAAGATTATTAAAAGGGGTGTGGATAATGCCGATGGGGATAATGGTAAAACTCATGCTTTTTTCTCCTGATAAAGGGTTGTCCTGTTTCTTCCATTGTGCTTGGATTCATAAAGGGCTTTATCAGCCCTTGCAATCCAGTCTGTTGCGGTTTTAATATCTGAATTTTTGGTTAAGCTTGCAACCCCAAAGGACATGGTAATATGAAAAAATGTATTTCCACTGTCTTTTCCTGATTTATCAGCCTGCTCAAACTCGGTTGCTTCAATGGTTTTACGGAGTCTTTCAACAATCTGAAATGTATTTGTTTCATCGGTTTCATCAAAAATCAGCAGGAATTCCTCGCCTCCGTAACGCCCGGCCACATCAAAGACCCCCCGCAGGGATGCGGATAAAATCTCACCTACTTTTTTTAGCACCTGGTCACCCTGGATATGCCCGTAAGTATCGTTTATTTTTTTGAAACAATCAATGTCTCCCATGGCAACACAGGCGCAGGACAAGGATTTCCGCTCAAACCGCTTCACCACATAGTCTGCTTTCCGTTTGATTTTAAAACTGTTGAAAAGCCCGGTCAGGTGGTCGATTTCGGCCTGTTGCTGAAATTGTGTTTTCATAAGAATGGTGCTCAGAAAATTACACATGATTTCAACCCCTGCGACCTCATAATATTTTACGGAAGATTCTTTTCCGCAGAAATCACCGCCAAAAAGATAGGCCCCGCCAAAACTTTCCGGCAGATAAATATAACCCATGATATCGCACCCGGTGCCAGGCACATTTTCATAGGAAACCTGTTTGTTTAAAAAAGCCAGGGCTTCATTGACATACCGTTTATCCGGGTCATTCAGAAATATCTGCAATTTTTGACTCTCCTTCAAATCCGGCCGGAGGCCCTTTGGGTCAAGAACTTTTACAATTTCCAGGATCAGCCGGGTTTCTATGATGTTGGATACATTGTACAATACACTGACATCAAACATCATGGCCTGCCGGATGATTTCAAGAGGGAAATTAAAGCTTTCATCAATACCGGCTTTAGCATCCAGCTCTTTTAGGAATCCAAAAAGCTTTCCAAGATGTTTCAGGATTGTTTTTGCATCAGATGCCTGCTTTTTCATAATTATTCCCCTTGAATAATGGTTTATATCTCAACAGGTTGTTCCCGGAGACCAAGATAAGATTCTATGGCCTTAAACCCTGTGGCAATGGACAGCCCGGCACCACACCGGGTTCTGACCCAGTCCTGGCGGGCCAGAATCGTTCCTGATGCAAACAGGGTCTTAAAAACCGGCCGTTTATCCGGGAAGACAGGTCTCAGGAGATCATCGGTCTTTACCCCGGCCCTGTTGATCCTGTGACCGGACGGGTCAAAATAATTCCTGCTGTGCCATTGATTCCTGTTCTCCGGTTGATATACAGGCAGGCCCAGCAGGGGTTCACGGATGCTTTTCCGGTCTGCATAAAGGCCGCCGCCTAAAAACCGGCCTGTTGCAAGAAGCAGGGCATCGGCACGAATGGCGACCGGGTTGATATCTGATCCTGCCTCACAATGGAATTCGCCTTTGGGCCGGGGTATTATCTTTGTCACCCGCTGGTTCTGCAAAAGAGTGACACTGGTGTTTTCAAGTGCTTTCACCAGTGCTTCCCTCAGCCGGATGCCGGGAACGGAAACAGGGGAGGTCGGGATTTCAAATATCTTTAAACCGGTTTGTGCTTCAAGCAGGTTTAAAATTTTTTCTGAGGAATAAATGCCCAGGATGGCCGGAAGCCCGAGCCAGGTTTCATCTTTTACAGCCGACCGGATCAGGGTCAGAAATTTATCCTGGACCTGTCCGGTTTCAAGGCTTCTTGCCAGAAACGGGGTAAACATTTCTTTTTGCAACCGGGTGTCCGGAAATTCAAGGGTCTTTGCCCTCAAATCTTTCCAGTTCTTTTTCATCATTTCTCTGACAAAGACTGCGGAAAATTCCCTGAGACCTTTGAAGTCAAGGATGAGGCAAGGCTCTTTTTTCCGGACTGCCTCGCTGTTGGACCTCATGGCCGAGGGCAGCCTGTAGGTAGGCCTTAGGGTCCCAAAAGGCGTCATGACCAGGGTGTTTTTCTCCTCATACCCGGAATAGGTCAGGCCCTGGTGTTTCAGGGCTGTCGTGATTTCAAGAAAAGCCTGTTGGATCGTTTCTTTTTTTATCCTGACAAGAGGATGATCCGGGTCCTGGTCTCTGAGTTTTTCCAGCATGGTCCAGGGCTTTTTTGTGATCTCATATTGTTTTGTAAGCGAAGCCCCCCAGAGATCCATCAGACCGCTTGAATATTCAAACCCGCCTGCTCCCCCGGTTACCACGGCCCTGATATTCCGGTTGGCGGCAAAAACGGCTGCTGACATGCCGGCAAGACCGGAGCCAATAATCAAAAGATCTGTTTTATAAATCGCTGCCATTCTGCCTCATTCATCCATAAGGGTTTTCAAAATCAAGACCGTAAAATCCGCAGAACAGGGCCTCGTTCAGTTCAGCCTGGGCAAGCTGCCCGTTCCATAACACCGGCCGCTGACCGATAAAGCGCTCCCTGAGAAGGTCTTTGATATTATAAATGCCTTCATCGTCTTTAAGATAGTCTTCATCATACATGAACCCTGTGACCCGCTGGCTGCAGAAAGTTCCCTGGCAGGAACCCTTGCCGAGCCTGGAATGGACGCGAAGGGCATTTAAATCCGATGTCTTCCGGGTTTTCTTCAACCAGTCAATGAGTTCCTTGAACTGATTTTTCGAAATCATCTCACATTCACACAGGGTGATATCCTCTGTGTTCCCTTTGCCGGACCAGAGCCTAAAAGCCGTCCCTGCCTCGGTCATCCGGGTGGGGGCCTTTGATTTCAGGGGTGTTATGGCAGTCAGACATTGATTTTTATTATGGAGTTTGTCTGCCACCAGGTTGGCGGTTTTTTCCGCCATGAGCCGGAAGGTCGTCATTTTGCCGCCGGTGATGGTGATCAGGTTTTCAATCTTGTCGGCCCCATGGTCGATCAGGGAAAATCCCCTGGATACGGACCGGTCACTGCCGGAACCGTCGGCCCTGCCCTCCTCCTGACTGC
>MGTJ01000059.1:0-8963 GCA_001799395.1 Desulfobacterales bacterium RIFOXYA12_FULL_46_15 | reverse complement strand
CCGGCGTAGGCCCGGATATATCTGATGTTTTCAAGCTCAGGCACCATGGCAGAGGCTTCCCGCACCAGGATATCCGTCTCTTCCACGGTGGGCCGGATATTATCAAGGTTGTCCAGGCGAAGGGATGTAGTCCCGAAAATGGATACCGTACCCCCTGGAACCAGAATATCCCCGTCGGATGGGGGTCTCAGGCGGTTCAGGACATGGCCTGAGACCCGGTTGTGGGTGATGAGAAGGCTGCCCTTGGAATAGATCATGTCCACATGGATACCGGCCAGTTTTGCGATTTCCCCGGACCAGGCACCTGCAGCATTCACTACGATCTCTGCCTCAATTTCAAATATCTGTCTGTTTAACAGGTTTACGGCCGTCACCCTTTGGATGGCTTTTCCGGCGACATGAAATCGTATCACCTTGCAGAAATTAAAATACCTTGCCCCATGCTCAATGGCCTGGTTCATATTTTCAAGGCTGATATGAAACGGGTCTATCGAAGCGTCTTCCACCCGGAAAGCGGCAATGGTGTTTTCAGTGAGGGCAGGTTCAAATTCCAGGGCTTCTTTTACAGATACCGGTGCCCAGGGAATTTCTGCCTTTTGGCAAAGCACGGGGAATTGACTGATATAGTCTTCGTCATCGCCTTTTACGGCAATATAGAGCCCGCCGGTTGTTTCGATACAATGAGGAGCGATTTTCTTTAAGATATCCCCTTCTGCCTTACATTCCCCGGCAGACACAGGATCAGAGGACACATACCTGGCTCCTGAATGAAGAAGGCCGTGGTTTCTTCCCGAAGCCCCGGCATTGATGGTTTCCATTTCAAGCACCAGACACAAAATTCCCCTTAAGGCCAGATCCCGCGCAAGCCCGGTTCCGGTGACACCGCCGCCGATGATGAGAACCTCTGTGTTAAACTTTTTTTTTCCCGGCATGATCTTATTTCCAGTTTAAGGTCCGCTGGACCGCTTTTTCCCATCCGGCTGAAAGCGTTTCCCGCCATTCAGCGTCTTTTTCCGGCACATAGGTTGAATGAACAGCCCAATTCTTCTTTAAATCCTTTAGATCAGACCAGAACCCCACGGCCAGCCCTGCGGCATAGGCAGCGCCAAGCGCCGTGGTTTCGGAAACCCTGGGACGGATCACCGCCGTATTTAAAATATCGGCCTGGAACTGCATCAAAAGCTCATTTTCCACCATTCCGCCATCCACCTTCAGGGATTTAAGATCAAGCCTGCCCTTGAATTCTTTTTTTACGGCATCCACAATGTCCTTGGTCTGGAAGGCTGTGGCTTCAAGAACCGCCCTTGCCAGATGGCCTTTGTTGGCAAACCGGGTCAGACCCGCGATCACGCCCCTGGCATCGGACCGCCACCAGGGGGCAAAAAGACCTGAAAATGCAGGCACACAATAGACATCCCCGTTGTCTGTCACGGTTTTGGCAAGGGCCTCGATGTCGGATGATTTCTTAATGAGCCCGAGATTATCCCTTACCCACTGGACCAGTGCACCGGCATAGGCTATGGACCCTTCAAGGGCATAACAGGGGGTTTGTCCGCTGATCTGATAGGCAGGGGTGGTTAAAAGCCCATGATTAGAAAATTGGATTTTTTGCCCCATATTAAAGAGAAAAAAACATCCGGTACCATAGGTGTTTTTTGCTTCACCGGCATCAAAGCAAGTCTGGCCGAAAAGAGCGGCCTGCTGATCGCCAAGGGCCCCGCCAATGGGAAGCGCTGCCTTAAAAGGCCCTTGTTTTTTTGTTGCTCCAAAAGCACTGGAGTCTGAAGAAGGAACAATGGCCGGAAGGGTATGGGAAGGGATTTTAAAAATAGAAAGGATATCCTGATCCCACTGAAGGGTTTCAAGATTCATCAAAAGGGTGCGGCTTGCATTGGTGACATCGGTTATATGATGGCCTCCGTCCGGCCCGCCCGTCAGGTTCCAGATGAGCCAGGTGTCCATGGTGCCGAAAAAGGCTCGGCCGTTTTCAACACCGGCTTTCACTTTGGGAAGGGTATCTATGAGCCATTTGATTTTTGATCCGGAAAAATAAGTGGCCACAGGCAGGCCGGTCTTTGATCTGAACCTGTCCTGGCCGCCTTCTTTGATCAATTCTTCACAGATTTTATCCGACCTTGTGCATTGCCAGACAATGGCGTTGAAATAGGGTTTTCCCGTGGTCCTGTCCCAAGCCACGATGGTCTCCCGCTGGTTGGTTATGCCGACAGCGGCAAGGTCTTTCCCCTGTATGCCTGCTGCTTCAAGGCCTTCTTCAATGACCGCTTTTGTATTCTTCCAGATCCTGACCGGGTCATGTTCCACCCATCCAGGCTGCTTACAGATCTGGTCGTGTTCTTTCCCGGCAGCGGCAATGACATTCCCCTGTTTATCAATAATCATAAACCGGGTGCTGGTGGTGCCCTGGTCAATAGCGCCGATATACTGGGTCATGGGAAACTCCTGATATAAGGGTTTGTGTTTATTTATATTGAATCAAATGCCATACCGCCTTCAAAATCAAGAATGATGATTCGGATCATCAATTTCTCCCCTGAAAAGAATTTTGCAGCCTCCCCGGCTTTTTTTCCCACATGAGCCAGGAGTTCAGGATATTCAGGATAAATGAAAGAAAAGGCATGGCGGGCCGTATTGGCATGTGCAATCCGGCTTTCAAGGCCCCTGTCTCCTGTGATCTGATAGGCCCACTGTGCCAGCCGGGTCAAGGTAAGATCCGATTTTGCCGCATGGGTATGTTCATAGCCCAGGGCCATTTTCAGGGCCTTTCCGAAAAATACGGCATAAATCACGGTTTTAATTTTTGAATATAGCCTTGCCTTTTCCAAAGCGGCTTTAAAAAAATCCCCGGTCTGGATAAAGGTTTCATTTTTAAATTCTTTAAATTTTTCCATGGCAAACCGTTCACTTCGTCTTCCCGTGGTAAACACCAGGGTATCTGCACCGCCTGCGGCTGCCACGGAAATGCCTGATTGAATGGTGGCAATATAGGCATCATTGGACATAGGGGTGACAATACCGGTGGTGCCGAGAATGGAAATACCGCCCAGGATTCCGAGCCTGGGGTTCAGGGTTTTCAAGGCAAGGGTCTCACCATCCGGGACAAACACCTGGATATCCACTTTTTTTGCCTTTATTTCCAAGGGGGTGAGCACCTCCATGACCGAATTTCGAATCATGGTTCTCGGGCCCGGGTTAATGGCCGGTTCTCCCACAGGCAGTTCAAGACCCGGTTTTGTCACCCGGCCCACGCCTTTCCCGCCCCGGATGGTGATGACAAGCGATGTTGATTCCGACAGGGTGACCCTGGCCCCGATTTCAGCCTTGTGGGTGATATCCGGGTCATCTCCGGCATCCTTGATCACCAGGGCTTCAATCACATTGTCTGATATTTTTCGGATTGCCTTGATGTGAATGGATTTTGTTTCGCTGTTTAAAAAATGAAGGGCCACGGATCGGGGAGGGTCTGAAAAAAAAGAAATAAGGGCTGCTTTTGTTGCAGCCGCTGCTGCCGCCCCGGTTGTAAATCCTTTTTTAAGCGCTGCGCCGGACATGGTGTTGGTCCTTATATTTTTTGCAGGCCTTTACAAACTCTTTTGCACAAGCCTCATTGCTGCCGAAATGAACATGAAGATAGCTGCCGACTGTGTTGAAAACCTGATATCCTTTCAGGGAAAGGGTCTGGCCGTCACGGGAGGCCACCTGATACACACCGGCTGCATCCATTCCAGGATTCTGAATGGATGAATAATGAAATTCATGGCCCCTGAGTGTCATTCCTTTTCTCCCGATAATGGTGTCAGAGGTGAGGGTGATCTCCCTGTACCCGAGGGACCTAAGGCGCCTGGACATGCGGACGTGAAAATCAAAACACCCGGCCATGGGATAGGATTGTACTCCATCCATGGCAGTCAGGGTTTTACAGAGAAACATGAACCCGCCGCATTCCCCGTAGACGGGCATACCGTCCATGCTATTTTCCCGGATTTGCATTAACAGCCCTGTTTTTTTGGATAGTTCCTCTGCATACACTTCCGGGTATCCGCCGCCCAGGTAAATCCCGTCAATCCCTTCCGGCAGCAGGTCATCACGTAAAGGAGAAAATTCAATAATTTTTGCTCCGGATTTTTTCAGGATATCCAGGTTGTCCGGATAATAAAAACAAAAGGCTTTGTCTCTTGCAACGGCAATGGCCGGGCCTGTTTCATCCGGGTGATCCGAGTGATCCGGTTCATCCGCCTTTTCCTGATTTTGATGACTGTCAAAAGATTTGAGGCTGTTGATCAGGGCGTCCATATCGATATGATCCCTGACCATGGCACAAAGCCGTGACAGAGCATTACCGGTCAGGACCTGTTCATCGGCCGTCACAAGCCCTAGGTGACGTTCCTGAAGGGTGACGGACTCATCCTTGGGCATATGGCCGAGACATCTGGTCCGGCAGTTCTGTTCCACTGCCTTTTTCAGATAATCATAATGACGGAGGCTGCCGGTCTTACTGAAAATCACCCCGGCAAGGGGGAGATCCTTGTCAAAATCCTCAAACCCTTTGACAATGGCAGCCGCACTCCTGGCTTTGCCTTTGGCGCTGACCACAAGAACAACAGGCAGGTTCAGCCATTTGGCCATTTCAGCCGTTGACCCTGATTCAGACAGGCCGTCATACCCGTCAAAAAGCCCCATGACCCCTTCCACCACAGCCAGATCAGAATCTTTCGTATTCTCATGAAAAAGTTTTTTGTTATAGTCTTTTGTCAGCATCCAGGAATCCAGGTTGACGCTTGTTTTTCCTGCAATCCGGGTATGGTGGCCGGGGTCGATAAAATCCGGCCCGATCTTAAAGGGGGCTAGTTTATAGCCCTTCGTGGCCAGGTAAGACAAAATAGCCAGCGTGATGGTGGTTTTCCCGGTTCCGCTGCCTGTCGCAGCAATGACAAATCCTTTGATTTCAGCCTCCGGTGTTTTCGATAGGGTTATTCATTTGCCATGATGGCAAGGGCATTGACAACACTTGCCGCTATATTGGACCCGCCTTTTCTTCCCTTGTTGGTGATATAGGGAAAATCAAGGGCCATGAGTGCATCCTTGGATTCTGCTGCATTTACAAACCCCACCGGCAAGCCGATAATCAAGGCGGGAGATGCCTTTTTTTCCTTTATCAGCTCTATGAGCCGGAGCAGGGCCGTGGGTGCATTGCCGACCACATAAATGCAGTTGTCCATCCTGCCGCAGGCCATGTCTACGGCAGCCAGCGCCCTCGTGGTGCCGCAGGCCTGTGCTTTTTGGGCCACTGCCTCGTCCGCAATCAGGCAGTTCACCTCACCGCCAAAGGCCTGGATCTCTTTTTTACGGATTCCCACCCTTGCCATCTGGGTGTCGGTAAAAATCATGCAACCCCTTTTTATGGCGTCAATCCCTGTCTGAATCGCTTTGGGGTGGAATCTTACGGTCCTGATGTATTCAAAATCTGCCGAGGTATGAATCATTCTTCTGACAACAGGCCATTCAGTTGGGCCGAAGGGGTGATTTCCAGCTTCTTTTTCAATGATCTTAAAGCTTAAACCTTCTATTTCCATTGGTTTCATTATTCAGGGTCTTTCCTTTGGTTTTTAATTATTAAAGCTTTAACAGAAATACCATCTTTATCTTTGATTATGCAACTGGTTTCACAGCTTGTTTACCTCATTCATACCAGGATTGAGGGGCAGGGTGCTGAAAATAAATTTTTAATTGTGCCGGATATTTTTCTTTTCTTAAGTTTAAAAAATCTGCTATGGTTTTCATTTCAAATTTTTTTTCTTTTACTTTTTTATAAGGAGTTTCTGCTTTGGAAGACAAGGGTGTTATTCGCTTTGCAAGTCGTATGGAACAGCTTCCCCCTTACCTTTTGGGGATGATCAACAAGATTAAAACAGAAAAACGGCGCAATGGTCTCGATGTCATCGACCTTGGCATGGGAAATCCCATGGACCCCACGCCGGAAGCGGTTATCGACAAGCTGGTGGAAGTGGCGAAGGACCCTAAAACCCATCGGTATCCGGAAAGCTCGGGTATGCCCCATCTTCGGATCGAAATTGCAAAATATTATAAACGGCATTACGGTATTGACCTTCAGGCTGAATCCGAGACCTATTTTACCATCGGCTCCAAGGAAGGAATCTCCCATCTCTGCCTGGCTCTCATGGGACCCGGCGATTCGGTCCTGGTTCCGGCCCCGGCTTTTCCCATCCATATTTATGCTGCCGTCATTGCCGGCGCCAATGTCCTGAAAATCCCCATTGCCCCGGAAGAAGGGTTTTTAAACCGGATCATCAATATCTGCGAATCCTGCTACCCCAAACCCAAGGTGCTGATGCTCAACTATCCCCACAACCCCACAGGGGTGGTGATAGACAAAGCCTTTTTTGAAGAGATCGTAAAACTTGCCAAACGGTTCAAATTCATGGTCATCAGCGATTTTGCCTATTCCAAGATCACCTTTGACGGCTATAAGGCCCCAAGCTTTCTGGAAGTTGAAGGGGCAAAGGATGTCGGTGTTGAGTTCGGGTCGTTTTCAAAATCCTATAACATGGCCGGCTGGAGAATCGGTTATTGTGTGGGAAATTCACAAATGATCCAGGCTCTCGGGAAAATCAAGGGATATTTTGATTATGGTATTTTTTCCGCCATCCAGGTGGCTGGTATCATCGCTTTAAGAGACTGCGACGAGACCCTGCCGGAACAGGCCAGGGTGTATGAGGCCAGACGGGACGTCCTCTGCAACGGACTTAACCGAAACGGCTGGGATGTTGAAAAGCCCAAGGCAGGGATGTTTGTCTGGGCAAAAATCCCGGAGCCTTATAATAAAATAGGTTCCATGCAGTTTGCCGTTGAAATGATGAACCGGGCCAATGTGGCCGTCTCTCCGGGTGTCGGGTTCAGCGAAGAAGGAGAAGGGTATCTGCGCCTTGCCCTGGTTGAAAAAGAGGACCGGCTGAAACAGGCCATCCGCCAGATGAAAAAAGCCATGGAAAGCCTGTCAATTTAAGCAGCGATATCTTAAAACCATACAGGGACATGAAGAAGAGAAAACTTCATGTCCTTGGTAATAATAGGAAGCGAATCACAACTCACCGTTCAAAATAAAGCCAAAGCGATAATGAGTATCCCGCAAAAAAAACAAATAACAGAACCTACAAGGAATAGGGGGCCATACCGCTCTATCTTTTTTCGTCTTATTTCTTCGCGTTCCCCTTTATAATTCAAGCTACCTGTTCTAAATTTATGAAAAAACCATGCCCCAAAAAGCAAGGACAAGCCTTCCAATATGTTTATTATTGTGTCCTTTCGGCAAGCGTGCATGGATTTCGATAAAAAATGAGGTAAGATCGGTCCATCAAAAAATTTAAGGAGGATGAGCTGATGCCAAAAAATGATTTTCGAACCGTCAACCCGGATTTAGAAGATGTTCAACAAAAGTTCACGACATGGAGGGAAGAGAGAACTCGAAGAAGGCCGATCCCGGAAGTGCTGTGGGAAGCTGCAATAAATCTTTCCAGGGCTAAAGAGTATTCCATCAACAAAATTTCCAAAGCATTACGTTTAAACTATTCTGATTTAAAAAGACGCATATCCGCTCATGGCCAACCCATTATAAAGGATGGCCAAAATATCGAATTTATTAAGCTGGATTACAGTCCATCTGTCTTTCCTTCAGAATGTATCATAGAAATGGAGGACAGTTCCGGAGCAAAGATGAAAATGTGCTTCAGGGGTAGCACTGATCTGGATCTTCTTGAGCTTGGCAGATCTTTTTGGAATAAACGGCCATGATTCAGATTACCCCTCATATGAAAATACTGATGGCAGTTGAACCAGTTGATTTCAGGAAAGGCATAGACGGCCTGGCAATGTTGTGCAGGACCATCCCCCCAATGCACCTCGTCCAAAATATCAAAGAACAATTATAATAAATAGTCATGCTGTCCACTAAACATTTCAAAATTATCAACAACTTTACTATTTTTTTTTAAACGTTGTCCAAATAAAAACACTTCCCAATATAATCAAAAATGAACACACAAGAGTTTTAACTTCTGTAAAATCAAATGTCATGCCATCTGCTCTGCTATGAATAATTGGATTAAGCCAAATAGAAACACTACTAAGAACCAAAACAATACCTAATATTCGAAATGATAATTTGTTCATTGTAAAATCCCTTATTATGGACAAGAATTCTCCTTTGGATTTTCTTTACTTAGTTGATACTCAAGCCATTCCGTGAATGGATCAAAAAGAAATCTTCTTGAAGCCCATCCATAATATCCAGGAGTGCTTTGTGGTGGCATTCCAGGCATCAAAAATCCATCAGCAAATTCATACATAATGGGTGAGTAAGGTGCTATATTATAAATAGGGGGGCCAACATAAGCCCAAGAAACGACTCCGACTGCTCCAAGTACTGGAGCAGTAACAGTTACTGTAGCAACGCCCAATGCAGTTTTTACATAAGGGTCGCCATTTTGAGAAAGATCATAAATATCTGAAGAAGCCTGTCCAATTGAATAAACTACCCCATTAAAACCTTCCGTAATAGCTGTTTGAATACCAGGAAAAATGTCAGAAAATTCTAAACCCAAAGGATCTATATAGCAGATAGGATTATTATTCGCATAAACAAACAGATTCATTCCCCCGGCCAACCCAATGGGATCAGGCGTAAGATATCTGCCGGTATCAGGATCATAATACCGGTGGTAATTATAATGCAGCCCGGTTTCCCCATCATAATACTGGCCCGGGAACCTGAACCTGTTTTCAATGGTGTTGACACCCACATTGGCCTTGCCGAATGGCTCATAATCCGCAGACCAAACCACCTGTCCCTGGCTGTCCATTATTTTCAATGGGGTTCCCAGATGATCGTTTATAAAATAATAAACCGTATGCCCTCCGGTATCGCTGCC
>MGTJ01000058.1 GCA_001799395.1 Desulfobacterales bacterium RIFOXYA12_FULL_46_15 | reverse complement strand
TTAACCCCATAGCCATGGAAAAAGAACTACGGTTTGCCATCAGAGAAGGCGGACGTACTGTCGGTGCCGGCGTTATCGGTGAAATTGTTCAATAAATCCTAAAGGAGTTGACAAGTGGATAGAGTGAATATTGCTCTTGCCTGCACAGAGTGCAAGAGACGGAATTATACGACAACAAAGAATAAGCGGAAGACTCCTGATAAAATTGAGTTTAAGAAATACTGCAAATTCTGCAATAAACATTTAATTCATAAAGAAACAAAGATTAAATAACGAAGGAATGCAGGTCAGTAGCTCCAATTGGCAGAGCTCCGGACTCCAAATCCGGGAGTTGGGGGTTCGACTCCCTCCTGACCTGCCATCTCTCAAGTTTATTGGAAAAATCAGGAAGCATAATTACTTAGGGGTTGTATGTCACGATTATTAAAAAAGAAGCCGGACAGCGAAAGAAAAAAGAAAAAAGAAGATTCGGAAAATACAACTGATTCAGAGGTCAGTTCTGATCAAACATCTATTTCTAAATCGGTGACGGTTGCAAGTCCTTTGAAATTAAAACAGGAAAAAAATCTTGCAGAAATTAAAACAAGCGAACCGAATTTTTTCCAAAAAGCTATTGATTTTTTAACAGAAGTAAAAGTCGAATTAAAAAAAGTAACCTGGCCGACACGAAAACAGGTAACCGGAACAACAATTGTTGTGATTATTTTTGTTTTTGTAGTTGCAGCTTTTCTCGGGCTTTTTGATTTTGGTCTGGCAAAGCTTGTTCAGGTCGTTCTGACTTAAATACTAAGGGTTGTGACATGTCTCTAAAATGGTATATCGTACATGTATATTCTGGTCATGAACAAAAAGTAAAAATTGCATTGGAAGAAAAAATTCAGGCATCTAAGCAACCCGATAAGTTTGGAGAGATTCTAATACCGACTGAAAATATTATCGAGCTTGTGGATGGGAAAAAGAAAGAATCCTCACGGAAATTTTATCCCGGTTATATCATGGTCAGGATGCATTTGGATAATGATACATGGCACATTGTGAGTTCTACTGCAAAGGTTACAGGTTTTTTAGGTGGTAAAAATAAACCGGCCCCCATAAGTGAAAAAGAGGCAAAGAATATAATTGATAAAATGCAGCAGGGTAAGAATAAGCCTCAGCCTAAATATTTCTTTGAAACAGGAGATGAAGTAAAGGTAATTGACGGGCCCTTCACTAATTTTACCGGAACTGTTGAAGATGTCTCTCCGGATAAGGCTAAAATTAAGGTTTTAGTGAGTATTTTTGGGCGTGCCACCCCGGTTGAATTGAATTTCATACAGGTTTCAAAAATATAATACCAAATAAATGGTTAAATTGTGAGTTTCAGGAGTTAAAAAATGGCAAAAAAAGTAATGACACAAATAAAGCTTCAGGTTCAAGCCGGTAAAGCAAATCCATCGCCACCTATAGGTCCTGCATTGGGTCAGCATGGTGTTAATATTATGGACTTTTGCAAGGCTTTTAATGCAAGGACCGCTAATGATGTAGGTTCTATCATTCCTGTTGTGATTACTGTTTATCAGGACAGGTCTTTCAGCTTTATTACAAAAACACCACCTGCATCCAGGCTGCTATTGGCTGCTGCAAAGATTGCTAAAGGTTCCGGAGTACCCAACAAAGAAAAGGTAGGAACAGTCACCAAGGATCAGATCATTGAAATTGCCAAGACAAAAAAAGAAGATTTAAATGCCTCAGATATTGACGCAGCGGCTAAGATTATTGCCGGTACTGCAAGAAGCATGGGGATAGAAGTAATTTAACTTTAAGTAAAAGAGTGATGAAAAATGCCAAAGCGGAGTAAAAAACATACAGAAGCACTTAAAAAGGTCGATAGAACGGTTCAATACGATCCACTGAATGCCTTGGAAATAGCCGTATCTTCAAGCTATGTGAAATTTGATGAAACGGTTGATGTTGCCGTCAGATTAGGCGTTGACCCGCGGCATGCCGATCAAATGGTTCGAGGGACTGTTGTATTACCCAATGGGCTTGGTAAAGATGTAAAAGTATTGGTTTTCGCAAAAGGTGAAAAAGAAAAAGAAGCCTTGGATGCCGGTGCAGATTACATTGCAGATGAAGAAACCATTAAAAAAATTCAAGATGGATGGTTTGGATTTGATAAGGCCATTGCAACTCCTGATATGATGGGAGCCGTTGGCAAGCTGGGAAGAGTTCTTGGCCCTAGGGGTTTAATGCCCAATGCAAAAACCGGAACGGTTACTTTTGAACTGGCTAAAGCAATTAATGAATTGAAAGCCGGTAAAATTGACTTCAGGGTTGAGAAAGCAGGTATTGTCCATGTTCCAGTAGGAAAGATATCTTTTGGTGCACAAAAATTATCTGAAAATGTCAGGGCGTTTCTGGATAAGCTTATAGCATTAAAACCTGCCGGGAGTAAGGGTACATATATGAAATCCATCAGTATTTCTTCAACAATGGGGCCTGGAATTAAAGTAGACCCTATGCTGATAAAATAAAAGCATAAACCTGTCATAGACAGTAGGTGTGCTTGATTTAAAGCACATAATCGGAATTGCCGGCCTGCCGAGACGGAAGATAATATTATAATTTTGTTTTGGTTTAGTTGGCACCTTCGGAAAAAAATTAATTAGTGAAAGGAGGTGTAAAAAAGTGCTGAATATTTCCCAGAAAAAAGAAGTCGTAGAAAGACTGGCTAAAGAGTTTAAGGAATCGGAAATTTCAATACTTGTAGACTATAAAGGTCTTAATGTATTGAAAATGACAGAACTACGGGCACAGCTCAGAAAAGAAGGCATCCGGATCGAAGTAATCAAAAATTCGTTGATGGCACGGGCATCTGAAGGTACGGATACAGCCCTGATGAAGGATTTTTTCAAAGGCCCCAATGCCCTTATTCTATCAAAAAAAGATCCGGTTGCGCCTGCAAAAATATTGATCAATTTTGTAAAGGACAATGAAAAACTCGAAATAAAAGCAGGTGCTTTATCAGGTAAGCTTCTCAGTCCGGAAGAAATTAAACAACTGGCAAAATTACCGTCCAAAGAAGAACTTCTCGGTCAATTGGTATATACGCTTAATGCGGTTCCGACCTCATTTGTTAATGTTCTTTCTGGCGTTCCTCGTGCTTTTGTTAATGTTCTCAATGCGATCAAAGATCAAAAAGAAGCGGCATAGACAATTACTGTTTACAAAAAATATTATTATAGTTTTATTTAGGAGAAAAAAATGGCTGATATTACAAAAGCTGATGTTATCGAATTTATATCAAACATGAGTGTTCTTGAGCTTTCCGAACTTGTTAAAGAACTTGAAACCAAATTTGGCGTTACTGCTGCAGCACCAATGGCTTTTGCAGCCGGTCCTGCCCCGACGGGTGATGCTGCTGCTGCCGTAGAAGAACAGACTGAATTCACAGTTGTTCTTGAAGCTGCCGGTGATAAAAAGATCAACGTAATTAAAGAAGTAAGATCAATTACAGGCCTTGGCCTGAAAGAAGCAAAAGCTCTTGTTGAAGAAGCACCAAAACCGGTAAAAGAAAGCATCCCAAAAGCAGAAGCGCTTAAGATCAAAGAACAATTAGAGGGTGCCGGTGCACAAGTTTCAGTAAAATAACTCGGTTTTCTGGTTCTAAGGTACATAAAAAATTGTGCGGGGGCAAGGCACTAGTGCCATGCCTCCGCTTTTACGGTTGGAAAAACTCATATTTGGAGATGTCATGACCGGAAGTCTTTTGACAAACAAACGAATTAGAAAAGAATTTGGCAGCATAAGAAGAATAATTGATATCCCTGATCTCATCGGGATGCAAAGAAATTCATATGAGAGCTTCCTTCAAAAAGATGTTATACCTGAAGAAAGGGAAGAGAAAGGGCTTCATGCTGTTTTTAAATCTGTTTTTCCCATTAAGGACTTTTCAGATACTTCATCGTTGGAATATGTTTCATATTCTTTTGGTGAAGCAAAACATTCAATAAAAGAATGCATTTCAAGGGGAATGACCTATGATATTCCGGTGAATATTAAAGTTCGCCTCGTTGTTTATGATTTTGACAAGGAGACTGAGCATTCAACCATACGTGATATCAAGGAGCAGGAAATCTATTTTGGAACTATTCCGTTGATGACACGTCAGGGAACCTTTATCATAAACGGTACTGAAAGAGCAGTTGTCAGTCAGCTTCACCGTTCATCAGGAGTTTTCTTTGATCATGACAAAGGTAAGAATTATTCCACCGGTAAGATAATTTATAATGCCAGGGTGATTCCTGTCAGGGGATCCTGGATCGATATGGAAATCGATGCCAAGGACATTGTTTACATCAGAATAGACAGGAGACGAAAATTTCCTGTATCCATCCTATTTAAAGCTTTTGGATATACCAGTGAAGATATTTTGGATTTCTTTTATAATAAAGAGCGTATTGTTAAAAAAGATGGATCGTTTTTTAAAGAGTTTTCCCAGGAAAATCTGAAGCGCCAGAGGGCCAGTTTTGACATTGCATCTCCAAAAACAGGCGAGGTTCTTGTTAAAAAAGGAAGAATTTTTACAAAACGTGCATTAAAACAACTTGAAGAAGACGGACTAGATTATATACCTGTCTCAGAGAGTGAACTGATCAACAAATCTTTTGCACAGAATATTTTTGAAGAAGGAACAGGACAACTTCTTTTCAAAGCAGGGGAAGTGATTTCCGAAGAAACCTTTGAACGGTTGGAAGAAAAAGGTCTTCATGACTTTAATATTCTCTATGTAGACCCGAGAAGTTCGGATTCCATGCGAAAAACCCTTTTATCTGATAAGATTGAAAAAAAAGAAGAAGCCTTGATGGATATCTACAGAAGGCTCAGACCCGGTAATCCGGCAACGGTTGAAGTTGCCCAGGATTTTATCGATCATCTTTTTTTCAGACAGGCATATTATGATTTGTCAAAGGTCGGTAGATTAAAAATGAATCATCGTCTAGGTATAAACACCATGATTGATGTGAAAACTTTACGAAAAGAAGATGTTCTTTTGACGGCTTCCACCCTGATTGAACTTAAAGATACCCAGGGTCAGGTGGATGATATCGACCATCTTGGAAATCGACGTGTCCGGGCAGTTGGTGAGCTTCTTGAAAACCATTATCGAATAGGTCTTGTCAGGATGGAAAGGGCAATTAAGGAAAAAATGAGCATGCAGGAAGTAGATGCCATGATGCCCCATGATTTGATCAATCCCAAGCCTGTATCTGCTGTCGTTAGGGAATTTTTCGGCACATCCCAGTTATCCCAGTTTATGGATCAGACCAACCCCTTGTCTGAAACAACACATAAAAGAAGATTATCCGCTCTTGGACCCGGTGGTTTGACAAGGGAAAGAGCAGGATTTGAAGTCCGGGATGTTCATCCATCCCATTACGGCAGAATCTGTCCCATTGAAACCCCGGAAGGGCCTAATATTGGACTTATTGTTTCTTTATGCACCTATGCGCGGGTGAACGATTTCGGTTTTATTGAAACACCCTACAGGGTTGCCAATGAGGGGACTGTTTCCAATGTGATCAAACATCTGTCAGCTTTTGAAGAAAAAGATCATCCCATTGCCCAGGCTAATGCACCTCTTGATGTGAATAACAAATTTATGAACCCTCTGGTGTCGTCGCGGGTTGCCGGTGAATTTGAAATGATTGAGAACCAGGAAGTCAAATTCATGGATGTATCGCCTAATCAGTTAGTATCTGTATCTGCATCTTTAATCCCGTTTCTTGAAAATGATGATGCCAACAGGGCATTGATGGGTTCAAATATGCAGCGCCAGGCTGTACCTTTAATTAAAAGCGAAGCTCCTCTTGTCGGGACCGGTATGGAAAGCGTAGTGGCCAGGGATTCCGGTGTTACGATTGTTGCGGATTATGATGGTGTTGTCGTTGATGTGGATTCAAAACGTATTGTTGTCCGGAATAATGACACCGAAGAAGGTAGTTTTGAAAAAGCAGTATCTATATATAACTGCACAAAATTCGTCCGTTCCAATCAGAATACCTGTTTCAACCATCGTCCGATCGTTGTAAAGGGTGAAAAGGTCAAGGCAGGACAGGTTATTGCCGATGGACCTTCCACAGAGATGGGGGAACTTGCTCTTGGGAAAAATGTGACGGTTGCCTTTATGCCATGGGATGGATACAACTATGAAGATTCTATTCTTGTCAGCGAGCGGCTTGTCAAGGACGGTGTGTATACTTCTGTTCATGTTGAGCAGTTTGAAGTTCTGGCACGCGATACAAAACTCGGAAAAGAGGAAATCACCCGTGATATTCCCAATGTAGGTGAAGAGGCGTTAAGAAACCTTGATGAAAGTGGAATAATAAGGCTTGGTGCTGAAGTTAAATCAGGTGATATCCTTGTTGGTAAAATTACACCCAAAGGCGAAACCCAGCTTTCTCCTGAAGAAAAATTGCTAAGGGCAATTTTTGGTGAAAAGGCCGGGGATGTGAAGGATACCTCGCTCTGTGTACCGCCTGGGGTTAAAGGCAAAGTCATTGATGCCAAAGTTTTTTCAAGAAGAGGTCTTTCAAAGGATGACCGGACACGACTGATTGAAGACAGCGAAATCGAACGACTCGAAAAAGACAGAGATGACGAAATCAGGATTATTTCCGATGTGGCCCGTGAAAAAATTGAAACCATTCTTGATGGCCATAAAACCATCACTGATCTTGAAAAGAACGGAAAGGTGGTTGTAAAAGCCGGGACCAAGGTGAAGCCGGAAATTTTCCTGGATATCCCGGTGTCGGTGCTTGTGCACGTGGCAGTGAAAGATGCTGTTGCTACGGAAAAGGCTCAGATGATTCTTGAAAGTGCTCAGGTACAGATAAAAAAAGCCAGGGAGCATTTTAACAGACAGGTATCCCGTTTCGAAAAAGGGGATGATTTGCCGCCGGGCGTTTTGAAAATGATTAAAATCAGTGTTGCTATGGAAAGGGTCCTTTCCGTAGGTGATAAAATGGCTGGACGTCATGGGAACAAGGGTGTTGTTTCAAGGATACTGCGAGTTGAGGACCTGCCTTATTTTGAAGACGGCAGGCCCGTAGACATGGTTCTTAATCCATTGGGTGTTCCATCCCGTATGAATGTCGGTCAGATATTGGAGATTCATTTGGGACATGCTGCCTATGGCTTAGGGCAGCAGATTGATGATCTCTTGACCCGGATGAAATTAGAGGAATTAAGGAAAAAGGTTACCGATATTTTTTCTTTGACTGAAGTCCAGAAGGCCAACAGGAGAGAGGATGCGGTTGTAAAAAGTATTGAAAAAATGTCTGATAAGGAACTCATTGATTTTGCATCTCTTTACCGAAAAGGCGTTCATATGGCCACGCCTGTCTTTGATGGAGCGAGCGAAGACGAAATTAAGCATCTTATTAAAATGGCCGGGTTTGATTCATCCGGGCAAGCCGTGCTTTATGACGGCAGGACCGGGTTACCTTTTGCCAAGCCGGTAACCGTTGGCGCCATGTACATGCTTAAACTTCATCATCTGGTAGATGATAAGCTGCATGCCCGTTCCATTGGACCCTATTCTCTGGTAACCCAGCAACCCCTTGGTGGTAAAGCCCAGTTCGGCGGACAGCGGTTGGGAGAAATGGAGGTCTGGGCTATGGAAGCCTATGGTGCTGCCCATGCATTACAGGAATTTTTAACAGTCAAATCAGATGATATGACCGGAAGAACCAGAATGTATGAAAAAATTGTAAAAGGCCAGAATGTTCTTGAACCGGGAATGCCTGAGTCTTTCAGGGTCCTGATTAAGGAACTCAACAGTCTGGGTTTGGACATGAATCTTATAGAAGGAAGCAGATAAGGAGAAGACATTGGATAATATATACGATTTCTTCGCAAAACCAAAAGATCCTAAGATTTATCAGGCTGTTCAAATCAGCCTGGCATCTTCAGACCAGATTAGAGAGTGGTCTCATGGTGAAATCAAAAAGCCGGAAACGATTAACTACCGGACATTCAAACCGGAAAGAGACGGTTTGTTCTGTGCAAAGGTGTTTGGACCCACAAAGGATTATGAGTGTAATTGCGGTAAATACAAACGGATGAAACACCGGGGTGTTGTCTGTGAAAAATGCGGTGTGGAAGTGATTCAGTCAAAGGTACGCCGGGAAAGAATGGCACATATTGAGCTGGCATCCCCTGTATCTCATATCTGGTTTTTAAAAAGCCTTCCCAGTAAGATCGGAAATGTTCTTGATTTAACACTCAAAAGCCTTGAAAAAGTACTTTATTTCGATTCCTACATCATCATTGATCCAAAAGAAACAAGTCTTAAAAAACTTCAGCTTCTTTCAGATGATCAGTATTATGAAGCCCAGGAAACATTCGGGGAAGATGGCTTTGAAGCCGGAATCGGTGCTGAAGCAATTTTAAAGCTGTTGAACGAGATTAATCTGCAGCAGGTTCATGATGAATTAAAAGAAGAGATCCAATCCACGAAATCCGTTGCCAAACAGCAAAAAATGTCAAAGCGCCTCAAGGTTATAGATGCATTCTTAACCTCCGGCATTGAGCCGGCACGAATGATATTGACGGCCTGTCCGATTCTTCCGCCGGATCTGCGGCCTCTCGTTCCGCTTGAGGGTGGGAGGTTTGCCACATCTGATTTGAATGATCTGTACAGAAGAGTTTTGAATAGAAATAACCGGCTTAAGAGGCTTGTAGACCTGAATGCCCCTGATATTATTGTCAGAAATGAAAAGCGAATGCTCCAGGAAGCTGTAGATGTATTGTTTGACAATGGACGTCATGGCAGGGTGGTAACCGGTACCAACAAAAGGCCACTCAAGTCTCTGAGTGACACCCTGAAAGGAAAACAGGGCCGGTTCCGTCAGAACCTCTTGGGTAAACGTGTGGATTATTCCGGCCGTACTGTTATTACGGTAGGTTCTGAGTTGAGACTTCATCAATGTGGTATTCCGAAAAAAATGGCCCTGGAATTATTTAAGCCGTTTATTTATAATTATCTCGAACAAAAAGGACTTGTTTCAACCGTCAAAAGCGCCAAAAAAATGGTTGAACGTGAAGAGACTGAAGTCTGGGATGCGCTTGAATCTGTTGTAAAAGAATATCCTGTTATGCTCAATAGGGCACCGACCCTTCACCGGCTAGGTTTTCAGGCGTTTGAGCCGGTATTGATTGAAGGAAAAGCCATTCAGCTTCATCCCCTGGTATGTCCTGCATTTAATGCAGACTTTGATGGTGATCAGATGGCCGTTCATGTTCCGCTTTCCCTTGAATCCCAGTTGGAAGCCAGAATCATGATGCTGTCAACCAATAATATTCTTTCCCCGGCAAACGGCCAGCCCATTATCGTACCAACCCAGGATATTGTTCTGGGCATTTATTATATGACCCGCGGGGTTAGAAATCAGAAAGGGGAAGGCGTTCATTTTTCAAGCCTTGATGAAGTCAGATCTGCATTTGATGCCGGGGAACTTTCGCTGCATGCAAAGATCAAGGTCCGGATTGATGATGAAATACATGATACCACAACCGGCCGGATTCTACTCTGGGAAACTATCCCGGGTGACACCCTGTTATCCTTGAGCAGGATCAGAACCCGTTCGCTGGAAGACTGTGAAGCGGCTTTGGAGGAATTAAAGGCCGGTAAGGAATTTGATAAGATATTAAAAAAATATTCTGATGAGGAGGTTAAAAAGACAAAAGGGAAAACCGATTTTTTAACCCGGAAAGAATTTAAAAATTTATTTCAGGTCTCTGAGATCATAGTTGAACAGCTTTTTGGATTAAAAGAAGAACAATTTACCGATATCAGAAAAATCGGTGAACATTATACCATATTTAAGGTGGATGAACGAAAAACCACGCTTCCCTTTAATCTGGTAAACAAACTGATGGATAAATCTTCCATTGTAAAACTGATTGATTATGCATACCGGAATATCGGACTTAAGGAAACCGTCATCCTTTCAGACCGGCTGAAAGATATTGGGTATAAATATTCGACACTGGGTGGCCTTTCCATTTGTATTGACGATATGATCATCCCGGATCAGAAATGGGATATCATTGCCAAAGCAGAGAAGAATATTGAGGATATTAAAAATCAGTATTCCGAAGGATTGATCACCCAGGGTGAAAAATATAATAAGGTCGTTGATATCTGGGCCCAGAGTACGGATGATATTGCCAATGCCATGATGGAGGTCATGAAAAATCCGACCGGCGCTAAGGATGAGGATTCAGCAGAAAATTTAAATGCCGTTTATATCATGGCAGACTCCGGCGCACGTGGAAGTAAGGATCAGATGCGCCAGTTGGCAGGCATGCGCGGACTTATGGCTAAGCCGTCAGGGGAGATTATTGAAAATCCGATCACAGCCTGTTTCCGTGAAGGTCTTTCAGTCCTTCAATATTTTATCTCAACCCATGGTGCCCGAAAAGGTTTGGCAGATACTGCTTTGAAAACAGCTAACTCCGGATATCTCACACGGCGGCTTGCCGATGTGGGTCAGGATTGCACCATTGTTGAGATAGATTGTGGAACAATTAACGGTATAGAAGTTGAAGCCTTGTATGAAGGGGGCGAAGTTATTCAAACACTAGGAGAAAGGATTCTAGGCCGAGTGACCCAAGAGGATATCCGTGACCCATACTCTGATGAGTTTATTGTTGGAGTAGATACGGAGCTGGATGAAGCTCATGTCAAGAAAATTGAGGAGGCAGGAGTTCAGAAGGTAAAAATTCGTTCCGTTCTTACCTGTAATTCCAAACATGGGGTATGCTCAAGGTGTTATGGCCGTGATCTTGCCCATGGCGAAACCGTTGAGATCGGTCAAGCCATCGGTATTGTGGCCGCACAATCCATTGGTGAGCCTGGAACCCAGCTGACCATGAGAACCTTCCATATCGGGGGTACGGCATCCAGAAAGGTTGAGGTTGCCGAAATCAAAGCAAGGGTAGGTGGAATATTAAAATATAATGAAGATATCCAGACCGTTGTTTCAGCTCAGAACGAAATTATTGTCATGAATCGTAAGGGCGGCGGAATCACCATTGTTGGAGAAGAGGGACGGGAAAGAGCCAAAGAGATAGTAATTTACGGTGCAACCCTTCATATTCAAAATGGACAAAAAGTAGAACCCGGGGATGTTATTGCCACATGGGATCCTTTTACAACACCCATCATTACAGAAGTTTCCGGCAGAGTCCGGTTTGCGGATATCGAGGTCGGCAATACTGTTCAAGAACAGATAGACCCCGTTACCGGTAAGGTTTCCAGAACCATTATTGAAGGCAGAGACAGCGAAATTAGGCCAAGAATCACCATTAAGGATAAAGAAGGAAAAGGCGTTAAGCTTCCGAATTCAAAAATGGCAGCCAGATATTATTTGCCGGTGAATGCCATCTTGAAAGTTGAAGACGATGATCAGGTCATGGCAGGAGATGTTATTGCAAAACTGCCGAGAGCAACGACAAAGACCAAGGATATTACCGGAGGTCTTCCAAGGGTTGCAGAGCTTTTTGAAGTCAGAAAACCAAAAGATCCTGGTGTCCTTACTGAAATTGACGGCTATGTTGTAGTATCAAAAGGCACCAAAGGAAGGCAAAAGGTAACCATTACGCCGACTGATGTTGGAGAGAGCAAAGAATATTCCATCCCCAAAGGTCAGCATGTGACCGTATATGACGGTGATTATGTAAAAGCCGGTGACCCGTTGATTGCCGGTAGCGCAAACCCTCAGGACATCATGAATATCAAAGGAGAAGTTGCCCTGGCAAAATACCTTGTGGATGAGGTTCAGGAAGTTTACCGTCTACAGGGCGTTAGAATTAATGACAAACATATTGAAGTTGTTATCAGGCAAATGATGAGACGGGTAAAAGTAGTTTCCACAGGAGATACAAATTTTATACCGGATGAACAGATTGACCGGATACAGTTTGAAGAAACAAACAGGGCTGTTGCAATGAAAGGTGGCGAACCTGCAAAAGGTGAGCCTTTGATTCTTGGTATCACAAAAGCGTCCTTATCAACGGACAGTTTCCTTTCTGCGGCATCTTTCCAGGAAACAACCAAGGTATTAACCCTGGCAGCCATTGAAGGGAAACATGATGATCTTAAAGGGCTTAAAGAGAATGTGATAATGGGCAGGATGATACCTGCCGGAACCGGATTTCCGGGATATGACAAAGTTGAAGTCGGGTTGGGAGAAATTGCTCAGGTATAATTCTAAGAAAAAACTTGACTTTTTCAGGATGTGAACGTAGAATCTAATATTTTGTCGTGTATGACAATAGTTAAACTGTGATAAGGAGCGTTGGGAAAGTTATGCCGACCATTAATCAGTTGGTTCGAAAAGGTAGAAAAAAAGCGGAAAAAAAGATTAGCACACCTGGTTTAAAAGGTGGTCCGCAAAAACGCGGTGTTTGTACCAGGGTGTACACATCAACCCCAAAGAAGCCGAACTCTGCTTTGAGAAAAGTAGCAAGGGTTCGATTGACTACGGGTATGGAAGTCGCTGCATATATACCCGGTATGGGGCATAATCTTCAGGAACACTCTGTTGTTCTTGTCAGGGGCGGCAGGGTAAAGGACCTTCCGGGTGTCCGCTATCATATTGTCAGGGGTGCCCTGGATACCTTAGGTGTTGATGACAGAAGACAGGGCCGTTCAAAATACGGTGCAAAAAGGCCTAAATAAATCAAATTATTTTAGTTATGGTGGACATGAATGATGGCGGTAAAAGAAATTAACCTTGATAATAGTACAAAAAATGCAACACAGGAAGAAAAGCTTGCGGCAAAATTTGTAAACTGCGTCATGAAAAACGGGAAAAAAAATGCAGCCCGTAAAGTAGTAAAAGAAGCTTTATTGATTGCAGAAGAAAAAATCGGCGAACCTGCCTTGGTTGTACTGAAAAAGGCATTTGATAATATCAAGCCCACGGTTGAGGTTAAATCAAGGCGAATTGGTGGTTCGACATACCAGGTGCCTACCGATATTAAAACAGGCAGACAAATGGCTCTCGCATTCCGTTGGTTAATTGATTTCAGTCGCAAGCGTTCTGAAAAAGGATTTGCTAAAAAACTGGCTTCAGAAGTGCTTGATGCTTATAACCAGCGTGGCGGAGCAATGAAAAAGAAAGAAGATACACACAAAATGGCAGAGGCTAACAAGGCATTTGCTCATTTCAGGTGGTAATTGATATTTTGAATATCCTGATAACATTCCACAGGAGGAATTAAGAAGATGGCTAAGGAGAAATTTGCGCGGACAAAGCCGCATGTGAACATAGGCACGATTGGTCATATCGATCATGGGAAGACTACGCTTACGGCAGCAATTACAAAGCATTCAGCGATGAAGGGGTTTGGGTCATTTGTTCCGTTTGATCAGATAGACAAGGCGCCTGAAGAAAGAGAGCGTGGTATTACCATTGCTACAGCCCATGTAGAGTACGAGACCCCGAACCGTCACTACGCGCACGTGGACTGTCCGGGCCATGCTGATTATATAAAGAATATGATCACGGGAGCTGCCCAGATGGATGGGGCCATACTTGTGGTCAGTGCTGATGACGGTCCTATGCCGCAGACAAGAGAACACATTCTTCTTGCACGCCAGGTAGGAGTTCCCACTATCGTAGTATTCCTGAACAAATGTGATATGGTGGATGACGAGGAATTGATTGAGCTGGTGGAAATGGAGCTTCAGGAGCTTTTGGACACCTATGAATTTCCGGGAGATACCACACCGATCATACGGGGCAGCGCATTGAAAGCCCTTGAAAGCGATGATGTGAACAGTGAAGACGCCAAATGTATTTTCCAGCTTCTGGAAACGCTGGATTCTTATGTTCCGGAACCAGTGAGAGACACGGCAAAACCCTTCCTTATGCCGATAGAAGACGTATTCAGCATTTCCGGCCGTGGAACCGTTGTGACCGGAAGAATTGAACGCGGAATTATTAAGACTGGCGAAGAAATCGAGATCGTCGGTATCAGAGAAACGGCAAAGACAGTGTGCACCGGTGTTGAGATGTTCAGAAAACTTCTTGATGAAGGCCAGGCCGGAGACAATGTAGGTCTTCTACTCCGCGGAACCAAACGTGAACAGGTTGAAAGAGGCCAGGTTGTTGCCAAACCAGGGACCATCACCCCACATACAAAATTCAAAGCAGAGATGTATGCATTGAGTAAAGAAGAAGGTGGGCGTCATACTCCTTTCTTTACCGGTTACAGGCCCCAGTTCTTTTTCAGAACAACGGATATAACCGGGGTATTGACATTGGAAGAAGGCGTTGAGATGATCATGCCCGGCGATAATGCAACCATCAATGTAGAACTGATTAACCCCATAGCCATGGAAAAAGAACTACGGTTTGCCATCAGAGAAGGCGGACGTACTGTCGGTGCCGGCGTTATCGGTGAAATTGTTCAATAAAGATAGGAAGAACCATAGGTCATGTTGAAAACAAAAATCAGAATAAGGCTTAAGGCATATGATCATAAGCTTCTGGATCAGTCTTCAGTAGATATAGTTGATACGGCAAGGAAGACCGGAGCCAAGATCGTCGGACCGGTGCCGCTTCCCACACGGATAAATAAATTTACCGTTTTGCGTTCTCCCCATGTGAATAAAAAATCACGGGAACAGTTTGAAATCAGAACGCATAAAAGAATGTTGGACATTTTGGAACCTACCCAGCAGACAGTTGATGCTTTGATGAAGCTTGATCTTTCTCCTGGTGTGGATGTTGAAATAAAATTATAGGTCAATAACAGGAACCCATTATGAGTGCATTACTTGGAAAAAAAATAGGGATGACCACAGTGTTTTCTGCAGATGGAAAACTTGTTCCTGTGACCGTTGTGCAGTTGGGGCCGTGTGTCGTTACCCAGGTGAAGACAAATAAAACCGACGGATATAACGCGATTCAGCTTGGTTTTTCTGAAAAACCGGTTGAAAAGCTAACAAAACCCATTGCTGGTCATTTGAAAAAAGCAGGCGATAAAGGATTCAAAGTTTTAAGAGAATTCAGAACCCATGGAAAAAGAACTACGGTTTGCCATCAGAGAAGGCGGACGTACTGTCGGTGCCGGCGTTATCGGTGAAATTGTTCAATAAAGATAGGAAGAACCATAGGTCATGTTGAAAACAAAAATCAGAATAAGGCTTAAGGCATATGATCATAAGCTTCTGGATCAGTCTTCAGTAGATATAGTTGATACGGCAAGGAAGACCGGAGCCAAGATCGTCGGACCGGTGCCGCTTCCCACACGGATAAATAAATTTACCGTTTTGCGTTCTCCCCATGTGAATAAAAAATCACGGGAACAGTTTGAAATCAGAACGCATAAAAGAATGTTGGACATTTTGGAACCTACCCAGCAGACAGTTGATGCTTTGATGAAGCTTGATCTTTCTCCTGGTGTGGATGTTGAAATAAAATTATAGGTCAATAACAGGAACCCATTATGAGTGCATTACTTGGAAAAAAAATAGGGATGACCACAGTGTTTTCTGCAGATGGAAAACTTGTTCCTGTGACCGTTGTGCAGTTGGGGCCGTGTGTCGTTACCCAGGTGAAGACAAATAAAACCGACGGATATAACGCGATTCAGCTTGGTTTTTCTGAAAAACCGGTTGAAAAGCTAACAAAACCCATTGCTGGTCATTTGAAAAAAGCAGGCGATAAAGGATTCAAAGTTTTAAGAGAATTCAGAACCGATGATGCTGAAAATATTGAAGCAGGTTCCGTAATGGGAATCGATTTATTTGCAGTAGGGGATAAGGTAAATGTTTCCGGTATTTCAAAAGGTCTGGGTTTTCAAGGCACCATCAGACGGCACGGTTTCTCGAAAGGTCCTGAATCGCATGGTTGCAGAAATCACAGGGAACCAGGATCAATCGGTAACAGTGCTACTCCTGGAAGAGTTTTTAAAGGAAAAAAGATGCCCGGACACATGGGTGTAAAGAGGCAGACAATTAAAAATTTGACGGTTATCGATATAAAACTCAAAGACAATCTCCTGTTGGTTAAAGGCGCTTTACCGGGCTTTAAAACAGGAATATTGGAAGTACAAAAGGCTGGTAAAAAATAGAAATTTTCCGGTCTGTATAAGACTAAATGCGGCTATGGGTATTGCAATTATTTTCGCAGTGATGCATAGCTGATCAAAATTGATGAGGAAGAATATGGCTGCTGTAGATGTATTAAACAGTGCAGGTAAAAAAGTG
>MGTJ01000057.1 GCA_001799395.1 Desulfobacterales bacterium RIFOXYA12_FULL_46_15 | reverse complement strand
TCCTTCCTTTATCCATTTATACATGCCGATTTTATCATGGCAGACCGGGTCATTGGCGAAAATGATCCGATCTTTTGCGATATAATAACTGCCCATGTTTTTCCATACTGTGTCCCGATGCATGATCCTGAATATGCCCTTGCTGAAATTAATTTTCCAGACCCCGCCTTCAGGACGCCAGTCTGCACAGCGCCGACAAGGAACATGAGCTTCTGTTATGGGGATGGTCCGGGTGTAAGTGCCGTCTATGGGGGTTGGGATTGATTCGGCCAGAGGGATTTGATAAGGAAAAGGATTTTTTTCCAGGAGTTCCGACCAAACCTGGTCCGGGTTGTACTGTTCAGGAGTAGCGGATGTCGGAAAAAAACAAGGCAGAAATAGAAACACAATCAATATTATTTTAAATCGTCTGTTTTTAGGGCGATTTGCATTTTCCAGCGTTCTCATCTGCTGTTCTCCTTTTTTTTGTTTACCGGAAGTTCAATAGAAATATAATACTTCCGGGCCATGGCCGAAAGGACAAAAAAACAACGATTTCTGCCAAAATTTAATTTTAAGATTTCAATTCCAGTGGTATAGTCAATTTAACAATACCAACTATAGAGAAAGCATTTTTGAAGATTGTGATACCCAAAAGAAAAAAGAGCTCAAAAGGGTTAAAAATTGTCATGCTGGCTGTGCCGCCTGTGACAGGGCTTGATATTATCAGGCCTGCCGAAGTATTTGCTTCTGCCAACCGCTTGCTTGGTAAAAAAGGGCGGATATGTGATTGAACTTGCCACAACCGGAGATGAGCTGTTTATCAGTGGTCAGTCCGGTTTATCTATTGTTGCCCATCGGCATTACAGCAGAATAGATCCCGAAATGGATACCCTTCTGGTCATGGGAGGCCCCAATGCCCGTAAAACCTGCGGTGTTCCTGTTTTTGAATGGCTGCGCCAAATGGCACCCGGAGTCCGGCGCATGGGCTCTGTCTGCACAGTGGCATTGCTCCTGGCCGAGGCGGGTCTGCTCAACCGCGACATGGGAATTACACCTGCCCGATATATCCTGCAACTGCGCCTGGAAGCGGCAAGAAAAAGCCTGGAACAGACCGACACAGGAATAGAACAGATTGCCGGAGACTGCGGGTTTGGAAGTGTCGAAGTCCTGCGCAGATCTTTTCTGCGACACCTGGGGACAACCCCGGCTTTGTATCGTGACAGGTTTCGCCACAGCGGACCGGGATTGGTGAGAACCCCTTGAAACATCAGTCCATGCTGAACGAATTATGGCGGCCCCTTTATTTCCTCAGGGTTGCCTTGAGCCGGTCCGGTGTCCGGAAGAAACCGAACACATCCAGAATATTTTTTACAACAAGATCGGATGCAAGGAGGGAGGATATTGCCAGCCCTTCGTCCTGCAGAACGGCAATCCCGATGGCGGCTTCTTTCAGCATAAGCCGGTCGTTTGCCCCGTTTCCCGCGCAAAGGGTCTGATCCGGCCCAAGCTGCCGGACAAATTCAAGCTTGGATTCAGCCTGGTCCTCTTCAGGAATAATCGTGATTGAACAATTCACGCCGGAGAGTTCCTTTTTCACAAAACCAAATGTGTCTGCAGTGATGACATGGAAACAGAGCTTGTTTGAAAATTCTGTAATTTCTTCTTTAACACCTGGAATCAGGATACCATTCTGTGCAATGGTACCATTATAGTCAAAAACCACATGGCTGATTTGTTTTTCCCCGACGCCGGGGATCAGGATATGGATCATATTTCCGTCCATTTTTAAATAGTCTTGCTTTGTTATGGTACAGCTTTTTTTTCATTTCAGCATGAATGTTTTCCAGTATGACCCGGCCATGATAATAAAACCAGAGATTTTCCATGTGGATCTGTATTTCTTTTTTCATAAAGGATTAAGGCCTGTAAAATGCTTTTGCCCTGAGGGCGTTTTTGATCCAATAAAAAACAACAAACAGGATGGTACAGATGATCAGCATGATCACGGCTGTGTCTTCGGCACACCGCCCCATGGCAAGGACGTTGCCTTGTTTTTCGGATGAACCACCGGAACTCCCTCCGTTAGCAGTATTATGGTTTCATATTATAACCGTCCATGAGGTATTAATAATTCAGCAGACAGACCGGATCAAATTGATTTTTATAATTAAAAGAGGCTATCTGTATCGGATATCTCTATTTTACAATCAGCATATATTGAAAAAAAGAATTGGACCTCTTTCCCCTATATATGAAATATATATACAGCACCTCATCAATACTGGAAGGCCGGGGTGTTTTGTTTATGAAAAATATCAAAAAAGGATTTCGGCAATGACGGATATTAAAAAGGTGCGCCTGACCGAAACGGTCTCAGGTGCCGGTTGAGCCTCCAAACTGTCTCCGGGGGATCTGGAGAAAGCACTGTGCGGCATGAAATTTCCAACCGATGAAAATGTCATGGTCGGACTGGACCGGGCAGATGATGCCGGGGTTTATAAAATATCAGACGAGCTGGCCCTGATCCAGACCGTGGATTTTTTCACGCCCATCGTGGATGATCCCTATTGGTTCGGCCAGATAGCCGCTGCCAATGCCCTGAGCGACGTTTACGCCATGGGCGGTACGCCGAAAACCGCCATGAACCTGGTGGCGTTTCCCGCTCAGCAGATGGAGTTATCTGTCCTGCGGCAAATCATACAGGGAGGAATCGATAAGTTGACCGAGGCCGGGGTGGTCCTGCTCGGCGGACACAGCATAGAAGACAGGGAATTGAAATACGGCTTGTCCGTCACCGGTTTTGTGCACCCGAAAAAAGTTCTGGTCAAAGGAAACCTGAAACCCGGGGACCGGCTGGTTCTGACCAAACCGCTGGGAACAGGTATCATCAACACAGCCGTCAAGGCTGCCATGGCCTCCCCTGAATTGACCGGCAAGGTGACCCGGCTCATGGCCATGCTGAACCGGAAAGCCGCCGGTGTCATGTTGGATTTTGATATTTCAGCCTGTACCGATGTTACCGGGTTCGGTCTTCTGGGCCATCTTGCAGAAATGGTTCTGGGATCACACAGGAGCGTAAGGCTGTTTTCCCCTGAGATACCGGTGATTCCTGAGGCACTGGAATTTGCCGCCATGGGACTGATTCCTGCCGGTGCCTATAAAAACAGAACATTCCGGGAATCCATGGTCCTTTTTAGCAAAACAGTGAACCGGCCCCTTCAGGATATCCTGTTTGACCCCCAGACCTCGGGCGGACTTTTGATGAGCGTGAAGGCTTCTCAGGCAGAAAGGCTTGTTGCCTCGCTGAAGGATGCCGGGATCTGTGATGTGGCCGAAATCGGGGAAGTCTTTGACGGACCGGAAGAAAAGCTATGGATTGAATAACACCCCACTGGGGGAATTACAAGGGAGTTGACATCAGATTTCTCTGAAATAATGGCCTTGGGATAGCTTGAGACTGTGTTCTGCATCTTCCAGTGGGACGGGTGATTGCCCTTAAAACGGGTTATGCAAAATTTCTTATGGCAAATATCCAGCATTTTCAAATTAGGCTTGAACCGGATCAAGACTTGTGATAGCAGGTGTGAAAGAACATCCTTCGAACAATTATTTATTTACAGGTTATTTAAAAGGCAGGCAAAGGATATGAAACCAGGATGCTATACCGCATTAATCACCCCTTTTAATCAGGCAGGAGAGCTTGATCGGGAAGGTTTGGAACAACTCATTAATTTTCAGATAGAAAATGGGATCACCGGGATACTTGCTACCGGAACTACAGGAGAAAGCCCGACCTTCAAATGGACGGAACATGACTATGTGATCGCACTGGTTTCAGAACTTGCTAAAAACAAATGCCTCAGGATTGCCGGAACAGGCAGCAATAACACCAGTGAAGCCCTGGAAGCCATTGATCATGCAGCAAAAGAAAATGTGGATGCCGTTCTCATGGTTGATCCCTACTATAATGGTCCCAGCTCCCTTGAAATCCGAAGGGAATACTATGAGGTTGTAGCAGGAAAATTTCCGGGCCTGAACATCATTCCTTATATTATTCCGGGCAGGACCGGTGCCCAGATGCTGCCCCAGGATCTGGCCATCCTGGCAAAAAATTGCCCCAATGTGACCAGTGTTAAAGAAGCCACCGGTAATCTTGACAATATGAAGCTCATAAGAAAATACTGCGGAGATGATTTCATGATCTTCTCAGGGGATGACGCCCTGGTCTATGATATTATGACCCATCCTGAAATAAAGGCTTGCGGGTCCATATCCGTCATGTCCAACATCGCCCCCAAAGCCATGACCCAGCTTGTTTCCCTCCTGAACCAGGGTGATACCGCAGGTGCCATAAAGCTCCAGACAGCCTTGAAGCCGTTGCTGGACCTTGTGGTTGTAACCACACAGGAAACCTGTGAGTTTGGACCCGTCACCTGCAGATCCAGGAATCCGGTACCTGTCAAAACACTGATGCAGCTTCTGGGGATGCCTTCAGGGCCATGCAGAAAACCCCTTGGAAAAATGACGGAAAAAGGATTTACCATACTTCTTGATGCAGTCAGGGGTGTGTTTTCCAGTCACCCGGAAATATTCGAGCCGATTGCTTCCTATTTTAATGTGGATATTGAAAAAAGACTTTATAATCCTGAATTCTGGAAAAATCTGTGGTACTCCTATTGATACCGGAGTATACGAGGCCATCCTGTTCCCGGTATGGCCTCGTACAATAACTGTTCGAAATTGTTATTTTTTTTCTTTTATTTTAAATTTATCCTGCCCTGTATGAAAAAATGTGGCATTCAGCCATTCAAAACCAAACTGCAACAGTTTGACATCATCTTTTCCGATGTCTTCCACCTCGCCTTCCGGCAGATCGTATCTTTCAAGGAAAGTAGTCTTAAAAATAAATTCTCTGAATTTATCAATATTATAGCAGGATAGGAAAAACATCCGTTTGCCTTCTTCCGTAAATTTCATACTCGGCGGTAAAGATTTTTTCCGGACAATGAGTTGCATCCATCCGTCATTGACCTGATCCCGAAGATCAATACCCTGATCCTGGCGCCATTCAGCCACCGTCCATTGCTTATCCTCTTCAAATCCATGGCAGTGAGACTCTTTTACGGTAAAAAAGAATTCATCTTTCTCACCCTTTTCTCCGGAATAGCTCAAAGCACCTACCCCCAGCGGATAATACCGACAAGTGGTGGGCCGTTCCTCATAAATCGCGCAGCCGTCCTTGTCTTCAACAAAAGGGCAGGATTGTCTTTCATCATCCAGAAGCTTCAGGGTCACGACAGGAAGGTCTGCTTTTTCAAGGATTTCCGGTTTTGTAAATATAGCGAGGAATTCTTCCGAACTCATGTCCAGTTTTTTTCTCATGGTCAGGATATCATAGGGCGTCAGCATGATATTAATCCCCCGGCAGCAGTCTGTAAAGCATTTCACACCCTTATGGCAGTGAAACTGAAATCTGCTTCTCAAACTGAGCTGTTCCGGTGGTATTTCTGATTTTTTGGGAGTGGTATCGGTCATTATATCTTCCTTATCAATTTTCAGTAGTTGCTCAAAAATGTGTACTATACAAAAAAAATTCAATAATGTCAAATGATTACACTTTTTAGAAACTTCCATCAAACCGGACACAGACGAATCCGGACCAAAATCAATTGACAGATGCCCGTTTTCAAAATAAATAACATAAAAAGTTTCAGGCACCATAAGCCTGATTCATATTTTTGTAAATCACTTTGAGAGGTTTCCATGAAAATTAGAAAAGCAGTTTTTCCGGTAGCCGGGCTTGGAACACGGTTTATTCCCGCCACCAAAGCCATGGCCAAAGAAATGCTCCCTGTTGTAGATAAACCGATCATCCAGTATGCGGTGGAAGAAGCCTTTGCTGCCGGGATAGAACAGATCATTTTTGTTACCGGCCGGGGCAAAAAGGCCCTGGAAGATCATTTTGACCGATCCTTTGAAATCGAACATACCCTGATGGAAAAAGGAAAAGACGATCTTTTAAAGCAGATCCAGGAGCTTGTACCGCAAACCGGGACCATTGTGTATACCCGCCAGAATCAGCCCCTGGGGCTTGGCCATGCCATCTGGTGTGCCAGGGATATTGTGGGGGATGAGCCCTTTGCCGTCCTCCTGGCCGATGACCTGATCCAGACCGATAAACCCGTTCTTTCCGAGATGGTTAAAAAATTTGATCGCTTAAGGGCTTCCATTGCTGCCATCATGGAAATTGAAAAAGATCAGACAGATAAATACGGCATCCTGAAAGCCAAGCAGATTGAAGACGATATTGTCAAAATTGATGATATGATTGAAAAGCCAAAGCCGGAAAACGCTCCTTCCAATCTCGCCATTGTCGGACGGTATATTTTGACTCCCAGGATTTTTCATCACCTGGGAGAAGGGAAAAAAGGAGCTAACGGAGAAATTCAGCTCACGGATGCCATGAAGGCTCTCCTGAATGAGCAGCCGATTTTTGGATATCGATTTAAGGGGAAACGGTTCGACTGTGGTGACAAGGTTGGGTTCCAGATGGCCAACCTTGCCTTTGCCCTGGAAAGACCGGATATGAGAGATACGCTGATCGGTTTTATAAGAGAAATTGAGAAAAAATTCTAAACCGGCATCATGACTCTTTATACTGCTTATAAAGTTTCATCACTTTTTTAACATAGTTCCGGGTTTCTTCAAAGGGAGGAATCCGGCGGTACTGGTCGACTGCCTCCGGACCTGCATTATATGCTGCAAGAACCAGTGGCAGTTTGTTCTCATATCGTCTCAGGAGTTCCTGGAGATATTTTACTCCCCCCATGATGTTCTGAGCCGGGTTAAACGGATCCTGTACGGAAAGAGATTGGAAATTACCCGGCATGATCTGCATCAACCCCTTTGCCCCCTTTTTTGAAACCGCTTCCGGATCAAAATTTGATTCAGCTTCGATCACGGCTTTAATCAGGGAAAAGTCCACATCATATGTTTCTTCCGCTTTTCTGATAATGTGATCATATTCAGCAGTGCTGAAACTTTTTCTTATTCTTACAGGCAGTTCTTTGATAAATAATTTATATTTGCCTGATGAGGGGACATTAGTAAAATTAACAACGCCGTTTTTATCAACATACATATAGATATCTGCCGCAGCAGTATGAGTAAAAACCATAGTTAAAAAAAACATCATAAAATGGGAAAAAGGGTTCTTTTTCATTTTATCCTGTTCTTATATTCCTTTAAAACGAATTTCCCAGGAAAGCCCGGCTTTGATACATATTGCCCCGTATTTTTAATATAGGTTTCAACAATATTATCAAATACCCCATCTTTTTCATGATCCATAATGAAATTGCGCTCGACCTTGTATTCATAGACTGCTTTATCCCCCAGAACTCCCAGGATATCCTGGAATTTGAAATCCGACAAAGGAATATCGGAAAACAGCTCTTTTACGATTTTAATTTCCATATTCACCTTCATCACCACAACACATGCATTTTCACTGATTTTACGGGACAAATCCGATATTACAAGGATATGGCCGTTTTCAAGCTCAATTGTCTTAACAATCCTTTGCTCCATTCTTATCCTGATCTTTCCTTTTCAGTCGTTTCTTAAATTTCAGAACAGTTCTAACTGTTCAGGCTTCTTTCCTTCCGGCATCCGAACCGCAGTTTTTTCCAGCCGGGTCAATTTTTTTTCAATATCTTCAATAAATAAAGACCGTTGCCGTTTAACCTGTCTACCATATATGAGTCTTTTTTTTGCATAAGTCAAACAAAGAATGTCCATGGCCCTGGTCATGGCAACGTAGAAAAGACGGCGTTCCTCTTCAGGATTATCGATATTTTCCCCATCCCTTGCAAAGGGGATCAAGCCCTGTTCGCATCCTGCCACAAACACAACCGGAAATTCAAGCCCTTTGGCTGCATGAAGGGTCAGAAGGGAGACCTTTTCCACATCATAATCCAGAATATCTGAATCCTGATCAAGGGTAAAGGCATCAAAAAACTCCTTCAGGTTATGGTAAAGTCTTGCCCGGGACAGGAGTGTTTCAAAGGCTTCTTTTGCTCTCGCGTTTTTCTCCATGATCTCGTTCAAACCTGCCTTTTTACTTAAAAGCCTTAACCCTGATTCATTGTCAAGAAAGCCGACTTCATTTTTCAGAGCTTTTATTTCTTCGGAAGAGAAACCGTCCTGCAAACGGTTTTTCCCGATGGATTCTTCATTTTGGGTAATACTCCTGCAAAGGGAGATCAGTTGAGAAATCCCGTCCATCTCCAGCATACTGTTCTTATCTGCTGCCTGGAAGGGGATTCCGGCCTTTTCAAACACCTGAATAAAAGCCTCGCATTGTTTGCGGGTCCGAAACAGGACTGCAAAATCCGCAAAGGAATATTCCCCTGAGCTATCGAATTCCGCTTTTCTTGAGTCCATTGAAAAAAAAGAGGTCCCACCCACCAGGGTTTCAATCATTTTCCCTATGGCAACAGCCTCTGACTGCTCAGAAGCGGTCTCTTTCACAATGAGTTTTTTTGTAGTTCCAATGTCTGAAAAAATCCGGATTTTGTCCTTGTTTTCCAATGATTTACAGATCACCTGGAAGGATGCATCTAAAATTGTCTGGGCCGATCTGTAATTCCGGGTCAGGATTATTTTCTCACACCCTGGAAAATCCAATTCAAACCGTTTGAAATAGATGTTGTCCGAACCCCTGAACCCATAGATGGACTGGTCAGGATCACCGATCACAACGATATGGTTTTCCCTGGACAATAATTTTATGAGTTCATACTGTCCGTGATTCAGATCCTGGTATTCATCGATAAAAATATAGGGATACCGGCTTCGGACGGCTGACAGGATATTTCCTTCATCCATCAGCATCCTTGCGGCCAAAAAGACGAGATCCTCAAAATCCGCTATATTCTGCTCCCTGCATAAAGAGAGATAGGTTTTGTAAACCTGCCTGAGATCCCCTGATCCGTCCTTTTCTCCCATATGCTTTTCAAGCTCATCTTCCGGTCCCAGAAGATTTTGTTTGCAAAGACTGATCATGTGATCTGTTGAATTGACGTCCCTCTTTTTTGCTTTCCCGCCCAAGGATTCCCGGATCAGAGATATCCGGACGGTGTCGTCGGCAATGGCTGCATCAAACCCTTTATATTCCTTTAAGAGTTTCAGACAGAAAGCGTGAAAGGTAGCAGCCATAACATGATTCTCTGAATCGGGCAGGTATTTTTCGATCCGCTTTTCAAGTTCTTTTGCCGCCTTGTTGGTAAATGTCAGGGCAAGGATAGAACAAGGATCAATTCCTTTTTGAGATATAAGATATGCAATTTTTGCGGTTAAGGTTCTGGTCTTGCCGGTTCCGGGCCCAGCCTGGATGATGATGGCCCCGGACAGCGATTCAACTGCCTTTTGCTGATCAGGGTTAAGACCTTCCAGTATATCGGCATTCCGAACCTTTGGCATGGGTTCTGAAGGATTTTGTACTATTCTTTTTTCGCCTGATGCCCTTTTTGCAATTTTCCTTGTCTTTTTTTCAGGCTGCTCTTCAGGCAGGGCAAATGAAAACATTTTTTCGCCTTTTCGGCTTTGTTTTTCCTGTCTTGAAAAAATACCAACCTTGCCGAATTCGCCGTCATAACCGGGTTCTATCCGGATACTGCCTTCCCGCATCCGTTTGACGGCCTCAGCCAGCAAAGGGACCCTTGCAGTTTCAATCTCTTCAATGGATAAACCGGTAAGGATGTGAAGCTCAGGCCCCAGGGATTCTATGGTTTTTCTATAGGCTTCAACAACCTTTTTTGATTTCGGTCCCACATCAAAAATTTCTGAAAAAATATCGGCAAGAGGGATAATGCTTTTAAACCCATGCCGGCTCTCCGGCATATACCCTTCCGGACGGGCCGCAAGCTCTTCTACCCGGTTCAACACCCCGAGGGTCATCTTCCGTCCGCAACCGGGGCAGATGCCGCCCAAGCGTATCGTTTCAGCAGGGTTCAGGCTGATATTGCATTTCCGGTGTCCGTCATAATGGTATTTTCCCTGGTGGGGATACATATCAAGGGTCCCCAGAAAGGTATTGAGATCATTTTCCTCAAGTGCCTGACGGATATGAAAATAATCCAATTCCGTATTAAAGACATTGGCATTCCGCCCGAGATACCCGGGTGAATGGGCATCGGAATTGGATATCAGCCTGACATGATCGAGATCTTGAATGCGCCAGTTCATGGGTGGGTCGGATGACAGCCCGGTTTCAACGGCAAAGATATGGGATTTTAAGTCTGAAAAGCATTCCTCCAGGGAATCAAAGCCTGATTTGGACCCGAAAAGAGAAAACCAGGGTGTCCAGATATGGGCAGGCACAAAAAACCCTCGGGCATCCGTATCCAGCATGATGGATAAAAGGTCCCGGGCATCCAGCCCGAGTATGGGCCGCCCATCGGATTTGATGTTTCCGATGGTATCCAGTTTTGCATTAAATTTTTTAACGCTCTTTAAATCCGGAAAATAGACAAGGTTATGATTTTTCCGGACCCTTCCTTCTTTCTTGTAAATATTGCTGATTTCCGTCTGAAGAATGAACCGGACCGGACCCCTTAAATTTCCAGGGAGAGTTTTATCAATCTTTTCTGCAATTTCATTTTTCAAAGAAAACAACCCGGGCTCTGTTTCCACAAGTTTTGTTTCTATTTCCTCAGCCCAGGCAGGATAGGTAAAATCCCCGGTCCCCACAACAGATATTCCCTTGATCTGAGCTGTATGATAAAGATGTTCAAAATCAAGGTTTTTTGCTGTTGCCCGTGAATACCTGGAATGGATGTGAAGATCGGCTATGAATTTCATTTTATTTTATCCGGTTCAAAGGTTAATATTTGATACAGGTTCAATAATTTACATGATTTTCTCTTAATTTTAAAGCAGGATTCTGCTAAAGGATATCTATTTCCGACACTGAATTAGAAAGGTTTTAAATGAATATAACAAAAGACAAGCTACTCGTGGTGGCCGGGGCAGACACAAAAGCCGCCGTCATGGACTCCCTCAGGGATTTTTCCAATCTTGAAATTCTTGTGGCAGACACGGAAAACAAGGCTTTTGAGCTGATTTATACCCATTTTTTTGTCCTGGTCATGGTGGATGAAACCCTTCCCCACCTTGATATATATACCATCGGTGCCATGCTGATGAGCCATAGAAGCACATACAATGCCCCCTTACTCATTATTGCGGACGCCATTGCGCCGAAACAATTTCTTTCCGATTTTAATGCGCTTAAGGTCGACTATATGCTGAAACCCATTGACAGGCATCTGATCCGGGCAAAGATCAATATTTTCTATGAACTCTTTAAACAAAAAAAAGCCGTTGACCAGAGTCTCAATGAACTGGACAAAATCTATAAAAAAATGGCAAATCAGCATGCAATGACCGTTCAGGAGGAATTCTCAAGAAAAGAAATGACCGGCCGGTCCGTCATTGCTGCCGGCCAGATACAGCAGCCTTTGAGAATCCTCCAGGGGAGTACGAATCAACTGCTTCAGGATAAACACATTACGCCGAAAATCAGATCAGGTCTCGCATCCATAAAAACCGCCGCCGACAGGATCACCCTGATTACAAAAAGACTGACGGCCCCTCCTTTAAAATCAAAACATGTCCTGATGAAGGGAGATGATATCTCAGACCCGGATCATGGGTATCAGATTCTTTATATTGAAGATTCTGATGAAGATTTCAGGATTTTCAACCATTTTATCCGGGGGGTTGTCAAATGTAAGGTATATCAGGCAAAAACCCTTGAAGAGGCTGTTGAAATTCTTGCCGGAAAAAGAATCGACATTATTTTTATCAATTACCGCTTACCCGATGGCAACGGATTTGATCTGCTTTCAAAATTGAACCAGATGAGATCAGATATCCCAGTTATTTTCACACTGGAAAAAAATACCCTGGATAAAGGCCCGGAAGCCTTATCAAAAGGGGCTTTTACCTATTTTGCAAAAGAAGAAATCTCTGCTGAAAACATTTTTTTTGTCCTCCATAAGACCCTGAAAAAGGCCAGGATCATCCGTGAGGCAGAAGATGCCCAGAACAGGATTATCATGATCTCAAGAAAGGATCTCCTGACCAGGCTTTACAACCGGCAATGCTTTGAAGAAGGGATGGAATCTGAAATCTCCACTGCGAAACGGTATCATACCCCCTTATCCGTTCTTCTTGTGGACTTTGACCGGTTTAAAGAAACCGTCAATAAGGTTTACGGTTATGAAACCGGTGATGCCATCCTTACAACCAGTGCCGCCCTGATTCAAAGCATGGTCAGAAACAATGACATGGTCTGCCGGTACGGGGGTGAAGAATTCGGTATTGTTCTGCCCAACACGGCCTTGGGAGGTGCAAGGATGCTGGCCGAAAGAATCAGAAAAAAAATTGCCGGCTTCAGGTTTGAAGCCGGTGCAACCCTATTGAGGCTGACCGTCAGCATCGGTATTGCTGCCTATGATCATAAATCCGGCACAGGGGTTCATGATCTTGCAAAAAATACCCTTCATGCACTCACATCAGCCATGGACCAGGGCGGGAATAAAATAAAGACATTTATCCAATAATCTTTTGGGAGAAGCACACCATGACCCTTTTTGATGCCGAAGCCCAAGCGCTGATCCGAAACGTCCAAAAAACAGGGAGGATACAGACCCGTGTTCAACTGGTCACCACAGGCCATGCCGAAGATCATCAATTCCTTGCAATTGCCGATGAGCTTAAAACCCTGATGCCGGATCTCAACATCGAACCTGAAAAAAAAGATACGGGCCTGCCCGGATTCCGGCTCAAAGACAATATCGCCTATTCGGCATTTCCCTTTGATAAAGAGCTGGAGCCTTTTCTTGATGCCCTGTCCATTCTTTCCGGCAATGGACCTGCTCTTTTGGATACCCTCCAAAAACCCCTGGATGATATTGACACCCCGGTCCGGCTGACCCTTTATATTGCCCTTCAATGCCCTTTTTGCCCCGTTGTGGCCAAAACCGTTTTTCTGCTGGCGATTCACTGCCCCCATATCAGCCTTCACATAATTGATGGAAGCCTGTTTCCGGAAACTGCCGCAAAAAACAGGGTCATGTCGGCCCCCTGCCTCATCCTGGATGATGGTTTCAGATGGACCGGCCATGTGAGTGCTGATGAAATACTTGACATGATCACCCGCCGGGACCCATCAAAATTCAGCACCAGGACCTTGCAAACCATTCTCGAACAGGGGGATGCAGCCTGGATTACCCGGCAGATGAAGGAGAAACACCTGATCTTTGACGGTTTTATTACACTTCTGCTTCATGATACATGGTCTGTCAGGCTCGGCGCCATGGTGATCGTTGAAGAGCTTTGCGATTCTGCCCCTGAACTTGCGGCCCGGCTCTGCCCAGTCCTCATGGACCGGTTTGATGAAAAAGAAATCCCGGTAAAAGGAGACATCCTTTATGTCCTGGGGCTTGCCGGCAATGAAACCACAAAAGAATGGATCAAGGCAAAATCTGCCTCACTCGATCACCAGGACCTGATGGATGCTGCCAAAGATGCCGTGGGTACTCTGGAATCTAAAAAAGGAGTCACCCTTGTGCCTTGAAGTGTAGTCAGCATTGACAACCCGGCAATGAATAGCATATTTTTGCTTATCCATCATCTTTTAAGATAGACTTGAATGGTTACCAAAGAAAAAGGAGAACCGAAAATGAAAATAACCAATTATAAAGATGTCCTGCCCATCGTCATGGACAATGAAAAAATAAAAAATGTTACAGGCCGCATCATGATCGGAAAAGAAAACAATGCCAAAAATTTCTGCATGCGCCTGTTTGAAATGGGTCCTTCCGGGTATACCCCAAAGCATGTCCATGACTGGGAACATGAAGTGTTTGTTCATTCCGGCTGTGGTGAAGTATTTATCAAGGATACATTTTATCCGCTGGAGGAAGGTTCTGCCGTCTTTATCCCCCCTAATATTGAACACCAGTTCAGGAACACATCGGAAAAACCTTTTATCTTTGTCTGCCTTATCCCCTCGGGAGCACCGGAGCTATGACGGACATAAGATCCTGTGTAGGACAAAACGGCCGGTTTATTGTCGGGGTTCACAGGCCTTGTTTTAAAGTAAAAAACCTTAGAAAAAATGATTTTCTGCAGCCCCTTGGCATGCTCGAAGACGGAACCGTAGTGGACAACAGATCAAACTTCCCGGATCAGGATCTTGATGAACCCAAAGCTGACATCATCTATGAGATTCATAATCCGTTTGATTTCAGGGGAACCACCTATATCAATTCCGCCTGGGCTGATGCAAAGGCGGTACAGCCTGAAATGATAAGTATTCAGGCTCCGGAGCCCTGTTCACTGCTTCAGAATTTCAAGGCTTTCAGGAAAGGCAGCGACCTTGACCTTAATGAAAAAATAAAACTCCTGGACCTCCTGCCCCATCCCCTCCTGATCGCCTTGGCCCAGGCCTCCACAGACCCTGAAGAGCTTGTGCTGCTGGCACAAAAATCCTGCCGGATTA
>MGTJ01000056.1 GCA_001799395.1 Desulfobacterales bacterium RIFOXYA12_FULL_46_15 | reverse complement strand
TCTTTGATCATGGGATGGTTGTCTGCCATGACTTTTAAGGAAACAATATGTTTTTCAATGGTTTCAATATCTGCGGGTTTATCTCCCCTGAGTCCTTTTAAGATCGGATACCCTTTGATGCTTCTCACCATCCTCCGGGCCACGTTTCTCCCCATGGGTGACAACCGGAATACCACATCCTTGTAAACCTCGACAAAAATACCGCCCAGGCCGAACATGACCGCATGGCCAAAAACCGGGTCCCTGGATAAGCCTAGGATCACTTCTTTTCCCTTGGGAGCCATTTTCTGGATCAGGATCCCATCGATTTTTGCATCCGGATTGAAGACCCTGGCCTTTTCCATGATAGCGTCAAAACCTGTTTCCATTGCTTTTTTATCTTCAATTCCCACCATAACGCCGCCGGCATCGGTCTTGTGAAGGATATCAGGTGAGGCAATCTTCATGACCACCGGATATCCGATTTTTTCCGCCAGGGCAGAGGCCTCTGCCTTATCCACAGCAAGGGCCATGGGAAGAGTTTTAAAACCGTAACACTGAAGGAGTTCACATCCGTCCAGTTCTCCCAGAACCGTTTTCCCGGCAGCCAGACTTTCCTCTATAATTTTATGTGCCTTTGCCGTATCATAGGTAAGGTCAAACTGGGGCAAAATTTTTCTGAACAGCCATTTCATTCCCTGTCTCAGTGCACCCAGTGATCTGGCCGCACTTTCCGGGAACTGGTAAACCGGTACCTTATGCTTCTGTAGCAATTTTACACCATCGGACACATCCACAACGCCCATAAAGGCACAGACAATGGGTTTGATGGTGTTTTTTGCAATTCGTACAATGGCTTCGGCCGTGCCAATGGCATCGGTCATGGATTGGGGCGTCAATATGATCAAAGCTGCATCCACTCCCCGGTCGCTCAATACAGTAGCCAGGGTATTCTCATACCGGTCTTTGGCAGCATCCCCGATCACATCCACCGGGTTATAAAAATTGGCTGTGGAAGGCAGATATTTTTTAAGCTCCTTTATGGTCTCGTCCGAAAATTTGGCCAGCTTCAGGCCCGACTGCTCACTCATGTCTGTGGCAATAATTCCGGGGCCACCGGCATTGGTGATAATGGCAATCCTGTCCCCGGTGGGATATTTATTGGCGGCAAAGGCCTGGGCATAATCAAACAATTGGTTTACAGTAGCGCACCTAAGAATGCCCGACATATTAAAAATGGCGTCATACAAGGCATCAGAACCTGCCAGTGCCCCGGTATGGGAAGCCGCTGCCCTGGCCCCAGCGTCAGAGGAACCTGATTTAATGGCAATTACATGGGTGGGATGGGTTCCCGAGGTCATTTCCCGGACTTCTGTGATAAATTCTTCAGCCGGTCTGCTTAATTCTTCCATATAGATCATGACCACATCCGTGTCCGGATCATTGTGGTAATATCTTAAAAGATCCAGTTCATCCACATCTGCCTTATTCCCAATGGAAATAAATTTAGAAAATCCAAATCCCTTATCAGCGGCATAATCCAGGACAGCCGTGCAGAGCGCCCCGCTCTGGGAGATAAAGGACACATTTCCGGCAACCGGCATCCGTGAAGAAAAACTGGCATTCAATGATACTTTCGGAGACGGGTTGATGACTCCAAGACAATTGGGCCCCACAAGCCTGACTTTGGCAGCCGCGCACAAGGCTTTAATCTCTTTTTCGATCCGTGCACCCTCCCCGCCCACTTCCTTGAATCCGGCAGAAACAATCACAACCCCTTTAACCCCCTTGGTAATGGATTCCTTAACCGCTTCCAGGGCAGCTTTGGGGGGAAGAATAATCATGGCCAGATCAATGGGATCAGGAATATTGCCGATGCTGGTATAGCATTTTACGCTCAATACGGATTTTGCCTTTGGATTAACAGGATAAAGGGTCCCGGTATATCCCCCGGATAAAATATTGGCAAAAATATCATGTCCCACCTTCCCCTTCTGGTTTGAAGCCCCGATGACCGCAATGGTCTCTGGTGAAAAAACGGCATCCAGTCTGTCCATACATCCCCTCCCCTGGTCGTGTTGATGCTGATTCTTTTATTTTTAAAAAAAATGTATCAAAGATTTTTTTTATGTCTATGCTATCATTTATCAATACCAATTTCCACAACTTGATTTCAGGGCTTTGACATTCAATGGTATATTCTCTAAATGGAATAAGGCCTCTATATCCTTAGCACAAATTTATGGGCTTGCCGGGAAAACCGAATTATGCCACAATGCCTTTGACGTGAATCAGCAGAATACAGGTTTAAAAATGAACAAAAATATTTTCGGCCCCCTGAATGAAGAAACCACCAAAATTATCCTCGAATGTATTTCCGACGGGGTGTTTACCATTGATTACAGTTGGGAAATAACCTCTTTTAACCGGGCTGCGGAAGAGATCACCGGTATTTCGCGCAAAGAAGCCATCGGAAGGCATTGCTGGGAGGTATTCCGATCTAATATGTGTGAGGCGGAATGTGCATTGAAAAAGACCATGGAGATAGGAAAACCCTTTATCAGCACCTCCGGCTATATCATAAACAATGAGCAGGAACGGATTCCCATTACCGTTTCCACCTCCCTGTTAATTGACAAAAACGGGGATGTCATCGGTGGGGTCGAGACATTCAGGGACCATTCCCTGGTGGAAGAATTGAGAAAAGAGATATCAGCAGGCGTTACCGTCCAGAACATAGTCAGCAGCAGCAGGGCCATCAAAAAAATATTGAATATTCTTCCCCAGATTGCAGAGAGTGACGCCTCAGTCCTTATACAGGGCGAGACCGGCACGGGTAAGGAGCTGATCGCAAGGGCCGTGCACAACATGAGCCACAGAAAGGATGCGCCGTTTATTACCATCAACTGCGGGGCGCTTCCCGATACCCTGCTCGAATCCGAACTGTTCGGGTATAAAAAAGGTGCCTTCACCAGTGCAGTAAAGGATAAGCCCGGACAGTTCTCTCTGGCCAACGGCGGCACTATTTTCCTTGATGAAATCGGAGATACCAGTCAGGCATTCCAGGTAAGGCTTTTACGGGTTCTCCAGGACCATGAATACACTCCCCTGGGTGGGGTGGAAAAGGAGAAAACCAATATCCGTATACTGGCCGCCACCCATAAGGACCTGGCTGCCATGGTCAATGCAGGCGAATTCAGGCAGGATCTCTATTACAGGATCAATGTCGTTACCGTAAAACTGCCGCCGTTAAGACAACGGATGGAAGACATCCCGCTTCTGGTGGAACGGTTCATATCCCGTTTCAATGTCAGGAGGAACAAATTGATCCAGGGAATTGACCAAAAGGTCATCCACACTTTGATGAATCACGATTACCCCGGCAATATCCGGGAACTTGAAAATATCATCGAGCATGCCTTTATTCTTTGTACGGAAGGTTATATCCAGCCTGCTCATCTGCCGGCTTTTTTAAATGCCGAGAATGTGGAAGATGACACAGGGACCATGGATGATATCCGATCCAATGACCCGGTCAAGGCGGCGCAGGTTAAACTCATCCTTGAGGCCCTGAAACGGAACAATTATAACCGTACCGAAGCCGCTATCGACATTGGTATCCACAAAAGCACCCTTTTCAGGAGAATCAAGAAACTGGGAATCACCCTGTAACCGTTTTTGTCTTTTCCTTAGCCCGATACATGGCCTGTTCATTATTCCGTTGCATGAATGCGGTTGCCTGAGTCGTGCCTTTGCGACCCCTGTCTTGGACATTCTCCCTGAACCCTTCCTTGCCCAATAATAACCTGTTAAAATCACTATCCTTTTATCGCAATGAGAAAAAACAAGCCTTCAGGCACATCACTTGCAATCGTATGACTTACAATCAGTTGCAGTAAAACACAGTAATACACAACTCCGGTAGAGGATAAATTTGAAAATTGCTGTAACCATATGGGGAAACAGAATATCCCCTGTTTTTGATGCTTCAGGTAACCTGCTCATAGCGCAGATAGAAAACTCTTTGGTTGTGAACAAAACATTCAAAACCATTAACCCGGATACACCGGAACATCTTGCCAGCCTGTTGAACCATCTGGGAGTTTGCGCATTGATCTGTGGTGCCATCTCGAAAAAAGCGGCCGACATCATTTTACAAAACAAAATCCAGCTCATTTCATTTGTCACAGGCAATACAGACAGGATACTGGAAAGTTTCGCCCTTAAAAAAGAAATTGAAAAAACATTTATGATGCCCGGCTGCAGCCGTCACTATTGTAGACGGCACACTGCTGTTGACCTTTGAAAAAAACCAAAAGGGGTGGAATCCATAGTGCTGATTCAATTCCTGCTGTTTGAAAAAATAAATAAAAATGCTATACAATGTGCGATATGAAAAAACAATGTGCATATATTTTGAAAAACGGCAGTCAGTGTGATGATAAAACGTTTGGGGATTCTGATTTTTGTAAATGGCACACACATGAAGATCTAATCCCGGGAAAAGATGAAAACGCTCGCCATACGCTTGAAGGAATAGCTCGTCAGGAGAAATCCCTTGAAGGATTCAATATGCAACGGCTTAATCTCCACGATATTTCCCTTATTGGTGCCGACCTTGGGAACGCTGATCTTTCAAGAGCCAACCTATCCTATTCTCATCTTTATAGGGTAAACCTGAGAGGAGCCAATCTTTTCAAAACCGATTTAACCGGTGCCAACCTCAGATCGGCCTGCCTCAAGGATGTCAATCTGCTTGGGGCCAATCTGGATAAAGCAAAATTCGATATGGCTCACTGGAATAAAGATTTTGTCATCAAAAATGAGCAAGAAGGTATTGCTGCAGAGAAAAAAAACAACCGGCAATTGGCACTGGAAAAATATAAGGAAGCAGAAGAAATTTATCGAAACATCAAACTTTCTTTGAGGGACCAGGGCCACAGCAGGGACGAAAGCCCCTTCTCCCATCGTGAAAAGATCATGCAGAGAAAACAGATGCCTATTTTTTCTCCTGCCCGTATTTTCTCCAAACTAATGGACATGACAACCGGTTATGGTGAACGTCCGTTGAACGTTTTAATGACAATGGCTGTTGATATTTTAGCGGCTGCCGTTCTTTATGGCATATTCGGAGTTCAACAGGGAGACAAAATACTATCATTCGGATCAAAAAATCCATCCGGCCTTATGGATACGCTTGGCAATCTGGTTTATTTCAGCGGTGTTGTTTTCACAACTGTCGGATTCGGCGATATTCTCCCTTTCGGCTTCAGCAAGCTCATTATGCTATTCCAGGGATTATCGGGACAGATTCTGATCGCCTTTTTCATTGTTGCCTTGTACAAAAAAATGATGTCCCGGTAGATTTGGGAACAAGGATCTTTCCCCCATTATCATGACTGGAAGAAAATAAAAATTTAATCAAATTTGATTTGACAGATAAAAAGGGGTTCGCTATAGGTGTTTTGGATAAAAGGCTGAAGTATCATCAATAATACACAAAGGAGACCATTAATATGTCAATGCTGGATAAATCATGTAAAGATTTCAACACTATCCTGGCCTCAAAAGAACCCGTTCCGGGCGGCGGTGGTGCTGCTGCCATGGGAGGTGCCATCGGCATGGCCCTTTCTAATATGGTGGGAAATCTGACTGTTGGGAAGAAAAAATATGCAGATGTTGAAGGAGAAGTAAAAGAGCTTCTTGACAAGGGTGTAAAAATCATTAAGGAGCTTGAAGCCCTTGTGGATAAAGACGCAGAAGTTTTCGAGCCCCTTTCCAAGGCCTATGGGCTGCCAAAGAACACGCCCGAAGAAATCGAATATAAAGCCAGAACCATGGAACAATGCTGCAAAACAGCCTGCTCCGTTCCCATGGAAATTATGCGCAAAGCCTATGCCGGAATCAAAATCCATGAAAGAATGGGCCGGATCGGGACCATGATCGCCATTTCCGACGTGGGTTGCGGCGTCGCATTTATGAAAGCGGCATTGGTTTCAGGAAGCCTCAATGTCATTATCAATTTAAACACCATCAAAGATCAGGATTTTGTCAAAAATACCCGTGAGGAAATGAATCAGCTTCTGGCTGACGGAACCAAAATTGCGGATGCAACTTTTAATCTTGTGGTTTCCAAATTGACAAAATAGGGAGAAAAGAAATGGCAGAAGTTCTAAAAGGAAAACCGGTAGCAGATGCCATCAAGGCAGAGCTTATCAACAGGGTCGAAAAACTGAAGACCCGGGGAATCACTCCCAAACTTGGAATCATCAGGGTGGGCGCCCGGCCGGATGATTTGTTTTACGAAGGCGGGGCAAAAAAAACATGCCAAGGTGTTGGAATGGACTCAGAAGTTTTTGAGTTTCCTGAAAACATTGATCAGGCCTCTTTTGAAAAGGCTGTAATGGAAATCGGAGCGAAAAAAGACGTCAACGGCATCCTGATGTTTTCCCCGCTTCCAAAAACCCTTGATGAAAGAAAAATAAGATCCCTGATTCCCGTGGAAAAAGATGTGGACTGCCTCACCATCGGCGGCGCAGCAAAAGTATTCACAGATGATTCTACAGGATTTCCTCCCTGCACCCCGACAGCTTGCATGGAAATGCTTCATTTCTATAATATCCCTATAAAAGGAAGGAAATGCGTAGTTCTCGGCAGGTCCTTGGTGGTTGGAAAACCCATGGCCATGCTGCTTTTAAGGGAACACGGCACCGTCACCATCTGCCATTCCAGAACCCAGAATCTGCCGGATGTCTGTAAAGATGCCGAGATCCTGGTGGCTGCCGTGGGCCGGGCAAAAATGGTAAAAGCGGATTTTGTAAAACCGGGTCAGATAGTCATTGATGTCGGCATCAATGCCGATCCTGACAACCCGGGAAAATACTGCGGTGATGTTGATTTTGCCCAGGCAGAACCCATTGTTGAAAAAATTTCACCCGTACCGGCCGGTGTCGGATCGGTTACCACATCGGTCCTGTGCAAACATACCCTTCTGGCGTGTGAAATGCAGAACGCTTAAATACAACCTTTTATCCATAAAAAATGGCGTTCGTGTCTCAGTGTCTCAGGACCGAACGCCATTTTCTTATCTGCTTTATAGATATCTGTTGTTACAGAATCTCAGTGTTTAGAACACACCCTGTACCTTACCGGTTTCAACATCTACGTCAACCCTCTTGAAGGCCGGATTCGAGCTTGTTCCAGGCATGAGGGAAATCGCCCCTGCCACTGGAACGATAAAGCCTGCACCGCCATAGGTGAGAACTTCACGGATGGTGAGTCTCCAGTTCTTGGGCACGCCTTTCAGGGTCGGGTTGTCGGAGAGAGACAGATGGGTTTTCACCATGCAGAGGCCCAGGCCTGCGAGTTTCGGGTCTGCCTGGATTCTGGCAAGAGCCTTAGTCGCTTCTGCAGAATAGTCAACACCGTCTGCACCGTAAACTTCTTTGGCAATGAGTTCAATTCTTTCTTTAACCGGCATATCCAGTTCATAGAGGAATTTAAATTCATTTTTCTCTTCACAGGCTTCAATAACGGTTTTTGCAAACTCAATGGCACCTTCTCCACCCAGTTCCCAATGACGGGAAAGAGCAACCCTTGCACCTTCTGCTTCGCAAAGCTCCCGAACTTTTTCAATTTCAGCTTTTGTATCGGTGAAGAATGCATTAATACAAACAACAGGTGCAATCCCGGCCTTTCTGACATTTCTAATATGATGGATCAGGTTAGCGCAGCCCTTTGCAACCCAGTCCACATTTTCCGTCAAATATTCTTTGGGCATGGCTTTTCCTGGAACCGGTACCGGAGCGCCGCCATGGCATTTCAGAGCCCGGATGGTGGCGACAACAACGGCACAGTCCGGTTTAAGCCCGGAATAACGGCATTTCAGATTCCAGAATTTTTCAAACCCGATATCTGCACCAAAACCGGATTCCGTTACATGATAATCAGCCAGTTTGAGACCGATCCGGTCAGCGATAATGGAACTCTGACCGATGGCAATATTGGCAAAGGGCCCTGCATGAACAATGACCGGCTGTCCTTCAAGGGTCTGGATTAAAGACGGGTTGAGGGCATCCACCATCCAGGCCGTCATGGCGCCGGCAACTTCAAGGTCTTCGGTTGTAACCGGTTTGCCTGCTTTGGTATAGGCCACAACAATTTTACCCATTCTTTCGCGCATGTCTTTTAAATCTGTTGCAACGGCCAGGATGGCCATAACTTCTGAAGATACGGCAATACCGAATTTTGATTTCATCATGAAACCGTCTGATTTGCCGTTTACGCCGTCAATACCGATGATGATATTTCTTAAGGACTGGCAGCAGAAATCCATAATCCAGCCCATTTCCACTCTTGTCGGATCAATGTCTATTCTCTTCATTCCGGACAGTCTTTCCAGTTGCTCGTCCGTATAATTTCTTTCGTGCTGGAGACGGGAAGTCAATGCAACCATGGCCAGGTTATGGGCATTCATGATGGCATTGATGTCGCCGGTGAACCCGAGTGAGAAGGGTGTCAGGGGAATACACTGGGCCAGACCGCCGCCGGCTGCTGAACCCTTGATATTCATGGTCGGTCCGCCTGAAGGCTGACGAATGGCAGCGCAGACATTCTTGCCGAGTTTTCCCAGACCCTGGACAAGACCCATACTGGAAGTGGACTTTCCTTCTCCAAGGGGTGTCGGGGTAATGGCTGTTACATCAATATATTTCCCATTGGGTTTGTCTTTAAGACGTTCCAGCACTTTTCTGAAATCTATTTTGGCAATATAATGGCCCTGAGGCAGGAGCTCTTCTTTTGTCAATCCCAGCTTTTCACCGATTTCATAGATGGTCAGCATTGTCTTTTCCGCATCTTCTGCGATTTCCCAGTCTTTGTGTTTGGTTGGATCTAGTGCCATGAATTTACTACTCCTTTATAGCTTTGGACTCATAACAGAGCCGTTAAAAAAAATAATGGTGAAACCAGATATACATCTTGGTTTTAAAATCCTGACTGCCTACCTTACCTATTAAATAAAACAAAAAAAATCAATATTTTTCGCTGGTTCAATTCCAATTTATTAATTAAATTTCATTCAACCAAGCTGATACATTGTAGCTATATTGCAAGACACCTTATTATATGAGGGTTTTGGCGATTAAAAGGCCAAGACCATTAAATTCACTCATCTATTGACAAAAAACCATACAAATTATAAGTCATATTTTGTTATTTTATAAATTGAGACATGATAAGGGCTTATAGATGGAGAGATATTTCAATTTAGTGTTGACTGAGTTTGATTTAATTGCTTCATTTCATATTTGCCCTTTTTTGACAAGGTCTGTTCAGTTTAATCTTAACCCCCCCCAACTCATAACTATCTTTAATAATCTTAGGAGGTAAAAGTGGGATTTGAAATAGCCAAAGAAACCTATGCCGGCAGTATCAAAGGCATCACCATTGGAAAAGGTGATAAAGCCGTTACGGTCGGTGGACAAACCAGCTATCCGTTTTATCAGTTTGAAGGAAAAATGCCCAATAAGCCCATGATTGCAATGGAAATCTGGGATATGGTTCCGGAAGACTGGGCAGAGGCAGCAAAAGCACCGTTTAAAGATGTATATTCAGACCCTGCCGCCTGGGCAAAAAAATGTGTGGAAGAATACGGAGCCGAGGCTATTGTGCTTCAGCTCAAAAGCACGGACCCCAATGACAAGGATGCAGGGCCTGACGCAGCAGCCGCAACCGTTCAAAAAGTTCTGGGTGCCGTCAAGGTCCCTCTCATCGTCTGGGGATGTGCAGTTCCTGCAAAAGACGGGGAAGTATTGAAAAAAATATGCGAAGCCTGCCAGGGTGAAAACCTGATTATCGGACCGGTTGAAGAAAAGAACTACAAGGGAATCGGTGCGGCAGCCATGGGATACGGGCATACCGTCATTTCCTCTTCCCCCATTGACGTCAACCTTGCCAAACAGGTCAATATTCTTCTTGAAAACCTGGGGGTTTCCCTGGACAAGGTCATTGTTGATCCCACCACCGGAGGTCTCGGGTATGGTCTTGAATATTCCTATTCCGTCATGGAGCGTCTCACTATGGCAGCCATGACCCAGGGCGACGACAAACTTCAGAACCCCATGATAAACAACCTGGGCAATGAAGTCTGGAAATGCAAAGAAGCCAAACTCACGGTTGCCGATGCCCCGGAACTGGGTGATCCTGAAAGACGTGCCATCCTCATGGAAGCCGTCGGCGCTGTCTCTTATCTTCTGGCCGGTTCCAGTATCCTGATCATGCGCCATCCCGAATCCATCAAGCTTGCCAAAGCATTTATCGATCTTATCTATGCAGGCGGTTCTGCCAAGGATGTAGCTCCCATTAAAAAACGGATGGATGATGTGGATATTGATTTTGCCGCCATGGCAAAGGCCCCGAACCTGACCATTGAAGAAGAGAAAAAAGCAGCTCCTGCGCCCAAAGCCGCAGCTCCGGTTGCAAAAGAAGCGCCAAAAGCTGCCGCTCCGGCTGCAAAAGCCGCAGCCCCCAAAGTTGAAGCAGCTCCTGCACCTAAAGTAGAAGTAAAGGCAGATCCTGAAGCTGAAGCAAAAGCCAAAGCGGCTGCCGATGCCAAAGCCAAGGCTGACGCAGAAGCAAAGGCAAAAGCCGATGCTGCCGCCAAAGCCAAGGCCGATGCCGATGCAAAAGCCAAAGCGGAAGCGGATGCCAAAGCCAAAGCTGATGCTGAGAAAAAAGCGCAAAAAGATGCCGTTGCTAAGCGTGAGGCTGAAGAACAGGCTATCAGAGAAAAACGTGCGGCTGAAAGAGAAAAAGCTGCTGCTAAAAGAAATGTAGCGCCTGTGGGAACAGTAGCCATGACAGCTGCAAAAATTCAGAAAACAGAACTTGAGAAAATTATTGACAATCTTAATAAGCTCCATAAAAGAGCTTGTGCTTAATAGATTGCAAAATAACAGATTGCAAAAATGATACAATTTTTATGTAATCAAATTATATATATATTTTAACTATGAGGAGGAACCTCTAATGTCAGATGAAAAAAAAGAAACAGCCGATAAAAAACCGAAACTGGCTGATCCGATGAATGCATCTGTTGATCGTGCAACGCAGCAGATGATTGCACGTGCCCAGCAATTAGGTATTGAAACTGTTTTTGACAGAGCTGAAAATATGAAACCCTGTAATATAGGTTCTCAGGGGACATGCTGTAAAAATTGTTCAATGGGACCCTGCAGGCTCCCGCTTACCAAATCCGGTATTGAAGGCGAAGATACCCGAAAAGGAATTTGTGGTGCAACTGCCAATACAATCGCTGCAAGAAATTTCATCAGAATGATTGCAGGCGGTGCTGCAGCCCATTCAGATCATGGCCGCACCGTTGCAGAAGTATTCCGGTCCGTAGCCAGAAAAGAGACACAAGACTACAAGATCAAAGATTTTGAAAAACTGGTTGCTGTTGCAAAGAACTTTGATATTGCAACAGAAATAGAAGTTGACGGCAAAATGATTGACAGAGATCTTGATGAAATTGCACTTGAGCTTTCTGAGAAAGCCCTGGCAGAATGGGGAAAACCCGAAGGCCATGTTCTCGGGATTAAAAGAGCACCTAAGCCAAGACAGGAAATTTGGAAAAAAATGGGTGTTATTCCAAGGAATATCGACCGGGAAATCGTTGATATCATGCACAGGACTCACATGGGTGTTGATCAGGATTATAAAAACCTGATGAAACAAGGCACAAGATGTGCGTTAGCTGACGGCTGGGGCGGTTCCATGATCGCTACGGATCTTCAGGACATCATGTTCGGCACTCCGTCTCCACTCCTTTCAGAAGCAAATCTTGGCATCATGAAAGCAGACCATGTCAACATTATCGTTCATGGCCATGAGCCGGTTCTGTCTGAAATGATTGTTGCTGCATCTCAAAGCGCTGAAATGATTGACCTGGCACACAAAGCGGGCGCCAAAGGCATCCAGCTCGGCGGCATCTGCTGTACGGCCAATGAAATGCTCCAGAGACACGGGATTCCCCCAGCTGGGACATTCCTCCAGCAGGAGCTGGCTATTGTTACCGGTGCTTGTGATGCCATGGTAGTGGATGTTCAGTGCATCATGCAGAACCTTGCCAATGTTGCCAAATGCTTCCATACAAAACTCATCACCACCCATCCCATGGGTAAAATAGAACAGGACAATGTTATTCACATTGAATTTGATGAACATCATGCCATGGAAGATGCCATCAGAATTGTAACCCTGGCTGTTGAAAACTTTGGGAAACGTGAAAAAGAAGTCATGATACCAAACTTTAAAGCAACCCAGGTGGCAGGTTTTGGTGTTGAATCCATTAAATATCACCTCGGTGGTACATTTAGAGGCACCTATTATACATTGAATGACAATATCATCAATGGCCGTATCCGCGGCGTTGCCGGTGTTGTTGGTTGTAACAATGTCCGAACAAAACACAATGAGGGTCATCTTGCCGTTGTTAAAGAATTGATTAAAAACGACGTCCTTGTCCTGACCACTGGATGTAATGCCATCGCCTGCGCAATGGAAGGTCTTTTGACTCCGGATTCTGCTGCTGCATACTGTGGACCCGGGCTTGCTGAAATCTGCGAAACTGTAGGTATTCCTCCTGTTCTTCACATGGGTTCATGTGTTGATAACTCAAGAATTCTGCTGGCAGCCACTGAAGTTATAAAGGCAGGCGGCCTTGGTAATGATCTCTGTGACTGGCCGGTTGCAGGGTCTGCCCCTGAATGGATGAGTGAAAAAGCCATCAGTATTGGAGAATATGTTGTTGCATCGGGTATCTACACTGTATTCGGAGTTACTTTCCCAACTTCAGGAGCACCTGTATTCAATGACTACCTCATGAAAAAGTATGAGACTATCTATGGTGGAATGTGGGATTTTGAAGCAGATCCGATCAAGCATGCCCATAAAATGATTGCCCATATCGATAAAAAGAGAAAAGAACTGGGTATCGATAAAGCTAGAGAACGTGTCATGATGGATATGGCTGATCGCCAGGCCTTAGAAGGCTAAAAACTGAAGGCTAATGGTATTGTTGAAAAACAAACGGATATAATACAATAAATCCTCAACGAAGGAGGAAGAGAATATGTCAAAACTAATCGCATTTGCTGCCATTCAGGGTGGATACAAAGTAGTTGCCCAGGTTGAAGGTGAACTTGAAAAAGCTCTCCAGACCTATGATGCAGCCACAAAAATCGGATTCCCGAACACAGCATACTATCTGCCGGTTATCTATTCTTTGACCGGTCTTAAATGTGAAACCTTAGAAGATCTGAAGAGACCCATGGCCTTTGCCCGGGGCCTTCTCCCCCCCCATATCAGGCTGAAAAACTGGCTCCCGTACCTGGGGCCCCTACTGGATGCCGGTATGGCCGGTATCATCTCTTATGAAGTAAAAGAAGCCCTAAGATATCTGAATGAACCTGATTTCTATATTGCCCAGGAAGACCCGGATATTGAGAACGGTAAACTCTGGGTGGGTGCGGCCGATGACACCATCTTAAGAAAACGCGGTGTTGAATTTGTTGACGGTTCCGCTCCCGGTTTTGCCGCCATGGTCGGTGCTGCCCCCACTAAAGAGATTGCCAAGATGATTGTTGAAGATTACCAGAAACGCTCTCTTTATATCTTCTGCGCAGCTAACCACAATGGAAAAACCCTGATCCAGCAGTGCCTGGACGCAGGCATGCAGATCGGCTGGAATACTCGTATCGTGCCCTTTGGGCCGGATATTTCTTCCGCTGTCTTTGCCCTTGGTTTTGCCAACAGGGCAGCCATGGCATTCGGTGGTGTTAAACCGGGTGACTACAAAACTATCCTGAAATACAATAAAGACAGGGTATTTGCCTTTGTCAACGCCTTGGGCGATGTCGGAACCGAATGGGGTGTTGCAGCCGCCGGTTGTGTAAACTGGGGCTTCCCGACCATTGCCGACACACCGATTCCTGAGATCCTCCCGACCGGTATCTGTACCTACGAGCATGTTGTGGCCCCGGTTGCCCATGCCGATATGGTTCAGAAATCCGTTGAAGTCAGAGGCCTCAAGGTTCAGGTCGCCAATATTGAAATCCCCTGCGCCTTCGGCCCTGCCTATGAGGGTGAGCGCGTCAGAGGTGCCGATCTTTATGCCCAGTGCGGCGGTGGCAAGACCCAGTGCACCGAGCTTGTAAAAATGGCTGACATGAACGAAATCGAAGACGGCAAGATCACCATCATTGGCCCGGATCTGTCCGGTATCAAAGAAGGCGGAACTTTCAACCTGGGCATCAAGGTTCAGATTGCCGGCCGTGAGTTCCAGGAAGATTTTGAGCCCATCATGGAAAGACAGATCCATCATCTGATCAATTATATCCAAGGCATCATGCATATCGGACAAAGGGATATCTCCTGGATCCGTATCAGTAAAGCCGCCATTGAAAAAGGGTTCAGCCTTAGAGACATCGGTGTGGTTCTCCACGCCAAATTTCACCAGGATTTCACCAAGATCGTGGACAAA
>MGTJ01000055.1 GCA_001799395.1 Desulfobacterales bacterium RIFOXYA12_FULL_46_15 | reverse complement strand
AACTGGTTCCCCGATATCTTCATCAATTTCTTCCAGGGTTTCGTCTTCGCTGATTTCAATTTCTTCGGCATCCTCTTCAATACCTTCGGCATCCTCTTCAATACCTTCGCCCTCATCAAAACCGAACCCCCCTTTTTTAAATTTTCTAAGCCCTGGTGTGGTTTCCAGGTCTTCTTTGGAAAGGACATCTTCCGTGATTTTGTTGAGAATTTTTTTAATCTGAGTGATAAGATCTTTGGAATCCGTATCTTTTTTTTCAATCCGGATGTTATCAAGAAAATCAGTAACTGCTTTTAACAGGTTAGTGGCCTGATCAAGATTGATGTCTCCGGTTTTAACCGCATCTGTGAAAGAACTGAGGAGATTGTTTTTTGCTTCATCGGTCATATCAAAAACATTGGATTCCGAAATCGTTACGTTTTCAAGATTCAGCCTCTTTTTGGACAGGTTTTCCAGATCTGCATTAATGGAGGATTTAATACTGGTGAAATTTCTTCGTTTGGCTTTGATTTTTTTTGAATCATCTCCTACATCCCAGATGGATCGGATAAGGATATCCATGTCAATGGAATGGAGTTTTTTTATGGATTCTTCTGAAATATAAAAGGATCTTATAGCTGTGACGGCCTTATGTTTTATGGAACCGTCTTTATAATTAAGGTTGGCAATGGCCTGATCTATGCCTTCAAGAGAAATGGATATGTTTGCCAAAAGTATAGAGCTCCTGTTTAGGTGATCCTGTTGCCTCGTATTATGATATATCCGTCTGAATAATTCAACTTGCTATTATTTTAGAGCCGTTATTCTATTGAAAGCCTTAAGAGAGATGAAAGTATAGGCATTTATTTAAACTATATGATTGAATTTTTATGGAATTGTGCTAATGATACTGGATTATGAGCAAAATACTGACTATAGTCGGCCAGAGGGGCGGGATAGGCAAAAGCGTCACGGCCGTAAATCTTGCAACATCATTTGCTTTACTGGAAAAAAATACTCTTCTGATAGACTGTGATCCCCAGAGAAGCACTACTCACTGGTGTGGTATTAAAAACGCGGACTATGCCTGCAATATTGCTTCTGTTTTATCGGCAAAGGTAAAATTCATTGATGCCGTTGTCAAAACCGAATTGAGGTATCTCACTATCATGCCTGCGGGGTTTGGCCTGTTTCAGGTAGCCGGGAAACTGGCCAAACTTTCTGAAAATGAAACACTTTTACGCCTTTTTCTCAAAGATGTTGAAAAAGAGTATGATTATGTCATTATCGATTCCCCTTCATCCTATGGTTTTTTAAACACAATGGCAATGACGGCCGCAGATTGGCTTTTAGTCTGCATGTCAATCCCTCAAAGCGCTGCTGTAGATTTTTTTGATCTTCTTCGATGTATCAAATATATCCGGACCTTTCATCATATCCCTCTGAAAATTGCCGGACTCCTTTTCAACCGGTGTGAAACAAAGGAAGAGATCCAGTCCTTTTTGGATTATCAGAAATTGCCGGATGCAAAAGAGCTGGTTTTCAATACATTTATTCCATCGGATGATAAAATCAGAAAATCAACAGACCTGAAAATTCCTGCTGCGCTTCATGATATCAAAGGCCTAGCAGCTTCTGCTTATTTGAATCTTGCAAAGGAAATTCATTTTTTCTTTAATTAAAGAGGTGCTACATGAAACTTACAAATCCGGAGAGCATTCAGGAAAGCGAAAAAGAATTTATTGATACGATTAATGCAGAATTAGACTGGGATGCAATTGAAAAAATGCTTTTTGAAAAACACAGCCTAACACTTCAGGAAGAAATAGACTATAAAAACGGGGATCTGGTGGTATATAAAAACCGGATTGCATATAAATTTGATTTTGAAATCAAGGTACCTTTATCCGTTATTTTTAACAGGGAGGGGGAATGCCTTGAGCTTTCCACCATACGGGAGGGTTTTGAAAAAACGGAACCGTATTCCCAGCGCACCGGACAGGAAGACAAGGTCTCTCAGATGGCCTTGAATATCGCAGATATGATTTCCGAGATCAACCAGGGAGATGAATAATGGCCACGGATACAAAACAATACCGGTACCTGGATCCGGGATTTGTCCGGGATCAATTGGATGAGATTCTTGCTCAGGAAATTACGGCATTGCTGGATATTGATTCCGGTTCTGCAATGGTTTCCTTTAACCTGGCCAGCATTGCCTGCATTACCCTGATCCTTGAAAGAGAAAGAGAAATCAGGCAATATCCGGAATTTCCACCGGAACGGTATACAAAAGACTCATTTATTAATGAATTGGTGGATATCGGCCTTGAAAAAGACAATACACTTGAAAAAGCAGTCCTTTCGGTTTTAAACAAAGGATATATCAGCACGGACCGGCATGGCTTTTTAAAAGCGGAAATGCCTTCCTTCATGATGGTCGGGTTCCTTGACAATATGTTTCCCGGGATGCAGGGCATGAACCTGGTTGCTTTTGTCATTCAGATAAACGAAGAGGTGAATTCCGGGAGAAAAGATCTTGAACTTGCAAAGGAAAGTTTTAAGTCTACTCTGAAAAGCCGGGGGGTCTCAGTATCAAAAGCCAAGGCTGAAACTAAAGCATCGGAGATGGCATCCGGGGGTATGACTTTGGTGAGCCAGTCCAAGGAAATTTCTCTAAAGCTGAAAAAAGACAACCTGGATCGTCTGTCAAAATTGATCAGAAGCAGAAAGAAAAGATCGCTTGATTCAGCCGGGCAATTGAATATCAAGGATGTTTTTGATAAAGGACCTTCAAAAGAAGAACTCGAAGCCAGGAAAGCTGAAATCAGAAAAACTGAAGAAACTGCACGCAAAGCAGCCGAACTTGCAAGAGAACTTGCTGAAAAAGAAGAAAGAATTAAAGAAGCCGAAGAAGCAGCCAAAGAAGCGGCAAGACAGTTGGAAGAAATCGAACAAAGGGAAAATGACCTTTTAGAAGCCCGGCAGGAAGCAGAAAAAGCAAAACAGAAAGCTGCCGAACTGGAAGCCCGCGAAGCTATGATGGCTGAACGGGAAGCTCAGTTGAAAGCTCTGGAAGAAAAGCTGAGACTGGAAGAAATAGAAAAACACCGCCTTGACAAAGAGGAGAGTGAAAACGAGGCAGAAAGCGAGGAAGTTGGGGAGGATTCCCTGTCTGATGAAGATATCGAATCTCAGATAGCGGCATTTGAAAGCAATCTGACCATGTCTTGCCCTCTTTGCAAACAAGGTGAAATTATTTCAAAAACAACGGAAAAAGGAAAAGAGTTTTTTACCTGTACGAGTCAGGGATGCAGGTTTGTTTCCTGGGACAGGCCCTATCATATCGAGTGCCCCTTATGCAAAAATCCGTTTCTGACTGAGACTGTCGCTCCGACCGGGGAAAAAGGACTTAAATGTCCCCGTGCATCCTGTTCATACCAGCAGAATAATCTCTTTGATCCAAGACAGAACATGGCCCAGGGAGTCTTTGGGCCCTCCTTGAAAAAGAAAAAAAAGGTGGTTAGAAGAAAGAGACATTAATGCAGATTTCTTTTATTGATGAAAGACTTGAAGACCTTTATTTAAAAGTCTTGAAAAATTCCCGTCTTTCCAGAGAGGACGGGATTATTATTTATGAAACCCATGACCTGATCGGTTTAGGCAGGATTGCAAATCATGTCAGAAAGGCTTTGCATGGGAATAGGGCTTTTTATATCTATAATGAACATCTGAACTACACTAATATCTGCAAAAACCGATGCCGGTTCTGTGCCTATGCAAAGGACAAAGGACAAGAGGGCGCCTATGTCTTTTCCATTGAAGAAATTGAGAAAAGATTAATGACACATATGGATGAACCGGTAAAAGAACTGCATATTGTCGGTGGGCTGAATGAGGATCTTAAATTCGACTATTATATTGATCTTTTGAAGACCATCAGAAGAATAAGGCCCCATGCAACAATAAAAGCCTTCACCTGTGTTGAAATCGATTATCTGTCAACCCTTGCCGGGCTCAGTCTTGAAGAAACCATTAAACGGTTGAAAGAAGCCGGGCTGGCTATGATGCCGGGTGGTGGTGCCGAAGTGTTGAACAAAAGGATTCAGGAAGAATTGTTTCCAAGGAAAATCGGTCATGAACGATGGCTTGAAATTGTAAAGGCAGTTCATAAAGCGGGGATTAAAACCAATGCGACCATGCTATACGGTCATATCGAGACCCTTGAGGAACGAGTGGATCATTTGATTTCATTAAGAGAGGTTCAGGATGAAACAGGCGGGTTTTCAGCTTTTATCCCCCTGGCATTTCATTCGGAAAATACGGAACTATCCCATCTCCCCCCCACAACAGCAGTGGATGATTTAAAAAATGTGGCAGCCGCCCGGTTGATGCTGGATAATTTTGAACATATCAAAGCTTATTGGGTTATGATAGGGGAAAGCCTTGCCCAGGTGGCCTTGAGTTTTGGAGCCGATGATCTGGACGGGACGATCATGGAAGAGAGGATCACCCATACTGCCGGTGCAAAATCCGCCAAAGGCCTTACCAGAAACCAGATGGAAGATCTGATTCTCACGGCAGGATTTGACCCGGTTGAGCGGGATTCCTTTTATAACCCCGTAAACGGATTGGCATAGAATCATGGCCAGTTTAGATCAATTGATTGAAAAGATAAGGGAAAATCATAGAATTGATGTAAATGAGGCACTTGTCTTATACAGGGAAGCTGATTTTCTGACTCTGGCGGATCTTGCAAATCAAAAGCGGTTTTATCATCATCCGGATCGGATCGTGACCTATGTGGTGGACAGGAATATCAATTATACCAATATCTGTGTTTCCGGTTGCAGGTTTTGTGCTTTTTTTGAACCCCCGGACAAGGACAGGGGCTATGTCATTTCACGGCAGGCCCTGCATGATAAAATCAGGGAAACCCTGGATCTTGGAGGAACCCAGATCCTTTTGCAGGGTGGTATGAACCCTGGTCTGACCCTTGATTATTATACAGGTATGTTAAGGGATATCAAAGAGAATTTTGATATCCATATCCACGGGTTTTCACCGCCTGAAATTGATTATATTGCCAAAAAATCTTCCCTGTCTATTGCAAAAGCCATCGCTATTCTTAAGAACTCCGGGCTTTCTTCTATTCCGGGCGGCGGAGCGGAAATCCTGTGTGATGAAGTCCGGCAGCAGGTTTCACCGAATAAATGTCTTTCCTCCCAATGGCTGGAGGTTATGCGCCAGGCCCATCTTCAGGGCATGAGATCCAGTGCTACCATGATGTTCGGCCATCTTGAGGATGATATTCATATATTTCAACACATGGATAAAATCAGAACCCTCCAGGATGAGACGTCCGGGTTTACCGCTTTTATTCCCTGGACGTTCCAGCCGGGCAATACAAAGATTGATATAAAAAAGAAGACCGGTGCAGAGTATCTGAGAGTCCTTGCCATGAGCCGGATCTTTCTGGACAATATTGATAATATCCAGGCTTCCTGGGTGACCCAGGGAGATAAAATCGCCCAGACCGCTCTTTTTTTCGGCGCCAATGACATGGGGAGCACCATGATTGAAGAAAATGTTGTGGCCTCGGCCGGGGTTGATTTCATGCTGCCCAGGGAAGAACTTGTCCGCCTGATCAGCACTGCAGGATTTGAACCGCGACAGCGGGACTGCTATTATCACCTGCTATGACAGGCCCGTTCTTTAAAAAAATTATTTCCGGGGCCTGGGATAAAAGAGAAGTTCATAGGGCCGGCTGGATTATCATGGATTCTGCAAAAACTATCCAAAATGGTTATCTGGAAATTGAAAACGGATTGATTAAAGAAGTTTTTGCAGGTACTCCAAAAGGGATCTTTATTGACCACGGACCGGGCGTTTTGATACCGCCTCTTGTCAATGCCCATCTTCATCTGGAATTGTCAGCACTAAAAAACAGGCTTTCATTTGACAAGGGATTTCAACCCTGGGTCAGATCCCTTCTGGAATTACGGCAGACTTTGGGAACAGAAGCGCTTATCCGTGAAGCAAAAAAGGCTGCATCTGATTTGCAGGCTTTGGGAACTCTTTATGTGGGGGAAGTATCAACGCTCGGGATTACAAAACAAATCCTTGAAAATTCAGGGTTAAGCGGTGTTTTTTTTAAAGAATATCTGGGTTCGGGTAATGATGAGATAGGGAATGTCCGGAAAAATGCCCCCCTTTCTTTTTCCGTGGCCGGGCATGCCCCCCATACCTCTTCTCCAAAATTGCTGAAAGATTTGAAAAATCAATCCGGATCAGCAGGGTTGCCGTTTTCCATTCATGTGGCTGAATCAGAGGAAGAATCAGAATTCATTTTTTATGGAAAAGGGGCCTGGGCTGATTTTTTGACCGAGAGGGGGATTGATTATGGAAGGTGGGGAATCGGATCAAAAACACCGGTGGCCTATCTGGATCACATGGGGCTTCTTGATTCTCTGACCCTGGCGGTACATCTCCTTCATATAACAAAAGAAGATATGGATATCCTTGCCCGTTCACAGGTTAAAATCTGTGTCTGTCCCAGGAGTAACCGGAATCTTCACAGCCGTCTTCCGGATATTGAAAACATGCTGAAAAAAGGTCTTAGGCCGGCTCTCGGAACCGACAGCCTTGCAAGCTGTGATTCCCTTGATATATTTGATGAAATGGCTTTTGTGGCAAAACACTATCCAAAACTTGATCCACAGACCGTTTTTTCGATGGCGACCCTTAACGGGGCAGAAGCCTTGGGGCTTGAGCATATCACAGGGGCACTCTCAAAGGGGAAAAAAGCGGATTTCATATACCTGCCGGTTGATGAAAAAAAAAAAACAAAACTTTTTGAAAGAATCGTATCCAATGAATATTGAAAAAACAAAAATGGGGAAAATAAGTTATATTAATGCCTCCCCTGTTTATTATGGTCTTGACAACGGTCTTTTACCGGATTGGCTTGAAATGGTTCCGGATGTACCTTCTGCTTTGAACCGGAAAATTATGGAGGGCCGGATAGTAATAAGTCCTATTTCAGCAGCATTTTATGCCATGAATCACAGGGAGCTGTTATTGCTTCCTGACCTGTCCATTTCCTGTCACGGCAGGGTCATGAGTGTCATCCTTGTCAGCCGTTATTCCATTGATGAGCTTACCGGTAAAACCGTCCTCTTATCCCGGGAATCTGCATCGGCGGCCTCCTTTCTGAAAATGATCTTTCATCAAAAAAATATTGCCCCTGTTTATCAGATAGGTGATGTGAACAATATCGAATCAGTCTCGAAGAATGCCGATGCCGCATTGATCATAGGGGATACAGCCCTGACACTCCCCTGGCATCAGCAGTTTAACCATTGTATTGATCTGGGAGTGCTCTGGTATGAAATGACACACCTTCCCTTTGTATTTGCCGTATGGGTTGTCAGGCGCTCCTTTGCCGATTCAAATCCATTGCTGGTTAAAAAGATTCATGCTTTGCTCATGGCTTCAAAAGCAGCCGGGTATCAACACCTGGATAAAATCATAACAATTTCTGCCAACAAACTGAGTATTGAAGAAAAACGAATAAAAGAATATTTTGATCTTTTGTTTTGTGATCTCAATCATGAAAAAATAAAAGCCATGGGAATATTTTTTGATTCCCTTTTTGATCAGGGTATACTGACTGAAAAAGCTGAGATCGGTTTTTTCAATCCTTCATGATCAGGCATGGGCATAATGGAAAAAAAACAAATTAAGACGACCCGGATATGGCTGGCTTATATCGGTCTTTCTTTAGCTGTTTTTTCCTGGGCTATCAATACTGTCATTGCAAAAGCCGTTATATCCGAGATAAAGCCCATGACGCTTTCTTTTTACCGGTGGCTCACGGCCCTTATCATTATCCTGCCTTTTGCCTTGTCCCATCTTAAAACAGATGGCCGGTTGATCCGGCAACATTTGGGTTTTTTATTCGTTTTAGCAGTTCCAAGCGTGGCCGCCTATAATTCTATTTTATATTTTGGTGCTCAATATACCACTGCTACAAATATTTCTCTGGTAGCCGCAACCATGCCAGTCATGACCATTCTTTTATCCTGGATGATGAGCAAAGAAAAACCCCGTTTGATACAATCAATGGGTGTAATGATATCAATTTCAGGAATGCTGATGATTATCGCAAAGGGGTCGCGGCACCTTTTACTGAACCTGTCCTTTAATCCGGGCGATCTTTTAATTGTTCTTTCCATTGCCTCCTGGGCATTTTATTCCGTTCTGCTGAAAAAAAGACAGATAGACATATCGCCCATTTCCTTTTTAACCGTTCTGATTTGTCTTGGTACGATTTGTATTCTGCCTTTTTATGTATGGGAATTTTTTGTTTTTAAAGGCTTTGAGATTAATCTTGTCAATATCTCAATTTTTTTATATCTGGGAATATTCCCTTCAATCCTTTCTTATATCTTCTGGAATTATGGCGTTAGAACGGCAGGGGCTTCCATTGCATCCGTATTCATGTATTTACTTCCGGTATTTACCGCTTTGATCGCTTCTGTTTTTTTAAAAGAAAGCCTTTATCCTTATCATTTGTATGGCGGTTTTCTGATTTTTCTGGGATTACTCCTGTCCTCTTTTCAAAGGGTTTAAAATATCCTTGACTTGCCGGTAGGTTTGGGCATAAAACGGCATTTAGTAAATCAAGAAGCTTCATTTCAGCAACAGTGTAAGAAAATCGGTTGTATGTGTCCTAAAACAGCTAAGATTTATTACTGAAGGGTAGCCATAATGTTAATCATCACAAAAAGGAGATTTTGCATGGAAAACAACAACAGGCGACAATTCATTAAAACAGTTGGAATGGGTGCCGCAGCTATTGGTGCCGGTTTAGCCTCCAGCGCGGTTCCGGCAATGGCAAAAGATGAAAAGACCTATAACTGGAAAATGGTCACAACCTGGCCGCCGCATTCCCCCATGCTGGGCGAGGGTGCTGATAAACTTGCCGAGTGGATAGAACAGATGAGTGGTGGAAGAATAAAAATCCAAGTTTATGGTGCCGGCGAACTTGTACCTCCTCTGGGTGTTTTCGATGCCGTCAGCCAGGGAACAGTTGAAATGGGTCATGGTGCATCTTATTACTGGGCTGGCAAATCACCGGCTGCCCAATTTTTTGCCGCAGTTCCTTTCGGGTTCAATGCCCAGTCCCTCAATGCCTGGCTCTATGCCGGAGGCGGCATGGAACTCTGGGAGGAAGCCTATGCAAAATTTAATCTGAAACCTTTTATTGCCGGCAATACCGGAACTCAGATGGGTGGTTGGTTTAATAAAGAAATCAATTCCATGGCAGATTTTAACGGCCTGAAAATGAGGATTCCGGGTCTGGGCGGAAAAGTTCTTGCCAAAGCCGGAGGAAATTCCGTTCTGGTGGCCGGTGGTGAAATTTATACCAATCTTGAGAGAGGGGTGATCGATGCCACAGAATGGGTCGGGCCTTTTCATGATATGATGTTGGGTCTTCATAAAGCAGCAAAATATTATTATTATCCCGGATGGCATGAACTCGGAACAGGGTTGGAAGCCATGGTCAACCTGAATGTATGGAATACCCTGCCTGCTGATCTTAAAGCCATTGTGGAAGCTGCGACATATAAAAGCAATATGTGGATGCTGTCCGGATTTGAAGCAAAAAACAATGCAGCATTAAGGGAACTGATAGATAAACACAAGATTCAGCTCAAACAATTTCCCGAACCTGTACTGAAAGGCCTGAAAAAGTTATCAACGGAGGTATTGGAGGAAATTGCAGCATCTGATCCCATGAGCAGAAAAGTCTATGATTCGTTTCTTGCATTCCAGAAAAATATATATGAATGGAATAAAATTTCAGAAGAGCCTTATCAAAAATTAAAATACTTATAGGCAGGATCTTTGGAATAGGCCAAGGCAGGTGGTTCCCTGCCTTGGCCTATTTTTTTTAAATTATGAAAGAACTTTTGGAAGCCATGTAATCGTCTCAGGAAAAAAACAGATGATTAAAAGCCCTATAATCTGGAGGATGACAAAAGGAATAATCCCCTTGTAAATATCTGTTGTTGAGATTTCAGGAGGGGTAACGCCCTTGAGATAAAAAAGTGAAAATCCGAAAGGCGGTGTTAGAAAAGAAGTTTGAAGGTTTACGGCAATGAGGATACCCAGCCAGAGGGGATCAACACCCAAGTGAATCATTATTGGCGCCAGGACAGGGACATGGATAAAAGTAATCTCAATAAAATCCAGAAAAAATCCGGCAATAAAGATAATGGACATGACAATAAAAAGAATTCCCCATTTCCCAAAGGGGAGACTTAAAATCAGACTCCTGACCAGACCATCCCCGTTCAGGCCCCTGAAAACTAGACCCAAAGTACTTGCCCCCACCAGGATGATAAACACCATACAGGTCAATTTGGTGGTTGCATCCATGACGTCTTTTACAATCCGGTAATTAAATCTTTTGTAGATGGCCGTTAAAATGGTTGCACCGACGGCACCGACAGATGCCGCCTCAGTGGGGGAAGCGACTCCGGCAAAAATGGAGCCTAACACGGCGATCATAAGGAAAAGAGGCGGGATAAGGGCTTTAAAGACTTTTTCCCAAAGTTGTTTTGTCGATATACTGTCAAGGATGGCCTGATCGATAGGGGGAGCCCATTCCGGTTTTATCAGGGCAATGATGAATACATAAATCATGTATAGGGCCACAAGGATCAAGCCTGGAATAACGGCAGCAATAAAAAGATCCCCGATGGGAACAGCCATGATATCGCCTAAAAGAACAAGGACAATGCTGGGCGGTATAATCTGGCCCAATGTCCCTGATGCTGCAACGGTTCCTGTGGTCAAGCTTTTATTATAGTTATGTCGCAGCATGGTGGGTACGGAAAGAAGCCCCATGGTCACTACAGTGGCACCGACAATACCGGTGGAAGCCCCCATGAGGGCACCGACAAAAATTACCGAGATTGCGAGGCCTCCTTTGATTTTGCCAAAAACAAGGGCCATGGCTTCCAGCAATTCTTCAGCAATCCCTGATTTTTCCAGCATGACTCCCATGTAAATAAATAAGGGAACAGCCAGAAGACTGAAATTTGTCATGGTTCCCCAGATTCTAAGCGGTAACAGGTCAAAAAATCCTGTACCAAACCCGTAAAGGCCGAAAAATAAAGAAACCCCGCCAATGGTAAAGGCAACCGGAAACCCGAATAGTAATAATCCAAAGACAACGGCAAACATGATCAGGGACATGTATTCATTAATGAATTCCATTATAATTTATCCTCCTGCTTCTTGTAGCCCATGATGATCATAAAATTTTTGGCTGCTTCAGAAAGTCCCTGAATAATGAGAAGAATAAATCCTATCGGAATCATGGCTTTTAATGCATACCGGGCAGGGAGGCCTCCAGGATCCGGGCTTATTTCCCGGACTGCCCAGGAATTCATAATAAACCCTTGTGTTGCAAGGATGACGGCCACTGAAAAGGGAATGAGCAAAATAAAAATACCTAAGAAATCGATCCAGGCTTTTGTTTTTTCCGATAGATTGACAAATATGATGTCTACCCGGACGTGCCCACTATGTTTCAGGGTATAGGCAGCACCAATCAGAAAAACAATGGAAAAGAGATGCCATTCCAATTCCTGAAGGGCGACATTCCCCATGTTAAATGCATACCTCATGACCGTATCATAAAATACGACCAGGACCATCAGGGTTGTCAGCCACCCGACAAGACGGCCTATTTTATCACTCAGACCGTCGATAACACATACAAATTTTTCAAGAATTTGCATCAATTAACTGCTCCTTAATTCTTATAAAATTAATGATAAATACTTAATCCTCTTTAGTTTCTATTGAAAAATTCAAAAAATGAATTCTCTATAAATGTTAAGAAATTGAAAATTTGTCAAGCCTTTATCGAGGCAAAATGAATGTAAACACAGTACCGTCTGTTGTGAGGGGGCAGGCAATGTTGCAGAATTGATGGAAGGCGGGAAAATGCAGGATTGAGCGGGATCTTGTGGGATTAGATCTTTTATCCATGCGCTTTTTCGGAGTCTTTTATGATCCTTTCATGCGACTTTTCTTAGACTTTTTCAATCTTGCAGAATTATCTAAGATCTGACCATATTTTCACTTAATATTGCAGATTTAAAATTTTTAAAACATGCTATTTTTTTATAAACTCAATCTATTAGCAATTTTTAGACGTCTAATTCTTTTCCAACTTCTTTAAAAAAGAAATTGATTTTGCCATTTTTTAAAAACTCACTGTTTATGCGGGTTATAAAAAAAATCACCAGTAATAAAAAAAATGAAGTTGGAAAAATTTTATAAGCTTTTTTCTGAGAGCCAGCGTTTTTTATACCGACTTTTTACTCTCTGAATTTGAGATTCACTTACTCTGAGTTTTTGCATTATCTCTTTTTTCGAATGGCCATTTTTTAACATCATATCTATTTCCTTCCATCTTTTTAAATGATCGGTTTGAATTTTTTTTCTTGGACCAGTTGTTTTTCTTTTATCCTCTATTTTTCCAGTTCTTTCATATATCGTTTTCCAATTTGAAAGTGTGCTATTTGCAATTCCAAGCTGATTTGCCAATCCTATCATAGCGTTACCCCTAAGTCCGTATGGCAATTTATTGATTTCTTCAAATTTTATCATAGCTATTTCCATTGGATTGAGCTTTTGAGCATCCTGAAGATCTGGAGAATTTGAAGATCTGTTTGATTCTATTCTGGTAACAGTTACCTTAAGTTTTTCAGACTGTGGGCCGGTTAGATATTGTTCCGATTTTTCAGCAAGTTCAACAACCAGATTTCTTAACTCAATCAACTCGATCATAAATTTATAATTAAGCTCAACAGTGGTAAACCCTTTGTTGCATTCTTCGCAATACCTGCCCCTTTCAAACCATTGGATATCTTTAAATTTTTTGCTTTCAAAAGTCCTGCAATTTTTCTGGGATAGAAGAAAAGATTCGGCAGAACAACTGGTAATTTTCTTACACTCCGGACAATACATATTTGTTCCCATTTAACTTTCTCCTCAATTATGATGATTATCAATTTTTCATAAGTTTATTTTATGGGGATGCCGAAAACAATTCAACGTCTATCCTTTTAAAAAAAATAGACGTTGAATTAAAGGGACTATTGATAAGGACTAATTTGGGGTCCACGTTAATTTATTGTTGGATTTAATATTCAACCCTCTGGAGGCGGCGTTCAGATAAATCTTTATAAAAACTGTCAATGCTTCCATCACCAGACTCTTTTATTATTAAATTCAACCATTCGCGGGTTTTCGACCAGTCTTTATTCCTCCAATAGGCCTGTGCGATTTGATACCTGAATGCCTGAAGCGTTGATGCTTTTGGGTGATCCTTTTCGAAAGATGCAAAAGTTTCAAGCAGTTGAGGCATGTATTGGCTAAAAGAGAAACAAATCCCATATTTCTGGCCATATTTTCCAGTTTCTTCCCAACCAATAAGCGTTCTCAGCTTATCTTGATAGGCTATACGCGAAGCAGCAGAGTTTGGAAATTCAGAAATTACCTTATCATACCATTTGGTTGCCGCTTCAACATTTTGAATCCAACTTGAATCTATTGAGAATTTGTTATCTTTTCCTTTTGACCAAAAGTTGCCATGCCGAAGGTATGATAACGCTATAGCGTTTTCAACAGATTCCTTTGCAGATTCACCAACAATTTCTGCAAGTTCACTAATCCTGTCTTTTACCATTTTTGCTTGAGAGGAATTTGGGTATTTATTGGCAAGTTCTCGCCATGAATCAAGTGCAACTGAAACCTTGTTTTCATCAAATGCAATAGTCCCTAATAAATAGTAAGATTGTGCTTTGTCTGAATCATCAGACTTACTAAAAATGATATCAATCAGTTCTGACTTGGCTTCTTGTATCAACCCGTGCTGATTTAGCATTTCAGCCTTTTCTACTGATGCCGAAAAACATACCAGTGGTGCCAGCAATATTATAGCCAAGGATATGGTTAATAGGACAACTTTCATAATTCAAACCTCCTCATGTAAAAAATTAAATCGTTTATCATATAAGCTAATCAAAAAAGTTCGTTATTATTGATCCGAAACAGGACAGATATTGAAAATATTTTACACTCAGCCTGATGTTATTATTCATGTTTCTTATATCATGACAGGTAGTTGTTTACCGCTTTTATTATGCCCTCTACAGCAGTCACGATAATGTTATGCTGCCGTGTTCCTGTCCGGGAAGCGGATCAGGTTGCCCGGGCAGGAACCAGCCTCCGATCAGAAAGCGATCGAAGGATTTGTATATCCAGCATCGGCAAAATCTGCCGAAAATTTTTATGCAACTATGTCCGGGAGATCTGGTTCCGGATTATTTTCTTTTACCTTCTTTCTGTTTATAGCAGCATCATGTATGCCTTTGATATATCCCAAAGCGTGAATGTATTCTTTATTGTCAATGAGATACAATGTAATGAGATTGCGCCAGAGTTCCCTTGCTCTTTTTTGATCCTTGAAACCTGTCAGGTCTATCTGCCAGTCTTCGATGACCAGGTCAAGGATTTCAGTACCAACACGGCCGTTTTCACGGAACTGCTTCTTGGCTAACCGTATCAGTGTTGGTATATGGAGTTCTGTCATATCTATAACAAGTATTGGTTTAACGCTTTTATAACCCGCCCGCCTTCCTGGATGGCTTTCAGGAAATTGCTGGTGTCACGCCCGGGTT
>MGTJ01000054.1 GCA_001799395.1 Desulfobacterales bacterium RIFOXYA12_FULL_46_15 | reverse complement strand
CGAGTCTTTTTGCATTGCTGATATCAAAGACGGCATCTTCGACTTTTGTTTTTTCACCCTGTGTTCCCCGGATCTGAAGGTCATATTCCCTGGCTAACCGGTTAAGGATGTCCATTTTCCGGTTCAGTTTTTCAAGCCGGATATGGACCCCGGCCCTCATGGCAGTGCCAAGGTTTGTAGGGCAGGAGGTGAGATACCCATAGGTTTTGTCCCGGGCAAAATCAAGGGCTTCCTCCAGGATCTGAAGACCTTGGCAAAGCCTGTTAAAAACGCTTGCAATATCGGAACCCTTTTCAAGGCTCATAATTCTCAAATGATCTTCTTCATTGATCCAGACAATAAACTGCCGGTCAGCAGAATAAAATACTCCCCGGCCTTCCGGGAAATCCGAATTAATGCCTGCCGCATCCTGGAACCGGTCTCCTTTTTCAAAGACCAGGGGTTTGTTTTCAAGCTGTTTGAATTCATTTTTTGCCATGTCAGTCAAAGACACATATTCCCCTTTAAAATTGCCTTTCATCGAGTCCAGGGCTTTAACCGTTTTTTTTTCCAGCTCCTTTCGGTGAGACAGGGACATATGGGCAGGAAAACAGAAATCCTCCAGATTCCTGGCCACCCTGATCCGTGTTGAAAGGATGTATTTTTTTTCAGGGTCGATCAGGGGAAGATATGGTTTTGTAAAATCCGGGACATGATCTCTGCCCTTTGGAAAATTGTGGTATTCAAAAATTACAGGATCAAAGACAGGTGAAAAGACCTTGTATGATTCTGCATCCCCGGCATAGATGCCGATAGCGCTGTCCGGGTTTTTAATGCCGGACCGGAGCGCCTTTTCAAGGGTAAACCCGGAACCGGTCTTAAGGTGCCGGAGCTGTTCAAAAAGGGGCTGGCCCAGGTGTTTTTTGACAAGGGAACGGGATGTTTCAGAAAAAAAGCCGGCTGTCAAAATCCGTTAACTCTCATAGGAAGAGGCCTGGCAGGAAATTCCCCTGGCCAGCAGGGTCTGGATTTTGTCCAGGGTGCCGCACTCGGAATGGCACACAGGAAGTTCCGACCTGCTTTTACAGGTCAGGCAGGGGCTTTTGGTCAGATACCCGATTTCAAAATCAAATTTGTCTCTTATAATGATGGTTTCCATAAAAAATGCCTTTTTTTATCCGATATTAAACCCTATATATCAATTCGATTCAGAATCGTCAATATCCGGATTTAAGCTTGATTTTTCCTTTGAATATGAGAATATAAATGCCTGTTCCATTGTTTTAACAATCACAGGAGGAGCCCCATGTTAAACCGTTTCAGTATTAAAGGAAGAATGTATCTGATTATTGTTTCCATTTTGGCACTTTTTTTAATCATGATCTGGTTTGCCTTTGACGGCAGCCGCAGGGCCCGGGATCTGGCCATTGAAAAAACCGCCCAGGTTATGCTGGAAAATCAGAAGGAGAAAATCAAAGTAGCCGGCCATTCCATGGCTGTGGCGATTTCCAATATGCTCAAGGGGGTTGACAAGGAAGAAGATAAAATCCAGATCATTAGAAAAGTGATTGAGGGGATACGGTTTGAGGCAGACCAGTCCGGTTATTTTTTTGTAAGCCGGGGGATGACGATGGTCGCCCATATCAATCCGGGTCTTCTGGGCAAAGACCTGAAGGATCTTCAAGACAAAAACGGTGTGTATTTGTCCCGGTCATTACTGGAACAGGCGAAGAATGGAGGCGGATTCGTATCTTATATATGGGATAAACCAGGGCAGAAGGATATGCCTAAAATAAGCTATGCCCAGATGATTCCCGGTACTGATTATTTTATCGGTACCGGGGTTTATATCGATAATATCGAAGCCACAAAGGCAAACATAACCAATGAAATCAACGGGACGGTCAAAACCTCCATTGTCAAGATGATCATCATCTCTGGGCTTGTTTTTATCGGTATCGCAGTGCTTTGCATGATTATCGTGCTCGGCATCGGTTCATCCCTTAACGCCATGATCGTGAATTTTCAAGATGTGGCAAAGGGAGAGGGTGATCTGACCAAGCGAATAAAAATCAATTCAAATGATGAACTGGCCAAATTAGGGGAATTGTTTAATCTTTTCATGGAAAAGATTCAGAAGATCATTCAGCAGTTATCAGGGGATTCCCAGAATATAGGCATGTCCTCGGATGAGCTTTTGTCTGTTGCAAAAGACATGACAAAAAATGCCAACACCACATCGGATCTGGCCGGAAAAGTCACTGCAGCGGCTGAAGCCATGAGTTCGAATCTGAATTCCGTGGCCTCGGCCATGGAAGAATCCTCAGCCAATGCCAATATGGTGACTTCTGCCGCAGAAGAGATGAATGCCACCATCAATGAGATTTCCAAGAATGCTGAAAATGCAAGGGCCATATCCGGTAATGCTGCCACAAAAACATCTGAAGTTGAAAACAGCATGTCGGTTTTAAACAAGGCAGCCCAGTCCATTGGGAAAGTAACGGATACCATAGCTGAAATATCCGATCAGACCAATCTTTTGGCACTGAACGCCACCATTGAGGCGGCAAGGGCAGGGGAAGCCGGCAAAGGGTTTGCTGTGGTTGCCAATGAGATAAAGGAACTGGCCACCCAGACCGTTGCCGCTACCAATGATATCAGAACCCAGATCGATAATGTCCAGAATAATACAAATTCAACTTTGACTGCCATAAAAGAGGTTTCCGGCGTGATCCACGATGTCAATGATATTGTTGCCACCATTGCTGCGGCAGTAGCCGAACAGTCTGCCGCCACCCAGGAGATCGTCAGCAATATTTCAAGCCTGTCTGCCGGTATCCAGGGCGCCAATGAAAATGTGAGCCAGGGTTCGGCAGCGGCAGAAAATATCACCCGGGAAATCGGGGGGGTCAATTTAGCCACGGTTCAGATGAAGCAGAGTTCCGACCTTGTCATGCAGAGTGCGAATAAAATGAGTTCAATGGCAGAGGGATTGAAAAAAATCGTACAGACTTTCAAGGTGTGACCAGGGTTTTTCAGGCCTGGTGCAGTCCGGTATTTTTAACCTTGTCAGAAGAAAGAACAAATGATAAGTCAATATAATTTTACCGGATTTATAAATGCACGGGAAAGGGTGAAAGACAGTGGCTGAATCAAGATTTGCAGAATTAAAGGAAAAGGAAAGAGAAACACGAAGACAGATTGTTGTAGAATCTTCTCTTGCACTTTTTGCAAAAAAACCCTTTTACGAGGTCGGTATGCGGGAGGTGGCTCTGGAAGCAGGTATTTCGGCCGCAACCATTTACCGGTATTTTTCAAGCCAGGAAGAATTGTTTCATGAGGCATTTATACAGGAGATTGATACGGCCAGCAAAGCCTTCAGGAATATGCTTCAAAAAGATGAACCGGCCGGTATGGAAGATTTCGGCCTTGCCTTTGTGGACCACCTCATTGAAAATGAATCCACCTTTCAGATGATGACTTATCTCATGCTGAAGAGCAACCTTACAAACCCGGTCATGGGCAGGTTTGATTCAGTGACCAAGATATTTTTTGACCTCTGTGAACAGCTCATGGTTAAAAACGGTGCAAAGGGAGACAGTGTAAGACTCTACGCCCATTGTTTCATTGCCTCCCTGGCCGGGATATTGATGACATTCAGAAATTCTCCCCTGAAGAATAAAAAAGCAGTCCGGGATCATATCCACAAGCTTGTCAAAGTCACTTCCTCCCTCTATACGGATCAGTTGATCAGCCGGTAAGGGATAAAATTTCAGGAGTACAGGCACAGAGGATTATGGATAAGATCAAAGAAGAGATGGAGAAAAGTCACCTGCTCATCAGCCGGATTCGAAAAGAAATATCAAAACATCTTGTAGGACAGGGAAAACTTATTGACAGTCTTTTGACAGGACTCTTAACCGGAGGGCATGTCCTCATTGAAGGGGTTCCGGGGCTGGCCAAGACAAGAGCGGTCAAGGCCCTTGCATCAGCGGTCCAGGCACAGTTCAAACGCATCCAGTTTACCCCGGATCTGCTCCCTGCGGATTTGACGGGAACGGAAATCTATCGCCCCAAAACAGGAGATTTTGTCACTCGGAAAGGCCCTTTGTTCAATCATATTATCCTGGCTGATGAAATCAACCGGGCCCCATCCAAAGTCCAGTCCGCGCTTCTTGAAGCCATGGAGGAAAAACAGGTGACCATCGGGGATGAGACCTTTGTCCTGCCGTCGCCTTTCCTGGTCCTTGCCACCCAGAACCCCATTGAACAGGAAGGGACCTATCCTTTGCCCGAAGCCCAGGTGGACCGGTTTATGCTCAAAGTCCTTGTGGGCTATCCGGATAAGGCAGAGGAGCTTGAAATCCTTAAAAAGATCAGTTTTTCACAGCCTGAGCCCATATATCCGGTCATCAACTGCGACGAGCTTTCCGCCATGAGCGCTTTGACGGATCAGATCTATGTGGATGAAAAACTCAAAGAATATATCGTGAATCTGGTATTTGCCACAAGAGAACCCGGACAATACGGTGTGGATGCAGCCGGCTATATTGAATACGGTGCTTCGCCAAGGGCTTCTATTTTTCTTGCCAAAGCCGCCCGGGTCAATGCCTTTCTGTCCGGCAGGGGCTATATCACGCCCCAGGATATCAAGCATGTGGGGCCGGATGTGCTGCGCCACCGCATTATTCTGAGTTATGAGGCAGAAGCCGAAGATGTATCTGCCGATGATATCATAGAGACTCTTTTTGATTCAGTCGAGGTGCCTTAAAAGGAGATTTGCGGAATGATCCCGGCCCATATCATCAAAAAGATCAGGCGGATTCATATCAAATCCGGCCGGGCAGTCAACAGCATCATGGCAGGACAGTACAGATCCGTGTTCCGGGGTTCCGGTATCGAGTTTGAGGAAGTCAGGGAATATTCTCCTGGTGATGAGGTCAAGAGCATTGACTGGAAAGTGTCGGCACGGCTTGGAAAGCCCTTTGTCAAATTATACCGGGAAGAGCGTGAGAGTATTGTCATGCTTCTCATTGACATGAGCTCATCCCTGAAATTCGGCACGTTCCATGGCCCGGCCATTGAAAAGGCAGCCGAAACAGCATCGGTTCTGGCCTTTAATGCCGTTAAAAACAATGACAAGGTAGGGGTAATTTTTTTTACAGACCGGGTGGAAAAATATATTCCTCCTAAAAAAGGCAGCAGTCATGTCTGGCGGGTGATCAAGGAAATTTTTACCTTTTCGCCCCTGGGACGCGGTACCAATATCTCCGGAGCCCTTGACTTTCTGGCGAAAATTTCCAAAAAACGATCTTTTGTGTTTATCCTGTCTGATTTTCTGGATGACGGGTATCAAAAAAGTCTTCGAACCGTGGGCCGGCGGCATGAACCCATTGGTGTGATGATTTATGATAAGGGCGGGTTTCAGCTCCCGTTTAAAGGCATTGTGACCCTGTCTGATTTTGAAACCTCAAGACAGATAACTCTGGACGGGTTCAGCAAAAAGACGAAAAATGAATTTACAGACGCACGGGAAGCTGCCCGGAAGAAAACCCTGGATATTTTTTCAAAGGCAAGAAGTGATGTGATTGAACTTGAAACCGGGGCTTTAGTTTCTGATACCCTGCAAAAATATTTCAGGCAAAGGGAAAGACGGAACAGGTAAATGCAGGATATCCATGATATAAGACCGCCTGTGGCAACCGGATTTGATCCTGTGATGATCAAAATGGCGGTGATCGGTCTGGGTTGCCTTTTATTGGCCTGGCTTTTGTTTTTTCTGATCAGAAAATGGCGGAAAAAAAGAAAGGGGGTAAATCCTGCCGATGCGGTTGCCGAACCTCTTTCCCCCTTTGAAGAAGCCCTGAATGCGCTTGGCTCGCTTTTACAAAACCCCATGAATGATCCAAGGCTTTTTTATTATGACCTGACTTTTGTGCTGAGGCAGTATATGGGCCGGTCTTTTTCCATCAATGCCGTGGAAATGACATCTGAAGAATTTGTCCGGGAAACCGGCCGGCTGGATCTTGCAAAAGAAATCAAAAAAGATATTTCATACTTCCAGGCCCTGTCCGATCCCTTTAAGTATGCCGGTGTCCAGGCTGAAAAAACCATGGTGGCAAAGGACCTGGATGCTGTCCGGGAAATCGTCTCAAAGGTGGAAAAAGACCTGGAAAGAAAAAGACAGGAAAAACAAAAGACCGTAGAAAAAAAGGAAGGGGCCTGATGTTCAGATTTGCCTCTCCCTTATTTTTATTTTTTCTTCTGGCCCCCCTGCTGATTCTTTTTTTCAGACTGAGAAAAAAACAGGATGATATCAGGGTGTCCACCCTTGAAGGGCTTGACAGACTCCCGGTTTCCCTGATGGTCCGCTTTTCAGGGCTTCTGCCGGTTTTCAAGACAATAGCCCTTGTCCTGATCATCCTGGCCCTTGCAAGACCCCAGTGGGGGGACAGAAAAATCACTGTTTCCACGGAAGGGGTAAATATTGTCCTGGCCCTTGATCTTTCCGAATCCATGAGTGCCTATGATTTTAAAAAAGACAACAAGCTTGTGACCCGGCTCGATGCTGTCAAATCAGTGGTTCGCGAGTTTATCCTGAAACGGGAAGGGGACCGTATTGCTATGGTGGTGTTCGGCTCCAATGCATTCACGCAGCTGCCCCTGACACGGGATTACAATACCATTGCCTTTATCCTGGACAGGCTTAAGATCGGGGCGGCCGGTCCCAGGACCGCCATTGGCGACGCCATCGGTATTTCCCTGAAGCGTCTTGAAGATATTGAAAGCAAATCCAATATTATTATCCTTTTGACAGACGGCAAAAGCAATTCAGGAGAGATTTCCTGGCAGGATGCCATTAAAATTGCCGCTGAACGAAGGGTTAAGATTCATACCATCGGGATCGGAACAAATGGTGAAGCCCCTTTTCTTGTGGACGGATTTTTCGGCAAACAATATGTGTATCAGAAAGTGGAAATGGATACTGAAGCCCTGAAAACCATAGCCAGGGAAACCAGCGGCAGTTTTTTCGAAGCCGGAGATCTAAAATCCCTTGAAAAGATTTATGCAATGATCGACAGTCTTGAAAAAACAAAGACAGATCTTGAAAAATGGGTGGAATATGAGGAAATGTATCCTGGGGTTCTGGCTGCCGGGCTTTTTTTCCTTTTGTCCTATATCGTTCTTGCCAATACAAGATTCTTGAGGATACCCTAACCGTGAAATTCACCCATCCCTATCTTCTGAATCTTTTATGGGGTCTGATCCCGTTTTTCAGCATCATGGCATACGGCATCCTGGAACGAAAAAAAATCCTGTCCCGGTTTGCCGGCACAGGGATGTTTTCAGCCATTATCCCGGGCGCCAGCCCGAACCGCAGATGGATCAAGGCCTGTCTTACCACCCTGGCCGCAGGATGTTTTATTGTTGCCCTTTGTGGCCCCCAGTGGGGATATAAATGGGAAAAAATAAATGAAAAAGGGGTGGATCTCATGATCGCCCTGGACTGCTCAAAAAGCATGCTGGCGGAAGATATAAAGCCTGACCGGCTGGAAAGGGCCAAACGGGAGATTGTGGATCTTCTGCGCATGATGAAATCCGACCGGGCCGGGCTTGTGGCCTTTTCCGGGAAAGCCGTCCTGCAATGCCCCCTGACCCTTGACCATGAAGCCTTTTATATTTTTTTAAAAGTATTGACCCCAGGATTCCTGCCCGTGGGCGGCACCAATCTCTCCGAAGCCCTGATGACGGCTTACAATGGGTTTGAAAAAGAGTCGGACACAAAAAAAGCCGTCATCCTCATTACTGATGGCGAAAATACGGCCGGGGATGCAGAAGAAACGGCAAAAAAAATGGCTGAGGAAGGGATTAAGATTTTCTGTATCGGGGTGGGGGATTCGGAAGGAGCTCCCATACCGGATGAAAAAGGCGGTTTTAAAAAGGATGCCTCGGGCAATATTGTGCTTTCGCGGGTGGATGAAAAAGGGCTTGAAAAACTGGCCGCCCTCACAGATGGGGCCTATGTCCGGTCCGTGGCCGGGGATATGGACCTGGATCTGATTTATACGGACAGGATCCGCAAGGGCATGGAGGGAAAGACCCTGGCATCGGGAAGGCAGAAGGTCTGGGAAAACAGGTTCCAGTGGTTTTTATTCCCCGGCCTGATCATCCTTCTGGCCGAATTTGTCCTGGCACCCGGGAAAAGGACATTGAACGGTTTTCTTCCGGTTTTGATGGTGAGCATCATCCTTTCATGCATCCCTTTGGGGACAGCCCGGGCCGGCATGTTTTTTTCTCCTGCCGGACAGGGAATAAAAGCCTATGAGGGAAAGCAATATGAAGAAGCCAGAAAACATTTTATCGATGCCCAGCTTGCAGACCCGGATGACAAACGGCATTATTATAATATCGGAACCGCTGCCTATATGAACAAGGAATATGAAGAAGCCCTGGGTCATTTTTCAAAGGCCCTGGATGCCGGGGATGTGACCCTTCGCCACAATGCCATGTTTAATCATGCCGCTGCTCAATACCGGCTGGGGAATATGGATGAGGCCATCAAGGAATACGAAGAGATTTTGAAAGAATTTCCAGATGACCTTGAAGCAAAAGAAAACCTTGAATTTGTAAAACAAAAAAAACAGGACAAGGAAAACAAAACAGATCAGGAGAATAAAGACAGACAGGACCCAAAAAAGGGCGATCAGGGGAAACCTGAGGCCCCTCCTCCTGAGCCTGGAAAAGAAAACCCGCAAAAGGAAGAGAAAAATGCACCGGGCGCACCTGACAGCCAACACGGACAGGCAAAGGGAAACCTGGACAACATGCTCAACCGTCTTGAAGATAAACCGGGCAGTGCCATGATCCCTGTCTTGCAGGAACACTATATTGAAAAAGACTGGTAACCATATGAAACTCAATACATTATCTTTTCTGATCCTGGTGCTGCTGGTAACAGCAATGCCGGTCAGCGCCTTTAGTTTCGAGGTCACGGCCCGGGTGGATAAAAACAAGATCACCCCGGCAGATTCAATTTTTCTTAAGGTAGAGATTCAAGGCGGAAAAGCCGATCTTGATCTGTCCATGATCAGGGATTTCAAGGTGGCTTCACAGGGGACCACCTCATCTTATAATTATATCAACGGCAAATCCCAAAGCACATTTTCCTGCCAATATGTTTTAACCCCCCTGTCAAAAGGGGAGCTTATAATTCCTTCCATCAAAGCCTCAAGGGATGGGGAAGAAGCGTTTACAAGGGAAATCATCATCACGGTAACGGATGAGCCTGCGGCTGCGGATGAAGTCAGAGCCCTTTTTTCAAAAGCTGAAATTTCTGAAAAAAAAATTTTCATGGGACAGGCTGTTGTATATTCCCTGAAATTTTTTACCTCAAAACGCCTGTCCGGCCTTGGGTTTGAAACCCCTCCGGAATTCAATGGATTTTTGGCAAAGCCCTTTGACCAGGATAATAATTATACCGAGACCCTGGGCGGCATCCTTTTCCAGGTGACCCAGGCGGATTATCTGCTCTTTCCTCTGCAACCCGGAACCTTTACCCTCAACCCGGCTGTCCTTGTGGCCAATGTCGTTGTCAAATCAGACCGGAATTCCGGGATACCCTCTTTTTTTAATGACCCGTTTTTTTCATCCGACAGTTATAAACCTGTACGGGTGGCTTCAAACCTCTTAACCCTGGAGGTGCTGCCGCTTCCTCCATACCAGGGAAAGGGCGTGTTTTCAGGGCTTGTGGGCAGGTTTTCCATCGATGCCGCCATGGATAAAACAAGCCTGAAAGCCGGGGAATCGGCCACATTGACCATCAGGCTATCGGGTTCAGGAAATATCATGGATGCCGGTCCCCCATCCATCAATATGGATCAGGATGCATTTAAGACATATGACGACAACCCGGTTGAGAGCATTCATCTGACACAAAAAGGGTATGAGGGTGAAAAAGTATTCAAGAAAGCGGTTGTGCCGGTCAATCCGGGTCAATATGTGATCCCCCCGGTGGTGCTGGTTTATTTTGATACAGAGACGGAAACCTATAAAGAGGTTTCAACCCTTGAAATTCCAATGACAGTCACCCCGTCCGGAGCGGTTCATATGGCTGAAACACCGGAGAAAATGCCCTCGGGCAATGCAGCCGTGGTCCAAAAAGAGGTTGTCCTTGTCAACAGGGATATCCTGGAAATAAAAGAAGGCCTTGAAGCCTTAACCCCGTACCGGGATATCCGCCCTTCCACGTTTGCTTTCCTGATACTGATCCCTGCCTTTTTATGTTCCGGTGTCAAATCCATTCTTCTTGTCCGGAAAAAAGAAGATTCCATTGAAAAAATCATGCAGGAAAAGGCAAAACGTCATTTGAAAGAAGCCGGGAAAATGAATGCTCAGAATAAGGATTTTTTAGCCGGGCTTTATTCGTCCCTTGTTGCCTCAGTCCTGTCAAAGGCAGGGAAAAAAGGAGAAACCCTGACCCTTGCCGAGGCAAAGTCCATCCTCATGGAAACAGGGGCTGATAACAAGCTCTCGGAAGATGTGGCCTGTCTCCTGGAAAAGATAGAATCAGCAAGATTCGGCAGGGAAAAGATAGACGGCAAAGAAGGGAAAACCCTTTTGTCCGAAGTCAGACGAGTTGTCCGGATGCTCTGCCTTGCGCTTTTTTGTTTTGGGCTTTTTTCTTTTTTTCCGCAAAAATCCATGGCTGATCCTGCTTTGGACTTTATCAACGGACTCAATCAGTATAAATCCGGAAATTTCAAAGAAGCTGCAAGCATTTTTGAATCCCTTGCCGCAGGGCCTGCCAAAAGACCGTATCTCTATTACAATACCGGGAACGCTTATCTTAAAGCCGGCGACCTGGGCCGGGCCGTTTTATGGTATGAACGGGCAAGGCAAATGATTCCCAATGATCCTGACCTTTTATTTAACCTGGATTATGCCATGGGTCTTGTAAAGGATAAAAAAGAATCATCCCCGGGCATCACGGATATCCTGTTTTCCTGGAACCGGTTTTTCCCGGCAGGAATAATCCAGGGCCTGGCTGTTTTTTTCTCCTTTGTTTTTTTTACATGGTCTTCAGTGAGAATTGTTAAAAATAAAAAAATTTTTTCAGGCCCGGGTATGATCCTGTGCATGATTCTTACCCTTATGACCCTGATGGCCCTGGTTCAATACATGCAAAAGGCGTATCGCATGGATGCAGTGATTGTCAAAGAAGAAGTCCCGGTCCGGTCCGGCACCTCGGATGCAGCCACAAAATTATTCAGCCTCCATGCCGGAACAAAAATAAGTGTGGAAGATGAACGCGAAGGATATCTGAAAATCAGGTTTTCAAAAGACAGGGCCGGCTGGGTGAAAACAATGGACGCCGTGAAGATCTGAATATTGAAGAGCAGATTTCCGGTGGTTGACTTCACCGTTTTCAACTGATATCTTTTCTTGTTTTTATGATTGAACCATATAAATAAGAGGTGAACCGTGGAAAAAAAAGTTCTTGTGCCGGTGGCCCAGGGCACGGAAGAAATGGAAGCCGTCACCATCATTAATGTCCTGAGAAGGGCAGGGGCAAAAGTGATCGTGGCATCTGTGGATACCATCACCATCAAGGCCTCACGGGGTATTGAATTCAAGGCAGACCGGCTGATCAAAGACTGTATGGATGAAGAATTCGATCTGATCGTGCTTCCGGGCGGAATGCCGGGGGCTGTAAATCTTCGGAATTCAAAGGACCTTGAAATTCTTTTGAAAAGACAGGCAGATCAGAAAAAATATTATGCTGCCATCTGTGCCTCCCCTGCGGTTGTTCTCTATCCCCTGGGGCTTGCCACGCCGGGAAAGGTAACTTGCTACCCCGGATTTGCGAAAGACATTGATGGCGGCAATGTCCTTTCATCAGCCGTTGCCGTGGACCAAAACTGCATCACCGGCCGGGGTGCTGGCGCAGCCTGTGAATTTGCCTTAACCCTTGTAGCGCTTCTCTATTCCGAAGAAAAGAAAAAAGAAGTCATGCAGGGTCTTGCACTGCCTGTTGATTGATCCGGACCAATGGCAAATGTGACCTTTGACTGGGAAATCTTTCTGAACCGCTATCGGGATACCATCGTTTCCCAGTGGCGGGACAGGCTTAAAATCGAGGTGTCCGAACATTATTCAGGAAGGCCCCTGGAAGAACTGACCCTGACCACGGGCAAGGCCTGTGATTCTTTTTGTCATATGATTACCGGAAATGATTATGCGCCTATCAATGAATTTATCAATGAAATAACCCGGATCCGCCTGGAAGAAGGATTCCCCCTCCAGGACGTCCAGAAGGCCTTTGAACTCTACCGGCAGATTATCATTCCCATCCTGGTCCGGGAGTCACCGCCCGGACTCCTTTGCAGCAATATCGAAGCTGTCAACACCTGCCTTGCCTATACCATCCACAGGTTCAGCTATCATTTCCAGAAAATGCACGAACAATATCTGAAAGATTATGCAGGGCAGCTTGAAAAGGATGTGGCTAAAAGGACGGCAGAGCTGAAGGAATCGGAACATAAATACAAATCCCTGGTGGAGGACATCAGTGACGGTTATCTTGTTTTGTTCAGGGATAAAATTATTTTTGTAAACCCGGCTTTCTGCAGTATGCACGGGTATAATGAAAAAAATATCCCGGATGCTTCTTTTTTGTTTTTTGTGGCTGAAGAAAGCAAGGAAAAAGTCGCCGATATCGTTACCCGGGATGTTAAAAAAGATACAGAGCCTGAAGCCTTTGAATATCTCAGGATGACCAGAACCGGGAAACACCTGCCCACGGAAATCAATTTCCGGCCGACCCTGTTTGACGGCCAGGAGTATAATCTCTGCATTGTCAGGGATATCACCAAACGGGTGGAGATGGAAAAAAGGAACCGGGAAATCGAACAGATGGCCTATATCGGAAAACTGACCACCTCACTTTCCCATGAGATCCGCAATCCCCTGTCATCGGTTAAAATGAACCTCCAGATCCTGGGTAAGAATAACGCATTCCAGGGTAACGATAAAAAGCGGCTGGATATTTCGGAACGGGAGATCAAACGGCTGGAAGGGATTCTCCAGGAACTCCTGGATTTTGCAAAACCGCTGTCCCTGCAGATTTCCGGGATCGATCTCAACGAGACCATTTATGCCTGTGTGGATCTTCTGGAAGTCAAATTCAATAAGCGTAAGATCCAATGTGATATCGAGGCGGATGAAACCTTGCCCTGTTTTCCGGCAGACAAAGGGAAACTGGAACAGGTGGTCATCAATCTTTTGCTCAATGCCCTGGAATCTGTTGATGATTCAGGCCATATCAGGATCTTGACAAGAAAAAGAAAGCAAAAAGGAAAACCCTATGCAGTAATCCGGGTTGAAGATGACGGCAAAGGGATTTCCAGGGAATTGCTGCCCAGGATTTTCGAACCCTTTTATACCACCAAGACAACCGGTACCGGTCTTGGCCTTTCCAACGTAAAGCAGATTGTGACTGCCCATGAAGGCAGGGTCAGGGTAGCGGATTCAAAAAACAAGGGCGCGGTCTTTGAAGTGTTCCTGCCTTTGGGAGAATTCAATGGCTGATATCCTTGTTGTAGATGATGAACAGGCGATCCGGGAATCCATTTCCATGTTTCTGTCGGAAAAGGGGCACAAAATTCATACTGCTGCTACCATAAGTTCAGCCAACAGTATCTTTGAAACATTAAGGCCTTTGGTCGTGATACTGGATATCCGGCTTCCGGACGGCAACGGCCTGGATGCCCTGGCAAGGATGCATGGGTTTTATCCCTTGTCTAAAATTATCATGATCACGGCGTTTCAGGATATGGAAACCACCATTGAAGCCATGAAACGGGGGGCCTACGATTATATCCACAAACCCCTGGATGCGGATGAGCTTTCAAAGACCGTGGCTGATGCAATTGAAAGTTTTTACGAAGATGCAGAAGGCAAAGGCCATGACCCTGTGCTTTACAGGGATAGCGGGATCGTGGGGAAAAGCCGGGCCATGAAAGATATTTTCAAGCTCATCGGCATGGTCTGCCAGAACAGGGCTGCCGTCCTGATTACAGGCGAGACCGGAACCGGAAAAGAGCTTGTGGCCATGCGGATTCATCTGAGCAGCCCTTTTTGCAAAAAACCCTTTATCACCCTTGACTGTTCAGCCGTGGTGGAGACGCTTTTAGAAAGCGAATTGTTCGGTCATACCAAAGGGGCATTTACCGGGGCTGTCAGTTCACGGCCGGGCAAAATTGAGCTGGCCGGGGACGGAACCCTTTTTTTAGACGAGATCGGGGAGCTGCCCCTGAATCTCCAGGGAAAACTCCTGGGGTTTCTTGAAAGAAAACAATATATGCGGGTGGGTGGGGAAAACCTTCACCAGTCCCGGTGCCGGATCATAGCCGCCACCAACCGGGATCTTTCCAAAATGGTCAGGGAAAAAACCTTCAGGGCAGATCTTTATTATCGTCTCAAGGTGGTCACCATCCTGATGCCGCCTTTGCGGGAGCGCCTTTCCGATATTGATGATCTTACGGCCCATTTTATTCAAAAAACCGCCCATGACCTGGGCGTCAAACAGATAGCCCTTCAGGACGGGGTCATAGAAAGACTTAAACGCCATCCCTGGACAGGGAATGTCCGGGAGCTCGAAAATGTGATTGTTGCTGCCGCCATCCGGTCCAGGGGGAGTATGATCCGCCTGGAAACACTTGAGTCCCTTTTATCTCTTTATCCGGTTGAGACAAAAAACCCGGACACAGAAAAATTCCTTTCCCAGGTGGAAACCCG
>MGTJ01000053.1 GCA_001799395.1 Desulfobacterales bacterium RIFOXYA12_FULL_46_15 | reverse complement strand
GCCCGGTGACCATGCGCATGCCGTCCCGATCGGATTCATCCCTGACAAAAGATGCCCCTGTAATCACCTTGTCCCGCATGAGTTCGGCGATTTTTTCAACCACTCTTGCCTTATTGACCTGGTAAGGCAATTCCGTAACAACAATGCTTTCCTGACCGGTCTTTTTATTTTCTTCAACCTCAACCTTTGCCCGAAGGGTAATAATCCCCCGTCCGGTACTGTACGCTTCATGAATTCCCCTGGTTCCATAGATATGTCCATAGGTGGGAAAATCTGGCCCTGGGATATGTTCCATAAGACCTTGGATATCTATTGAAGGATTATCGATAAGATGGATAAGAGCCAAGATGACTTCCCTGACGTTATGAGGAGGAATATTGGTGGTCATGCCCACGGCAATGCCTGAAGACCCGTTGACTAGTAAAGCCGGGAATTTCGTGGGCAGTACAGATGGTTCTTCAAGAGTTTCATCATAATTGGGGACAAAGTCAACAGTTTCCTTTTCAAGATCTGCCAGCATCTGGTGGGCAATCTTGCGCATCCGGATTTCCGTATACCTCATGGCAGCAGGAGAATCGCCATCCACTGATCCGAAATTCCCCTGACCATCCACCAGCGGGTATCTTAAAGAAAAATCCTGGGCCATGCGGACAATGGTGTCATAGATGGCAGAGTCACCATGGGGATGATATTTACCCATGACATCACCGACAATACGGGCGGATTTCTTATAGGGTTTATTCCAGTCGTTGCGGACCTGCTGCATGGCATAGAGGGACCGCCTGTGAACCGGCTTCAAGCCGTCCCGGACATCAGGAAGGGCTCTTCCGATAATAACGCTCATGGCATATTCGAGATAGGATTGTTTCATTTCCTTCTCAATACTGGTCACAATGGTGTCTTTGTTCTCTGTCAAAATTAGTGCTCCAATTATTTTACTTTATATTCTTATTTTTTTTGAAAAAAATCTGAAAACAGGATTGAAAACTCCGGTGGATACAATTCCAAGGATAATAAAGGCAAAGAAAGGAGCCATGAGTTTGCCTGCAAGAAAGATTGCAATGCAGAACAAAACAATAAAAAAGACAAAAACCGCTTTCTGAGAAATAATCTGCTCCACGGGTTCACCATTCTATCCGTCAAATGCCTGGGAAATGAAAAGGAAAAATAACCATGTAAAGCCGTATCATTCAGAAAATCTGCATGATACGGCTTTACATTTATCGGACAATCATCTTTTTTTTTAGTTTCTGATCAAACCAAGGGTTGCCAGAAGGAGAAGACACTCAAATATGATAACTTGAACAAAACTTCCAAAAAAATGGTATACGATTCCGCCACCGACAATGGCCGGAACCGCTGTATAAATCAGTATGCCTAATTTTCGAGGAATATCCATGATCAAAGCACCCCTTTATGCATTTTATTTCAAATATTTAAACCCTGTTAAAATTCTTGATTTCTTAACATTTTAATGCATCCAAGTAAAGGGAAAAACTTATCTTTCGATGATCATTGCCATTCCCATTCCTCCACCGATACACATGGAGATAAGACCTGTGGCATAGCCTTTTCTTTTCATCTGGTGAATAGCGGTTACCACCTGTCTTGCGCCTGTGCAGCCGATGGGATGGCCAATGGATATGCCTGACCCGAGTTCATTGGGTTTTTCCACATCGATCTTTAACTCCCGGATGCAGCCGATGGCCTGGGCTGCAAAGGCTTCGTTGAGTTCAATCAGGTCAATGTCGCCAATGCCCATGCCGGTCTGTTTCAGAACTTTTCTGACAGCCGGGACAGGCCCGAGACCCATATAAGCTGGATCAAGACCGCCTGAGGCAAAGCCTTTGATCTTTGCCAGTTTTTCAAGACCCAGAGCATCTGCTTTTTCTTCAGACATCAGGAGAACCGCTGCTGCCGCATCATTGATACCGGATGCATTACCGGCCGTCACGCTTCCGCCTTTTTTAAAGGCCGGCGCCAGTTTGCCGAGTTTTTCCATGCTGGTCTGCATGGGGCGCTCGTCTTTATCAACAATGATATCCCCTTTCCTGGATTTGATGACCACTGGAATGATTTCCTTGGCAAAGGTTCCGTCATTAACAGCGGCAAAAGCCCGGGTGTGGCTCAAAAGTGCTAATTGATCCTGCTCTTCCCTGGAAATCCCGTATTTTTCAACGATATTTTCAGCCGTAAGACCCATGTGGTATCCATAAAAAATCTCATACAATCCGTCAAACACCATGAGATCATGAACCGGTCCGACGCCGGTCAATTCCATTCTGTGTCCCCATCTGGCCTTGGTCAGGGCCATGGGTGCATTGCTCATGCTTTCCTGGCCGCCTGCAATGATCACATCGGCCTGACCTGCCATGATGGCCTGGGCGCCCAGGGCAATGGCCTTAAGTCCTGATCCGCAGATTTTGTTAATGGTAAAGGCAGCGCTCTGCCGGGAGATACCTGCGCTGATCATGGCCTGACGGGCCGTATTCTGTCCCTGTCCTGCCTGGAGAACATTACCCATAATGACTTCATCAACAAATACCGGGGCTAAGGAATCATCATAATCATATCCTTTTTTCTCAAGATCAATTACACCCTGTGCCCTCAAGGTATCGGGTGAAAATTCATCCTGGGCTGAATCCACTGCCGGCTTTAAACCGGCTCTTTTCAGGACGTCTTTCATGACATAGGTCCCCAGTTCAACCACCGGCACATCTTTTAATACTCCGCCAAAGGACCCGACAGGAGTTCTGACTCCACTGACAATCACTACGTTTTTCATTTAAAGCCTCCATCAATATTGATTTTTTCATTATTAACAGTTACATTTTAACTACAATATAGGATCAATAACAAAGAGACGGATAAAAAACAAGGAATTATCAATGTGTTTAATTCTGTTTGGATATAAAATATCAAACGAATTCCCCCTGGTCTTAGCTGCCAACAGGGATGAATTCTACCGGCGTCCCACTGCTGTCATGCATTTTTGGGATGACTCTCCCGATATTCTGGCAGGAAAAGACCTTGAACAGGGCGGCACATGGTTCGGTATTCACAGGAGCGGGACTTTTGCAGCCCTGACAAACTACCGGAACCCGGCAGCTTTAAAACAAAATGCACCGTCACGAGGTGGAATTATCATTGATTTTTTGAATTCAAATAAATCCCCGGAATGCTTTATCCATGACTTTGAGCCAACAGCCGGGGAATATAACGGATTTAACCTGATTTTGGGCAATATGGACGATCTTTTCTGGTTTACAAACCTTACCAACCGGATTGAAAGAATAAAGCCAGGTATCCACGGGCTTTCCAACCGGTTTCTCAATACCCCATGGCCCAAAGTGGAATCCGGGAAAACAGCATTGAAAAAAATCATGGACACCAGTATCTCAAAGGATCATCTTTTTTCCCTTTTAAAAGACCGGTCCCGCCCCGATGATGACAAGCTTCCTGAAACCGGCATCGGGCCTGAATGGGAAAGAATCCTTTCCCCGTTGTTTATTGAGAGCGACAATTACGGCACAAGGTCTTCTACAATCATGCGGGTGGATCGGAAGGGGAATATGAAGATCACGGAAAGAACTTATTTTTATGAACAAAGACTTGGATACAAAGACCTTGACTTTTTCATCCAGGCGTGAAGCCAAAAAATACCAAAATCCCAAAAAGATTGAAATTGACCGGGTTGACAAAAAAAGAATTTTACGACACAGTTTTCAAAACTTGAGCTGAAGCTGAAAAAGGATTTCTTATCATATGGAACAAAATGTTGTTGTTGCAGGATGGGGTCAGGTCATTCAACCCAAAAACCTGAGTGAAATGCCAAAGGACCCCTTGGGTATGATGCAGGCAGCCAGCTTGGAAACCGCCCGAATGATGGGTTCAAAAAAAATTCTCTCCCGGCTTGACGGCATCATGATAGTCAGAACCTTGAGCCGCCATTATTCATCCCCGGCCGAACAACTTGCAGCCGCCCTTGGCGCTGCGCCCAAATTCACCCATGTTTCCGGGATCGGCGGGAATTCCCCCCAGACATTGATCAACATGGCAGCCGGTATGATAGCGGAAAATAAGCTCGATTCCATTCTCGTAGCTGGTGCGGAAACCTATGTTCAAAGAGGCACGGATTCAGAAAAAGTGGAAAGCGCCCTTTTCCGCGGCATACCTGAGGATTATCCTGGAGATGACCGGATAGGCACAACTCCTCTTGAGAACCTGCACGGCATGGAACATCCCATGCAGGGTTTTCCTCTTTTTGAAACCGCACTCTGGGCGAATTCCGGTCTGGATCTCAACTCCTATCTCATGAAAATCGGAAAGATGTGGTCTTCCTTCAGCCAAACAGCAGCCAGGCACCCCTATGCCTGGACAAAAACAATAAAAACACCTGAAGACATCATCACCCCAGGCCCTTTGAACAGACCCATTGCCTTTCCTTATACCAAACTCATGAATTCCTTTGTCACCGTGGATCAGGGCGCTGCAATCATCCTGATGTCTGAGTCAGAAGCCAAAAAATATGAAGTTAAAAACCGGCAGAAGGTCTATTTTCTTGGCGGCGGGTATGCTGAAGACCGGCAGCGGTTCATGATCCAGAAAACCGATTTTACCTCAAGCCCGCCACTCAGGGCCGCAGTCAAGAAAGCCCTGATGCGGTCTTCCACCCCTTTGGAAAAGGTGGACTGCTTTGACCTTTATTCCTGCTTTCCCTGTGCCGTCTCAATTGCAAAAAAGATGATCGGGATTAAGGATGATGACCCAAGACCCCTTACCCTTACAGGAGGTTTAGGCTTTTTCGGGGGTCCTGGCAACAATTACAATCTCCATGCCGTTGCAACGCTTGCAGAAAAGATTGCCTGCGGAGAAAATTCAAACGGACTTGTCACAGCTCTTGGCTGGTTTATGCACAAACATGCAGCCGGTATTTACGGCTCCAAGCCGAATCCCAGAATGATTGTGGAGGACCATGGCATAGATCGGAAAGATCCCCTGGCTGGAGAAAATCCCCTGGTATGCAAAGAAAGAGCTGACGGCCCCGGCGTCATCGAAACCTATACTGTTATTTTTTCCGCAGGCCAGACCCCGTCCTATGCGGTTATTTATGGAAAGACAAAGGATGATAAACGGTTTATTGCCCAAACCAGGCATGATCCCGAAATTTTCAAATACCTGATGCAGGAGAGCCGGGTTGGGCAAAAGGTCAATTTAAAATTTGATTCTTATAAAAAATTGAATATTGCAGATCCGGCCTAAAGCCTTAAAAAAAATTTAATTTCAGGGGTTGTTTACTATCCATAGTTTCCTGTACGGCGCTTTTATGGTATTTTACTCCGGCATTTTTTCATGAAATGACTCCGATTCCCCTCTTTTGCCGGTCTGCAATATTTTGCAGGGCTTGATGTCTTTTTTGTCCGGCAGCAATGTGTATTTTTTCTTCTGCTTTTGTAATATACCGGTGATCATCTTTATACGGATAGGGGGTCAATACATTTTTCAAAGCACTTTCAAATATCTCCCTTCCGGCCTGGGTCCTGGTAATGGATGTTGTCCAGCCGTTTTCAGCACCCAGCCCGCCAAATGAGATATCGGCGAATTCAGCGGAAAAATCCTTGCAATAATTACATGCCGCCCGTTTTACAGGTGACATTTCTGCAATGGGAATACGGATCTGCCTCTTGTCCGACAGGGAGAAAATAAAATCATCTTTAATATTGATCTTAATAACATCATCATCAATAAAACCATATTTTTCTTCCAGGTCCTTGAGGCGGCGTTTATTAAAAAAAAAATTCCCGGAACAGAAAAGGCCAAAGCAGAACAGGATCGAATCAGACGGAATAATCTTCAATGCCTGCATTTTCCGGATGGTAACGATCTGGCAGGGAGTTCCGACAAAGGATAGCCTATCGGGCGAAAACCGGTTCAAGGCCTTCAAAGAGGGAGAAAAAGTGGAATATTCCCGTGCAAACTGAACCATTCCTTCTGAGCTGCCAAAATGGGAACCAGCTGATTCCATGATTTCCTTTCTAGTTCTGGCCAGCCATGGAACCCGGCCCTGCGGGGTATTTTTTGATACAATGGCGCCATTGATCATACCTTTATCAAAGAGGTGCACCAGAATCGCCGTTACCACTCCCCCATCCGTTCCATTGTGATGGATGCCCTTGTCTTTTGCATGGGTAATGGAAATTTCAATAGTGTTTCCAAAAGGTTCCTTCCACAGGGAATTGGCTTTGATTTCTCCTTCAAGCTCATTGGTTGCCGGGCAGATGGAATAACACAGTCCGCATTCGATGCAGTTTTCGATATTTCCGAAAAAAGGCTTGCCGTCTTGATCCATGCTCAATGCGCCATAGTTAATAGCAGAACAGAAAGTAACGCATCCCCCGCAGCGGTTGCATTTTCCCTGTTTCTGGACGTCCTGAATCAGGTTAAAAAAACTTTTTTTCAAAATGCCTCCTTTTGATGGGTTAAATCCTTTTGGGTCACAATTCCGTTTTTAAGTCAAACCAAAAAACAGGTCCCTTTAAAAAGCACCCGTCTACCAGGAATTCATCAGGTTGATCCCCATAAATTTGGCAACTTCTTCTTTCATCTGTTTGAACCTGTAGCCCACTACCTGGACAATATACCGCATGATTTTAAATCCAATGGCCGTATCTTTTTCCATAATGTGATTCAGCTCTTTTGCATTGACCTTAAGGACCTGGCATCGTCTGGAAGTACAATAGGCTGAGAGTTTCATTTTATAGGGCGGGGTAAAACAGGACCATCCGAAAATCTGGGATTCCGGGATATCTCTGTTATGTGAGGAAAGTGCGTTTTCATGCGTTGTCTGCCGGGCGTCCGGCATCTCAAACCTGAGCTCCACATTACCATCAATTACAATCCACATGTGTTCTGCCGGTTCTCCCTCTAAAAAAAGGCTTTCACCCACCTGAAAATTTTCAACTGAACAGATCTCGGGAAACTTCTTTAATTCATCAAGGGTAAAGTCTTTAAAAATATGAAGTTTTTCAATGAGCTCAAGCTGTACCATGGTTTTTCTCCTTTTTTTAACGGTTAAAGAAACAAGACAAACAGGGAGCAAATTTGTAAGAGTACCGGATCAGGCAGTTTAATCAATTTCAGATCAGAGTTGAGGTTCAGTTTTTGTTTGAGATTATTGATGTTATTCTAAAAAAATCTGAATGCTTTGTAAAGAAAGAAATTAGGAATGTTGCAGAGCAAGGCACCGATAGGGATCATGCTTCCTGATTTTTTTTTTGCATGAATACCCTCCACTTCTGATCCACCCAGATCAGGTGTTCAGCCATCCTGTTCTGCGCCAGTGCAGGGTCCTGTTTCTCAATAGCCAGAAAGATATTCCGGTGTTGTTCCAGAAGTTTCAGGGTTCTGTCTTTTTCACTGGTCATAATTCCCTTGACATATTGAAGCGGTTCATCTGAAATATCAAAAATATTTTTAAGAATATGACTTCTGAAAATATTATGGCTCGACTGGGCAATCGCAAGGTGAAATTCAAGGTCATCACACAGATTCAGCACTGATTTTTCCGCATCTGCTTCCATTTTTTCCAGGGGGTTTTTCATCTTTCTGAGATCAGCGTCTGTGCGGTGTTCGGCAGCAGCCCATGCAGAGGCCAGCTCAATGTCCTTTCTGACTTCATAGAGCTGAAGCAGCTTTTGCTTGTCTTCCCCAAGGATTTTACGCAGGGGATCGGAAATAATCGACGTACTCAGGTTATTGACATATATCCCCAGTCTTTTTCTGGTTTTCACAAACCCCTGGGTTTCAAGGATATTAAAGGCTTCCCGCAGGGATGACCGGCCCACACCCAACATTTCGGCAAATGTCCTCTCCGGCGGTAATTTTTCTCCTGACTGTAGTTTTCCGTCCTTTATAAGATCCCGGATCTGACCTGCAATTTCCTCACTGACTTTCTGCAGTTTTATTTTTTTAAATACCCCGTCCATTTTCTGGAACTCCATGAAAAATTGTTTTTTATGATGAGTATCAAATTAGGCCCCATCTTGTCAATAGGCATACTTTTGTTGGTCTGACCACAACCATTATCCTGTAAATATCATTGAACTTTATCCATTATATTATAGTTAACTATCTATATTTTATGTTTAAAATATTTATTGACATATCATAATTCTGTTGGTATGAGTATCCGACCATCAAATTGTGTCACCATCAACCAAGGAGGTATTCAATGAAAAAGCACATCCTTTGTATCGCAAGTCTTATCTTAATTCTTACCGTTATTGCCCATGCTGAAGAAAAAAAACTGCTGTTAAAGACCCCGCTCTGTTTTGCAACATCCATGCCCGTGCTGGGCGACTCCATACCGGCGCTTGCCGCTGACATTGAAGCAGCCAGCAACGGCAGCATCCAGATCAAGTATTATGAACCCGGAAAACTGATTCCTCCCTTTGAAATACTGGAGGCGGTTTCCATGGGAAAAGTCAATGCCGGGTTTGGTTCAGGCGCTTACTGGCAGGGAAAGATACCTGAAGCGGCCTTGTTCTCTTCCATTCCCTTCGGGCCCGAGGCTGATGAATATCTGGCCTGGCTGTTCAAGGGAAACGGGATGGCCCTGTATCAGGAAATGTACGATAAAGCCGGTTACAATGTAAAAGTGCTCCCCTATGCGATTATTTCCCCGGAAACATCGGGCTGGTTCAGCAAGCCCATCAATTCACCGGAAGACCTGAAAGGACTTAAAATGAGGTTTTTCGGACTGGGCGGAAATGTCATGCAGAAACTCGGGGTGGCCGTCAGCCTGCTGCCTGCCGGAGAAATTTTTCAGGCCCTTGAAAAAGGGGTCATTGATGCCACTGAATTTTCTTTTCCTGCCATTGACCAGAAACTGGGATTTTATAAGATCGTAAAATATAATTATTATCCTGGATGGCATCAGCAGGCCACCATCCTTGAAATGCTCATCAACAAGGATACATGGAACAGCATGACACCCGGCCAAAAGGCAATGGTTGAAATGGCTACCAAGGCCACCATTATCAACACCATTTCTCATAGTGAAGCCATCCAGGGAAAAGCCATCCGGGAAAATGTGGAAACCCATGGCGTTAACAACATGTACTGGTCTGACGATATGCTGGCATTGTTTGAGCGCACCTGGAAAGAGGTAGCTCAGGAACAGGCAGCCCAAAGCCCGGCTTTTAAAAAAATATGGGATGATCTGACCGCATTCAGGGCTGACTATGCCTATTGGAAATCATTGGGATTTTTACCCAGAAAAACCAAGATATGAGGGTTAAAAAACCATGAGCATAACGGAAGATACTGATAAAAAAACAGGAATATCAAACCTGACGGACAGGGTGATATTGAGTGTCGGCCATGCGGCTGCCTGGCTGATTGCGGTATTGATTGTGACCATCCTGGTTCAGGTCGTGCTTCGCTATATATTTCATCTGAGCTTTACCGCTCTTGAAGAAATACAATGGCACCTTTATGCCGTGATCATTATGATAGGGCTTTCCTATTCATATGTTAAAGATTCCCATATCCGGCTGGATATCCTGCATTCAAGGTTTTCACGCCCTGTCAGGGAAAAAATAGAAATCATGGGCATCATCTTACTTCTCTGGCCCATGCTGTTTATTATTTTCATGCACAGCCTTTCCTTTGTTGAAGAATCCTTCCGGGTGGGGGAGCGGTCAGATGCCCCCATGGGGCTTGGTTACCGGTGGGCCATCAAATCCATCATCCCCATCGCGTTTTTTCTTTTGTTCATAGGATCCGTATCCCGGCTGAAACAGGCCTTCGAATATTTAAAAAATAAGGAATACTTAAAAAAAAGGAAGGCCTCCCATGGATCATAGCGGCATTCTTGTCATCAGCATGATGGTCACATTTATCAGCCTTTTGTTCACCGGCTACCCCATTGCCTTTATCCTGGGAGGGGTGGCCATGCTTTTCACCCTGATCGGGTATGGTTCGGATCTCCTGTTCGGCACCATTACGGGCCTCGATTATATGACCATCGGGCTTTTGATCAACCGGTTATACAGCGTACTGAATAACTGGGTCCTCATTGCCCTGCCCCTGTTTATCTTCATGGGGTTAATGCTGGACCGGTCCGGGATTGCTGAAAAAATGATGATTGCCATGCAGGATCTGTTCGGAAAAGCCAGGGGAGGACTTGCCGTCAGTGTGACGCTCATCGGTATTCTTCTGGCCGCATCCACCGGCATCGTCGGGGCTTCGGTAGTGCTTTTAGGGCTCTTGTCCCTTCCGGCCATGCTGAACCAGGGATATTCCAAAACCCTGGCCGTGGGAACGGTCTGTGCATCCGGTACCCTGGGAATCCTTATCCCTCCCAGCATCATGCTGGTCATGATGGCAGACCAGCTTAGCCTGTCCGTGGGGGATCTGTTCATGGGAGCCCTTTTGCCCGGGATTCTCCTGGGCATCCTGTACATGGCGTATATCCTGATCTTTGCTTTTATCTTCCCCCATGCCGCTCCCCTGGCAAAAAACCGGCAGAAGCTGGAATTTATCATGGTCTGGCGTGTGATGAAAACCATTTTTCCCACGGCAGTATTGATTCTTTCCGTTCTGGGCTCCATTTTTGCAGGGCTTGCCACACCCACGGAGGCAAGCGGTATCGGAGCCATGGGAGCCACCATTCTCGCCGTGGTCAATAAAAGGCTGAGTCTAAAAGTTTTCAGGGAAGTCCTCTATAATACCTTTAATACTACCGGGTATATTGTCGGCATCCTGGTGGGAGCCACCTGTTTTGCCCTGGTGCTGCGGGAACTAGGCGGGGATGAATTTATTGCCGGTGTCTTTACTGGGCTTGATTTCGGACCCTATGGCCTGATCACAACTATCCTTGCCATGGTGTTTTTCCTGGGATTTTTCCTGGATTGGATTGAAATCACCCTGATTATCCTGCCCATCATGTCTCCTGTGGTGTCCGCCCTGGGGCTGCATTTTGATATGGGCGCGGGGGTTGACCGGCCTGAACTGGTCTGGTTTGCCATCCTGGTGGCGGTCAGCCTTCAGACATCCTTTCTTACACCGCCGGTGGGGTTTGCCATCTTTTACCTGAAAGGGGTGTCACCGCCTGAAATCAGCCTTGCAGATATCTGTAAAGGGGTGGTTCCTTTTATTATCCTGCAGCTCATCGGATTAATCATTTGCATGTTATGGCCCGGGCTGGTTCTCTGGCTGCCGTCCATAGCCTATGGATAAGGATTTACCATCATGATCCCTTTAATTTTCATAATCATCATACAAAAGAGGTCCTATCATGGGTAATGACAAACCCGTCACCCTGTTTATCCAATGCCTGGTGGACGGCATGTATCCAAAAGTGGGTGAGGCTGTGGTCCGGTTGTTGGAAAACCTGAATATCCCGGTTGACATCCCGATGGACCAGACCTGTTGCGGACAGCCTGCTTTTAACTCCGGATATCGCAGGGAAGCCCTGGTTGCAGCCAGGCGGTTTATTGAAATATTTGAAAAGGCCCGGGTCATTGTCTGCCCGTCCGGCTCCTGTGTCGACATGGTTAAACACCAGTACCCCGTTCTTTTTAAGGATGACCCGGCCTGGCAGAGAAGAGCCCTTGCCGTGAGCCGCAAAATCTTTGAACTGACGGAATATATCGTGGATGTCCTTAAAATTGAAGACGTGGGGGCAAGCTTTGAGGGAACGGTCACCTATCACGACTCCTGCCATCTTTTAAGAAACCTTGGCGTGGCTGATCAGCCCAGGAAACTCATTACAAAAGTACGGGGATTAAAACTCATTGAAATGGAAAATGCCCAGAAATGCTGCGGCTTCGGGGGCCTGTTCTCTGTAAAATTTCCGGATATTTCCACTGCCATCCTGGAAGAAAAAATAGCCCATATCATCGCGGCCCGGGCAGATGCAGTGGTCGGATGTGATATCAGTTGCCTGATGAATATCGAGGGGATGTTGAAAAGAAAGAATGTTTCCATTAAAACCCTGCATATTGCCCAATTGCTGGCAGGACCATAAAGGAATCCGCATGGCTGAGATCAAAACCGAATATTATAAACAAAATGCAGTAAAGGCCATTGGCGACCCCATTTTGCAGAATGCGCTTTCCAATGTCCAGAACCGGCTGGGACCGGCAACGGCACTCTGCTACCAGAAACTTGCCGAGGGACCGGATTTAAGGCTCAAAGCCCATAAGATAAGGGAATTTGCCGTCAACAACCTGGATATACTGCTGCCGGTTCTGGCCCAAAAGATCCGTGACAGGGGCGGCAAGGTTTTCTTTGCCCGGAATGCTGAAGCAGCCACGGCTTACTGCCTGGAAGTGGCCCGCGAAAACCGGATCAAGATGGTGGTCAAGGGCAAATCCATGGTTACCGAAGAGATCGGATTAAACCAGGTTCTTGAGGCAAACGGCATTGAGGTGAATGAAACCGATCTGGGCGAATACATCATTCAACTGGCCGGGGAATCCCCCTCCCACATCATTGCCCCGGCCATCCATAAGACCCGCAAGGAAATAGGCCGCCTGTTCACGGAAAAACTCGGGATTCCCTATAGCGAAGATCCCCCTGTCCTGACCCAGGCTGCCAGAAAATTTCTGCGCGAAAAATTCCTCAAAGCCGGCATGGGACTTTCCGGGTGCAACATGGCCTGTGCTGAAACCGGACATATTACCACGGTCTCCAATGAAGGCAATATCCGCATGTCCACCACCCTGCCGAAGATTCACATGGCCTTCATGGGCATGGAACGGGTGACGGCACGGCTGGAAGATCATGATGTGCTGTTCCGTCTTTTGTCCAGGGGGGCGGCGGCCCAGAACATGGCCGGTTACGTCAGTTATATCGGCGGTCCCAGGACCCCGGACCAGCTCGACGGGCCGGACCAATTCCACCTGGTCATCCTGGATAACGGCCGCTCCAGGATACTGGCCGACCCCGAGTTCAGGGAAGCTCTTTTCTGTATCCGGTGTGCCGCCTGTCTCAACGTATGCCCGGCCTATGGAAAAATCGGCGGCCACAGTTACGGCTACCCTTATTCCGGGCCTATCGGCGCCGTTATCACCCCCTTGCTGACAGGGATAAACCGGGCCAAGGATCTATTCCTGGGAGAACCTTTGTGCGGCGCCTGCAAAAAAGCCTGCCCCGTCGATATTGACCTGCCCCGGATGCTTCTGGCTCTCAGGGCCAAAGCGGCATACGGTGATCATCAATGGGCAGTTACCAGGGTCAACCCCAGGGAAAAATTCCTGTTTGAAATTTTTTCCATTCTGATCCGGAACAGAAAATTGTATGACCTGGCCATGAAGGCAGGTGTCTTTTTCCAGAAATGGCTGCCCCGCAAACAGGGTATGATATCCCATATCCCTTTTGTGTTCAAAGGATGGACCCAGAGCCGGGATATCAAACCGCTTGCCCGGACAAATTTTCTAACCCTATGGAAAAACAGGAACCAGAAATCATGATGCCTTCCGGGAATCAGAAAAAAACAGGGGAACATGAGTTTATCACAAATATTCAAAAAGCCCTGGGAAGACCCTCCGGGTCTGTTCTGCCGGATCAGTCCGTGCTGACCCAGGCGCCGCCCCCGGATCTTGAACACCGCCTCAGCCTGTATTGCAGCAGGAACAGACAAGATCAAACAAAACTGCTGGATCTTTTTATGGAGCAGGCAGCACTTGTGAATATGAAGGTCATCCCGGTGGAAACAGGCTCCCTGGCCGGCAGCGCCGTCCGGGAGCTGATCCTCAAGACAGAGCCTGAATGGGGAATAGAAAAATCCGTAATAGCCTGGCAGGACCCCTTGATCGAACAACTGGGTCTTAAAGAACAACTGGCTTCTGACAACGTTGCCCTTTTTATCACCCAGTCATCCCCGGCACCCGGGTTGGAAGAAAGAGAGGAAAAAAGGCGTCACCTCCTTGAATCCTATATTGGAATCACGACAGCGGATTTTTGTGTGGCCGAATCCGCAACCCTTGTGATGAGATCCGGGCCCGGCCGGCCCAGGGCGGTCTCCCTTGTTCCTTCCGTTCATGTGGCTGTCATAAAAATGGATCAGATCATTCAAAGCCTTTCAGAACTCTATTTCAGACTCAAATTCGATCCAAAAGAAAAGGAACAGGGGCTGACCAATTGCATGACCTTTATCTCCGGCCCCAGTAAAACAGCCGATATCGAACTTGTCATGGTCCATGGAGCCCATGGCCCGAGACAGATGATCGTATATGTTATCACCGGCTGAGCAATGATTTTTTTTTAAGGAGAATATCATGGAATTTCCTCACATGTATTGCATCCAGAGAAAAATGGATGCCCCGAAAATTGACGATATCCGGGCCGCTGTGATCCGGGAATTGTCCGGGCTTGATCTTGCTTCCCGGATCAAACCCGGGGACAGGATTGCCGTTACCGCAGGCAGCAGGGGAATCAACCATATTGACCTGATCCTGAAAACCGTCATTGATGTCCTGAAAACCCATGAAGCTCTCCCCTTTATTGTCCCGGCCATGGGAAGCCACGGCAATGGGGATGCCCTGGGCCAGCTTGAAATTTTAAAAAGCCTGAAAATTTCGGAAGACACCATGGGGGTCCCCATCCTCTCCTCCATGGAAGTCGTGCAGATCGGGGTGTCGTCCCACGGGTTCCCGGTACTGGTGGACAAACATGCCGCAACAGCGGACAAGGTGGTGGTCATGAACCGGATCAAACCCCATACCGAGTTTGAAGGCCCCATTGAAAGCGGGCTCATGAAGATGATGGCCATCGGGCTCGGCAAGCATACAGGCTGTTTCAACGTTCACAAACAAAC
>MGTJ01000052.1 GCA_001799395.1 Desulfobacterales bacterium RIFOXYA12_FULL_46_15 | reverse complement strand
AGCGGTCTGCTTTTTCAAAAGGAAGCAGATAATGACCGGTTTTGTATTCAAACCTGTCGGACAGAAACGGTGTCATTTCCATTTCCAGATGTTTTCCTTTCATGGCATAAATTCTTCCGGTTTGATTCAATAATGGTAATGAAAGGCCAACAAACCGCTCAAGTTCTGTAAAAGCCCTTGAAATCACTCCATCATGGCATTTTAAAAATGCCTCATCCGTTTTCAGATTTTCAACCCTGGCATGGACGGCATCGATATTTTCGAGTTTTAACATACGGATGACATGTTTAAGAAAATTGACTTTTTTCCGTGAAGCGTCAATCATAATCATTTTTAATGACGGGTTCATGATTTTCAGGGGTATACCGGGGAACCCTCCCCCAGACCCGATATCCACCAGCGATTTTTCCTGACCCAGAAATAAGGTAGCCGCAATTGAATCAAAAAAATGTTTTTCCGCAACTTCAAATGGATCTTTTATAGCTGTAAGATTGAATTTCTGATTCCATGTGATCAGCTCTGATGCATGGCCGGCCATTCTGTCCATCTGGAATTCTGAAAGTGTGATATTAATTGTTTTCAATGATTTTTCAAGATGGTGCTTAAATTTTTTTATGAATTGTTCCTGCAGATGAACCACCATAATCCATATATAATGATTAATTTTTTCTTGACAAATTAAAGAGTTAAATATAAAATGTCACCTTTTATAAGTTACTTGGTATCGTGCTCACACTAACAAAATCGTAATAATTTGGCAATATCAAAATACGGCAAAGCCTTTAGAAACGATTGCATTTAGAGATTGTCACAAAGGCGGATTTTATTATTATATTTAAGGATGTTTTAAAATGATCAGAGATTTAAAAAGAGTTAGAAACATTGGAATCAGTGCTCACATTGATTCCGGTAAAACCACCCTGACGGAAAGAATTCTTTTTTACACTGCAAGAATCCATAAGATTAATGAAGTCAGGGGCAAAGACGGGGTTGGCGCTACAATGGATTCCATGGAGCTGGAAAGAGAAAGGGGGATTACTATTGCCTCAGCCGCCACCTATTGTGAATGGGACAAGCACAATATCAATATTATCGACACTCCGGGCCACGTTGACTTTACTGTTGAAGTCGAACGCTCCTTAAGGGTTCTTGACGGCGTTATCCTAGTGCTTTGTTCCGTGTCCGGGGTTCAATCCCAGTCCATTACCGTTGATCAGCAAATGAAACGATATCAGGTTCCCTGTATTGCCTTTGTAAACAAATGTGATCGATCCGGAGCAAACCCTGCCAAGGTTTGTACCCAGCTCAGGGATAAGCTTGGCCACAATTCCGTTCTCATGCAGCTTCCCATAGGGCTTGAGGACAAACATGAAGGCATAATTGATCTGGTTTCCATGAAGGCTTTATATTTCGAAGGCGATAATGGCGAAAAAGTATTATCCAAAGATATCCCGGCCCATATGATGGATGACGCCCGGAAGGCCAGAGAAGAAATGATTGATGCAGTGTCTTTTTTTTCCGAATCTCTCACCGATGCCGTTCTTGAAGAAAAAGAAATCACAACGGAACTGATTATGGAAGCGGTTCGAATCGGAACAATATCTCGGCAGATGACACCTGTGTTTCTGGGTTCAGCTTACAAAAATAAAGCCGTACAGCCCCTTCTGGATGCCGTTGTTGACTATCTTCCATCCCCTCTTGATATCGAAAATCAGGCCATTGATATGAACAACAATGAAGAGGCCGTTATCCTGGAAAGCAGTTTTGACAAACCCACGGTTGCCCTTGCATTTAAGCTGGAGGACGGTCAGTATGGACAGTTAACCTATATCCGGGTATACCAGGGATGCATCAATAAAGGGGATACCCTGATCAATTCAAGGGATGGAAAAAAATTTAAGGCTGGCAGGCTGATCCGGATGCATTCAAATCAGATGGAAGATGTTGAAGCAGTTCCAGCCGGACATATCGGCGCCATGTTCGGGATAGACTGTGCTTCCGGTGATACCTTTGTTTCACCTCAAATCAATTATACACTTCTTGCCATGCATATCATGGAACCGGTTATCTCACTTTCCGTTGTGCCAAAGGATAATAAAGCACAAATCAATATGTCAAAGGCACTTAACCGGTTTACAAAAGAAGATCCGACTTTTAAAACCTATGTGGATCATGAAACCGGTGACACCATTATCCAGGGAATGGGTGAGCTTCACCTTGAAGTCTATGTTGAAAGAATGAAAAGAGAATATGGCGCCGAAGTTATTACTGGACAGCCAAGGGTCGCTTACAGGGAAACCATTACCCAGAAAGCCTTGTTTAATTACACCCATAAAAAGCAGACCGGCGGTGCCGGTCAATATGGCCGTGTATCAGGATTCCTTGAGCCTTGTGATGAAGATTTTTTATTTGTCAACAAAGTCACCGGGGGCAGGATTCCCACCAATTACATTCCCGCTTGTGAACATGGGTTCAAAGCCTGCATGGAAAAAGGCCCCAAACTAGAATTCCCTGTCACAGGCATCAAAGTCACCCTGGAAGACGGTGCCTATCATGCAGTTGACTCCTCTGATATGGCCTTCAAGGCAGCGGCAAGGGGAGGATTTCTTGAGGCTTATGCAAAAGCCAAACCGGTTATAAAAGAACCCATCATGAAGGTGGTTATTGAGACTCCCAATGAATTTCAGGGTTCCTGCATGGGGCTGATTAACCAGAGAAGAGGAATTATCCAGGGTTCTCAGGAAGAAGGAGTCATGTCGGTCGTTGAGTCCCAGGTGCCTTTATCGGAAATGTTCGGATTTTCAACTATTCTTCGCTCCGCCACCCAGGGTAAAGCCCAGTTTACCATGGAATTTTCAGCCTATAAACAGGTACCGCAATCTGTAGCAGAAGAGATTGTCAGAAAAAAACTGGAAGAAAAATCTAAAAAATAATAAACCATATTGGGAGATAGGAAGCATGTTAAAAAAAGATCTCATTCTCAAAAGCCCGGTTTCAAAAACCCTTGGGATTGAAAACATTCAAGACGGCCGATTCGGAGCAGTTATTTCCAGGGCCGGTGTCGGAAAAACCAGTTTTCTTGTACAGATTGCCATTACCCAGCTCCTGAGGAACAAAAAAATACTCCATATCAGCCTTGTTGAACCCATAGAAAAAATTAACCTCAGATATAGTGACGGATACACCAATCTTATTGACAGTATCGGGTATGTAGATCCTCAGAAAGCATTGAGACTTTGGGAGGATATATACCCCAATAAAGTCGGCATCAGCTATAATGAATTGACCTTTGATACGGAAAAGATCAGAGAATATCTGAAAAGCTTTAAAAAAGCAGATCTTGCCCTGCCATCCATTATTGTCATGGATGGCTTGAATTTTGACAAAGATGTTTCAGCCATTCTCGAAAAACTGGATCATCTGAGTCAGGAATTTTCTGTTTTTATATGGTTTTCAATCAGATGTCACAGGGAGGAAAAATTGTGCGCAGATGGGTTTCCAATTCAGCTTGAGAATTATAAGACTCTGTTTGACAAAGCCCTCTTTCTTAACCCTGTCGAAGACAAGATAGAAGCAATTATTCTGAAAGACGGGGCAAGAACCGATCTGAAGTTCAAGCTTGATTCATCAACGATGATGATATCGGAAGAGGGTTGATTATTTAAAAAAAACAGTTCTGCACTGACCTTTGTGAGGCACTTTAAGTCAATAAACTTGGTTTGAAGTGCCTTTTTTTTCAATCAAATCCACTGCCGGATGAAATTTTCGATAGACTTGTAAATCCTTAAAACACCTTCGCCTATTAAAATTCCATGTCGGTTATAATCAAAGATATAGTATTCCTTGGTTTCCGATCCAAGTCCTTCAAACAATTTGAGAGCCCCTTTGGGGTTTACGACCGGGTCTTTTCTGGATTGGACAACCAGGGCCGGATTATGAATGGTTTCCAATTTGGGCTCAATGGAGTCCATGAATTTTTCAAGTTGATGAATCCCGGCAACAGGATTTCTAAAATAATTGATATGGGGGTTTTCAGGAGTATTGTCAATAAACTCTTTGGCTATGACATTGAGATGAATCTTTTTGATCATTGTATTCCAATAATCGACGGCACCAACAAAATATGACCCGAAATCCTGAAGCCTCATGGGAGGTGCGACTGCAAAAACAGCCCTGATGTCATCTACCCTGGAACATAGATCCAGGGCAAGGCCTGCTCCGGTTGAAAAACCACCCACAATGATTTTTCCACATGAATGTCTTAACACCACAAAGCCCTCTTCCACGGATTCTATCCATTGTTCATATTTTGTTCCGGCAAGATCCTCAGGTGAGGTGCCGTGTCCTTTCAATCTTGGCACGTAAACCGTAAACCCATTCTTAAAAAGATAATATGCAAAGGTTTTCATCTCTTCCGGGGCCGCCATATATCCATGAATCAAAAGGATACCGGGGTCCTCCTTTTCCTGTTTCAGGAATATTGGGCTTCCAATGCTTTTTTCCTTTGATTCGCCTTCTCTATAATACTCCTGATAATCCTTTAAAAAATCAGAGTTAATTTTTTCAATTATACTGTTTTTGACCATATCCATAATTTCCGGTTTTGTTTTTTGAGCCAGTTTTTTTAAGAATTCCTCCACATCTTTGAGCGGCTCCACTTCATTTGCCATAACTAGAATTGGATTTTCCATCCTTATGGTATGAAAATCAAAAGGGGTTATAAATTTTGTCTGATCTTTGATAATTTTATTGTCTTTTATCTGAATTACCCCTGTAGTTTCAGCCAGGGAAAGAAAATCCATGAATCGTTTAAACCGATCATCAGTTAAAAGGTGGATCTGATTTAATAATAAATCATCCGATAAATAACAATATCTCCCTGAAACAAGGGAAGTGATTGCATCATATACCTTGCATTTGAATTCATAGATATCAATCCCGTCCTTTCGGTAGGGAAAATGTTTGAGAATGCAGGAAAGAATATGATCATAATTGAGACATGTCATGGCATATACTAAAGACATGTATTTTTCCATGATTTGAATGCATATCTCTCTGGAAATTTGTTTGGAGCTAATGTCTTCATCAAATTTAATCTTCCGCTTAACGGTAAGCATGCTCTCAAAATAAGGGTTATTCAGATATTGCCGCATTTTTATGGGCTCTCCGAATCGAATAGTGATATCGATATTGGAAAACAGCATATTACCTTCCGTCATCAATTCATCCATAACCCTTTTGGATGGTTCTTTCATTAATATTGAAGCAATCCTGCTCAATATGTTTTCCTTTGGGCTTGCCGGATAATAGGTAATATTGACCGGAACAATAGAAGTTTCCCTTGAAAGGATTCCCTCTATATCATCAACATTGTTGATGTCAAAAGAAGATAGAAGTCTTTCATATTCTGGCACCCCCATTTTTTTCAATCGTTTTAACCTTTCACGGTAAAATTCACACCTCAGGGCATGGGCGGCAGCACCGGTATGCGGTCGTTTCGCGGATCCCTCTTCGGTCAGGGTGAATTGATCCTGTTTAACCAGTTTTTTATTCTTGACCATCATGCCTTCCGGGAAAATGATCCAATGAGCTTCACCGGATAAAAGAGTCTTTAAAATCAATTCATCCCTGTTTGGATCTTTTGTTGATGTGGCACCGAGGGTATCTATGAATCCCTTGAGAACCGGAATATTGAATAATTCGGCGGTTGCAAGGGAAAAGATTTTTTGATGTGTGAGATTATGAATGTGATATGGAAGAAATATGGTTTCGATTCTTGTGAAGTGATTGGCTGTAAAAATTATCGAGCCGTCCGGAATATTTTCTTTCCCAAATATTTTTATATTCGCTTTTGAAAACCCTGAAAAGGTTTTCATGGTATAACCTGATAGTTCAAAAACGAATTTGTTCATTCCCATGCCTTTAAACAAGATTGTTAATCAATAGAAATTATTGTATAACGGATCAATGCAAAAATATACATTGACCTTGTAAAGAATAATACTTAAAGTCAGATTTTTTAAAAAAAATATGGATTATGATTTAAAATCGGAGGATTATTTTGTATTCAAAAATAGTCATACTCAATTTTCCAAGGGAAGTTGCTCAGAAAGCACTGGTCTGTCAGTTGACCAGAAAATTCGATCTCTTGTTCAACATTTTGAGCGCCAAGATATCCAATAAAAAAGAAGGATATATGGTTCTGGAAATATCATCGGTTTCCAAGGCTGCCTTTAACAAGGGGGTTAATTTTCTGAAGGAGCAGGGAGTCTCTGTTTCAAGCCCTGAACACCGAATTTATAAAGATGAGGAAATTTGTACCCATTGCGGCGCATGCACTGCTGTATGCCCCACTGAAGCTTTATATATTAAGAGGCCTCAGATGGAAGTGATTTTTGATCAGGACAAATGCAGTGTATGTGAACTTTGCGTGGTCACCTGCCCGACACGGGCTATGGGACTTTTTTCTGCTGAAACCCAAGATGTTGCCTGATGAACAACCCGGTTATTGCAATTGCACTGAGTGGCGGGATTGATTCCCTTGTTTCAGGATATCTTCTAAAGCAAAAATACAAACATGTATTTGGTATCCATTTTCGAACCGGTTATGAAAAAGAACCGCTTGATGTATCCTCACTTGAACATCAGCTTGGGTTTCCCGTTGCCTGTGTTGATCTTTCAAAGGCCTTTGAAGAAAAGGTTATCTCCTATTTTACCCGGACTTATCTAAAGGGAGAAACCCCCAACCCTTGCATTGTCTGCAACAAGGAAATCAAATTCGGAGAACTGATGACTAAGGCTGCACAAATGGGAGCAAATTTTCTTGCCACAGGCCATTATGCAACTGTGATTAATTCTTTTTCTTTTTCTGGCGGAAAAACCGGAAGGGCCTATCTTGAGAAAGCCTCAGACCCTTCAAAGGATCAAAGCTATTTTCTTTCCATGTTAACCTGTTCACAACTTGAAAAAATTATTTTCCCTCTGGCCGGTATGATGAAAGAAGATGTCAAAATCTTTGCCAAAGCAAAAGGCATTAGGCCGCTTCAGCCTAGTGAAAGTCAGGATATCTGTTTTATTCATGACAATGATTTTGGGAAATTTATCCTGGAAAAACAAAAATTGAAATCCGAGCATGGTAATATCGTGGATATGGACGGGAAAATCGTGGGGCGTCATAGTGGCCTTCATCAGTACACCATTGGACAACGCAGGGGTATCAACTCGCCTGCCCGTGAAGCCTATTACGTAAAACGGATTGATATCAAAAACAATATTCTGGAGGTTTGTTTTAAAAAAGATCTTTCCACTAAAAGCTTTAAAATAGAAGAGATAATCTGGAATGATCAAACTAAAGGGATCATTCCGGATATTGTTACAAAAATTCGGTACAGCCATAAGGGTGCTTTGTCCACACTGATAATGAAAGGTTTTTCCGGAGAGGTTATTTTTAATGAGCCTCAGAACGCTGTAACCCCGGGACAGGCGGCCGTATTTTATAAAAATGTCAGAGTGCTCGGCGCCGGTATGATTCAATGAAAACATTTTTTATTCAAACCCTGGGCTGTAAAGTTAATCACTATGAAAGTGACGGTATTGCATCAAGTCTTGAAGAAAAGGGATGGCTCAAAGGGGAAAAAGGGGAAAACGCTGATGTGATTATCATTAATACCTGTGCCGTGACTTCCAAAGCCGGTATGCAGTCAAGGCAGGCCATACGTAAAATCGTAAGAGAAAACCCAAACGCAAAAATCATTGTAACAGGGTGTCATGCCCAGACTGATCCTGAAGCCATAAAAAAGATTGATCATATTGACCATATTGTCTGCCATAAGGACAAGACCTGTATTGCCGATCATGTGGCATCTGCCCGGAATGAACGAATCCCTTTGATATTTAAGAAAATCGATCACACTGAATCAAATTCGTTTAATGGTTTTCGTCATGCAGTAAAAGGTGATATGACACGGGCCTATCTGAAAATTCAGGATGGCTGTAATGCCTTCTGCACCTATTGTATTGTTCCCCATGCCCGAGGGTCATCTGTAAGCATGCCGAAACATGAAGTGTTCCGGCATTTAAGGGAATTGGGGGATTCAGGATTTAACGAAGTTATTCTCACCGGGATTCATGCCGGTATGTATGGGCTTGATTTTAAAAAAAAATCATCTCTTCTTGAACTTTTTACACAAATCAATCAAGAGCGCCCTGTTCACAGGGTCAGGCTCAGTTCCATCGAACCCTGTGAAATCAATGAAGGAATCATCCGTCTTGCACGACCTGAGAATATTTTATGTGACCATTTTCATATTCCCCTGCAATCCGGGGATGATGATATTCTAAAAAAAATGAAACGACCCTATGATTCAATCTTTTTTAAAGATATGGTCCAGATGATCCATGAAATCCTTCCTTTTGCCGGTATTGGGGTTGATGCTCTGATAGGGTTTCCTTCAGAAACAGACAAACAATTTGAAAACACCTATGAATTAATAAAAAGCCTTCCCATATCCTATCTTCACGTATTTCCCTTTTCTGCCAGAAAAGGAACCCCTGCTTATCATTTTGATCAAAAAACAGATGAAAAAACTATCAAAGAAAGATGTGCAAAGATGCATATATTAGATAAAATAAAACGAAAAGCCTTTATTGACGCCAATATGAACAAAAGGAAAGAAGGACTTGTTCAAAACAAGCCGGATAAAAAAACAGGCATGCTTAAAGCCATAACCTCAAATTATCTTACTGTTCTTATAAATGGAAGACCTGAGCTTTGCGGAAAAATTCTTGATCTCGTCCCTGAACAGTGTGATAGTGTGCTGACTGTCAGAGGAAGAATATCAGAATCATGAAAACTATAGGAGAATCATATTATGGAAAATATTTATAAAAAGCTCGCCGTCCATCTTGATCATACACCCAGCGGCTTTCCTGAAACCGAATCAGGGGTTGAACTGAGAATCTTAAAACAACTCTTTACCGAAGAAGAGGCAAAGCTTACCCTTTCCCTTGTGCTGATGCTTGAGACCGCCGAAACCATTGCAAAGAGAGCAAACAGGGATACAAAGGAAATTGAACCCATGCTTATTGAAATGGGAAAAAAGGGGCTGATTATTCACGTCTATAAAAACGGAATCAATAGTTTCATGCTGCTTCATTTTGTAGTGGGCATATGGGAATACCAGGTTAATCGCCTGACAAAGGAATTGATTCAGGATTTTAATGAATATGTCCCTTATCTCATTAAAAATCAGTACAAAAATAAAACCCAACAGTTAAGGGTCGTCCCGGTTGCAAAAGCCATCAACACAGAACTTAATATCATGGATTATGAGCAGGTTGAAGCCATTATCCGGTCCCAGTCCAAAATTCTGGTTGCCCCTTGTATCTGCCGCAAAGAGCACACTATCATGGGCAAAGGGTGTAATAAAATCAGTGAATCCTGCCTGATTTTCGGTGGCGGTGCCTATATCTATGAAAGCCGGGGAATCGGCAGGACCATAAGCCGGGATGAGGCCTTGGAAATTGTTCGGGAAGGAGTTAAACAAGGGCTTGTTCCCCAGCCATCCAATGCAAAAAAACCCTTGAATATCTGTCTGTGCTGCGACTGTTGCTGCCAGATCCTCAAAAACATAAAAGCATTTGAAGCGCCGGCAAAAATCGTGAGTTCCAATTTTCAGGCCCGTGTCAACCCGGATGAGTGTACCGGATGTCAGGCCTGTGAAGAAATATGCCCCATGGATGCCATAGATATGGATTCAAAAGATATTGTTGCCGTCGTAAATCTTGACCGATGCATTGGCTGCGGGCTTTGTGTTACCGTCTGTGAGTTTGGCGCCATGACGCTCAGGGATAAACCGGAAACTGAAAAAATTGAACCACCGGCCAACCTTGTTGAAACCTATATGAGAATTGCACAGGAGAAAGGCCTGTTTTAAATCCCCCTTTCTTTTTTTACAGCGTCATAGGCTTCCTGAATTTCACTGAATTTGTCATTGGCAAATTTAATAAACTCTTCAGGAAGCCCTTTGGCTTCAATTTTGTCAGGATGATATTCCGTGGCAAGCTTTCGGTATTGTTTTTTAATCTCTTCATCAGATGCGGTTTCATCACATTTCAAAACTGCATAATATTTGTTGGTTTTTCTGACATATCTTGATTTAAACCTTTCATAATCTGAATCAGAATAATTAAAAATCCTTATAGCCGATAACAGGATGGTTTCTTCCTCATTGGATATCTTTCCGTCTGCTGTAGAAACCCGTAAAAGGATATCCATCATCAGATCAATGATATTAGACTGGGTTCTGAATGTAGAATAAAACTGTATGGCAAATCCTTCAAAGCTTTCCGGGGAGTTCAGTGCTTGTTTGAAAATATTGATTGCTGTTGACTGGCTGTTCAAATCAAGATGGAGATCTCGTTTCATAAAAGCTTCGATTGCAGAAATTTCATTTTCCGATACCCTGCCGTCTGCTTTGCATAATTTTGCCAGCATGGAAAAAACAGCCGTAAAAAAAACAAGCTGGGCTTCTTCGTTTGAAGAAAGGGTTTCCCGGGTACCCGGCCGTGATGACAGGTATCTTTCTTCTTTTTTATCCACAAATGTGTGCCCGAAGGCTGCACCTGCCACTGCACCCAAAGGTCCCCCCAAAGCAAACCCGATGGTTCCCCCTATCATTTTTCCAAGCCAGCTCATTTATCTTCCTTTCAAATAAAAAAACCAAGGTCCTTGTATCATAAATAAAAATTATATATAAACACTAAAGTCTTTTGCGTCAAACGATTAACTTAACATATGAAATGCCATGCTTCTAAAAAAAACCATTGGAATTGTAATAATTGTCCTGAATATAGGGGGGTTAGGGTTCCTCCTGTATATGCTGGGAATGATGCTGAAAGAGAAATATTTCATCAAAGAACAACAACCTCTCTCTACCGAGCCATCTACCCCTGCTGTTACAAAACATGAAACCGAAACTATGAATGACACCATCACACCGGACGAAGACGATTTATTAAAAGACATGGATCTGTCAGACCTTGACGACTTAGATCTTGATGATTTTAAATAGAGAGATATTATACAAACAGCAAAATCATTAATGATATAAAGATCGATAATTAATTGCCGGTTTGTTTTTTCTTCCAGTTTTTCTTGATTTTCTGTTTTTCTTTGACAGGCGAACAGGTTGTTTCAATCCTGCCTTCACCGATCAATTCTTCGATTTCCTTATAGAAGCATGAATCCGTTGCCGTATGATAGTCATCAGCCAGTTTCATGATCAATGGCGCTGTATCTTCCATCTCTATATTCAGGAAAGTGGGACAATCGCCAGGAAATTTCTTTAAAATGGTTTTTAACTCTTCAAGTGTTTTGAGTGAATTTTTTTTAGCATCAAGCTTGATAATTAACCCGCTTGCCCATTCTTCCGATGCTTTGTCAATGGGGACGATTTTTTCTGCAATCAATTTGACTATATTTTCTTTTTTTTGAACCAGTGCTTCCAGGATCACGATCGCCTCATCAACTATATATTGATGGGTCCCAGCATAAAGATCCGGAAAAACAACAACTTCAATACTGCCGGACTGATCTTCAATGGCGGCAAATGCCATCATATCACCTTTTTTGGTCTTATGAAGTTTTAAAGGTTTTATGGTTCCGGCCATGCGAATCATTTTGCCGTCTGAAATGTCATGGATATTAATGGAATTCACTGACGTATATTTTTGAATGATTTTTTTATATTTATCCAAAGGGTGTCCTGAAACATAAAACCCCAGTGATTCCTTTTCAAAGGAAAGTCGCATCTGATCATCCCACTCTTCAATCTCCGGCAGTACAGGAGTACTAACCGGCAGCAAAGCTCCCATATTGGAATCCGCAAATAAATCAAGCTGGGAATCGGCCTTTTCCTTTTGGATTCTGGAACCGTGGTCAAGTGCATCTTCAAGCACCGCCATCATCTGGCTTCGTTTTTTTTGAGTTGAATCAAAGGCCCCGCATTTGATAAGCGCTTCAACTACTTTTTTGTTTACCTTGCCCACATTGACCTGTTCGCAGAAATCATAAAGATTTTTAAATTCACCTGAATTTTTTCTTGCCTCAACAATGGATTCGATAGCTGCTTCACCAATATTTTTAACAGCAGCAAGCCCAAACCGGATACACCCGTCCGAAACCGTAAAATGGGCATTACTTTTATTGACATCCGGGGGCAGAACCTTTATTTCATGCGTCCTGCATTCTTCCATGTATTTGATAACGGCATCGGAATTGCCCTTTTCACTGGTCATCAGAGCTGCAATGAATTCAAGGGCGAAATTTGCTTTTAAATAGGCTGTCTGATAAGCGATCAGGGCATAAGCAGCACTATGGGATTTATTAAATCCATATCCGCCGAATTTTTCCATCAGATCAAATAGTTCAGAGGCTTTTTTCAGATCTCTGCGATTTTCCTTGGCACCTTTCAGGAAAAGCTCCCGGTGGGCCTCCATCATGGAAGCAATTTTTTTTCCCATGGCTTTACGAAGACCATCTGCATCAGCCATTGAATAATTTGCTAGGACACCGGCTATTTTCATTACCTGTTCCTGGTAAAGAATGACGCCATAGGTTTCCTTCAGGATGGGTTCAAGCTCATCAAACAGATAGATAACCTCTTCACGACCGTGTTTTCGTTCTACATAGGTATCGGCCATACCACTGTCAAGAGGGCCCGGACGGTAAAGGGCAACAAGGGCGACAATATCTGAAAAACTACCGGGTTTCAGTCTCAGGATCAAATCCTTCATCCCGGAACTTTCAAGCTGGAATACACCTGTTGTATCAGCTCTTTGAAGGAGTTCAAAAGTCTTTTCATCAGTGTAATCCAGGTTTAGAAAATCAGGAGGAGTTTTACCCTGATTTTTGATGAGTTCCATGCAGTTTTTAATGACTGTCAGGTTTCTGAGTCCTAAAAAGTCGAATTTAACAAGTCCCAGTTTTTCAACATAATTCATGTCAAACTGGGTCAGGGTTTCTCCGTCTTTTCCCTTATATAAAGGAAGGTATTCATTCAATGGCTTATCAGAAACAACAACCCCTGCGGCATGGGTGGATGCGTGCCGTGGAAGACCTTCAAGGAGCATGGAAATTTCAAGCATTTGGGATTTTTCTGTCGATTCCGAACATTTTTCCCGGATCATGGGAACTTCTTCAATGGCTTTTTCAAGGTTTTTTGCATTATCCGGTATCATCTTGGCAATTTCATCCACTTCAGACAAAAGAACGCCTATTGCCCTTCCCACATCCCTGATGACTGCTTTGGCCTTAAGCCTCCCAAAAGTAATGATCTGGCAGACATATTCAGGACCGCCATACCGGTCAATCACATATTGATAGACCTTATCCCGGCCTTCAATACAGAAATCAACATCAATATCCGGCATGCTGATACGGGAAGGGTTTAAAAAACGCTCGAAAATCAAGCCGTGTTCAATGGGATCAAGGGCAGTGATATCCATCGCATAGGCAACCATGGAACCGGCAGCCGACCCTCGCCCCGGACCCACCGGCACACCTATTTTCCGGGAATATCCTATGAAATCGGCTACTATTAAAAAATACCCGGAAAATCCCATACCGAGGATAACACCGATCTCATATTCAATTCGATCCCTGTAAACTTTCTCATCAATATCATGATTTGAAGTCTTAATCCGTTTAAGCTTATCTTCAAATCCTTCCATGGCTTTTTTTTTGAAAAGTTCATCTTCAGATTCATCAGGGGATATGGCATATCTGGGAAAATGATATGTTTTATCGTCAAACTCGACATTGCACCGGGATACTATCAGCCTTGTATTCTCTATGGCACCGGAGTATTGGCCGAGACTTTTTATCATTTCCTCAGAGGATTTGAAATACAACTGATCCGAGTCGAATTTGAATCTGTCCTTTTTATCAAAAGTATCTCCTGTCTGTATACAGAGCAGGATTTCATGGGCCTTATCATCTCCTTTGGAAAGATAATGACAGTCATTTGTGGCAACCATGGGGATTGACAAGCGCTGACTGATATCCAGGAGTCCCTCATTGACCTTATGTTGAACCGGCATCCCGTTTTCCTGGACTTCAAGAAAAAAATTATCTTCGCCAAAAATATTCAAATAGAATCTTGCTGCATCATCTGCAGCATCCATTCGATTCTGGAGGATATTTTTGGGGATATCTCCCTTAAGACAGGCCGATAGCCCAATCAACCCCTTTGAATGAAGCCGAAGAAGCTCTCTGTCAATCCTGGGTTTATAGTAAAATCCCTTGAGCTGGGCTATGGAAACAAGCTTACAAAGATTTGCATAGCCTTCCCGGTCCTTTGCAAGCAGAACCAGATGACTTAAGCCTTTGCTGTCCAGCGGAGTTCTATCATTTAATGTCCTCGGCGCAACATATACTTCACACCCAATGACCGGCTTTATGGATTTTTTCTTTGCTTTTTCATAGAATTCCGCAACACCGAACATAGTCCCGTGATCAGTCATTGATACGGCATCCATGCCGTATTCAATACATTTCTGAAATAAGGAATCCAGTCTTATGGCACCATCAAGCAGTGAAAACTCTGTATGAAGGTGAAGGTGATAAAATGGTGACCCGCCCTGATCCATTTATGATGAACTGCTTTCAACTCTGTAGTTGGGAGCTTCTTTGGTAATAATGACATCGTGAACGTGGCTTTCCCGGAGTCCTGCTGCACTAATTCTGACAAACCTTGCTTTTTTATGAAG